>JBAQVA010000180.1:0-26454 GCA_049297835.1 Propionibacterium sp.
CCTCCACGACGTGCTCGTGGGGGCCGAGCGGCCCGGCGATGCCGTGTGGCACACCACCGCCTGGCTGCACGGGCCGCTGCCGCAGCTCCGCCCCGCCACGGGACGGCTCCGCGCGGCGCTGGCCTGCGATGTGCTCTCGCTCAGCCCACCGGGCTGGCACCTCGAGGAGCGGCTGGGAACCGGCGTTCACGAGGAGATCGAGCACACCCGCGCATGGCTGGCGTCCGATCCGCTCAGCGACGCCGAGCTGGCCTGGCTCGTCTGGTCATGACGACGAGGGCTCCGCGTCGGGCCCCTCGGCCAGCAGGCGGGTGAAGGAGTCCTCGTCGAGGATCCGCACGCCGAGCTGTTCGGCCTTGTCAGCCTTCGATCCGGGGTTCTCCCCGATGACCACGAAGTCTGTCTTGCGACTCACCGATCCGGCCGCCCTGCCCCCGCGTGCCTCGATGGCCTCCTTGGCCCCGTCGCGGGTGAAACCCTGCAGGCTGCCGGTGACGACGAGGGTCAGGCCGGCCAGCGTCTGTGGCAGCTCCTCGGCGGTGCGGTCGGACATCGTCACTCCTGCGGCCGCCCACCGCTGGACGATCTCCCGATGCCAGTCGACCTCGAACCACTCCCGCACGGCGTCCGCGATGATCGCGCCGACTCCTTCGGTCTCGGCCAGTTCGGCGCCACTCGCCGAGCGGATCGCGTCGAGGGAGCCGAAACGCGAGGCCAGCGCCCGGGCCGCCGTCGGCCCGACGTGGCGGATGGACAGCGCCACGAGAACCCGCCACAGCGGTTGCTCCCGGGCCGAGCCGAGGTTGGTGAGCAGCTTGCGCCCGTTGGCGGACAGCACCCGGCCCGCCACCAGGCCGGGAGCCTCCACCGCTGCGGGATCTTTGCGTTCCCTGGGCGAGGCCGCGCGCGTGTAGAAGGGCACCGTCACGAGCTGGGAGGCAGTGAGCTCGAACAGACTGGCCTCGTTGGTGAGCACGCCCGCCGTGAGCAGCGCGGAGGCTCCCTCGTAGCCGAGGGCCTCGATGTCCAGCGCCGAGCGGGAGGCCAGGCTGAACAGCCGCTCGCGCAGCTGGGCCGGGCAGGTCTTCGCATTGGGGCAGCGAATGTCCTTGTCGGACTCCTTCTCGGGGCGCAGCAGGGCGCCACAGGCCGGGCAGTGGTCGGGCATGACGAACTTGCGCTCGGCGCCGGTGCGAAGTTCGACGACCGGGCCGACGATCTCGGGGATCACGTCGCCGGCCTTGCGCAGCACCACCACGTCGCCGATGAGCAAGCCCTTGCGTGCCACCTCGTGGGCATTGTGCAGGGTGGCCATCGCCACCGTGGAGCCCGCGACGAGCACCGGATCCATCACCCCGAAGGGCGTCACCCTGCCGGTCCGGCCCACATTCACCTGGATGTCGCGCAGCCTGGTGTTGACCTCCTCAGGGGGGTACTTGTAGGCGATCGCCCAGCGCGGGGCGCGGCTGGTCACACCCAGCTCCGCCTGCTCGGCGAGATCGTCCACCTTGATGACGATTCCGTCGATCTGGTGGATCACGTCGTGGCGGTGCTCGCCGTAGTGGGCCACGAAGTCCAGGACCTCGGAGGTGGAGTGGACGAGCTTGTTGTAGGGGCTGACCGGAAGGCCCCAGGCCGCCAGCTCGGCGTAGGCCTGCGACTGGGTGGTGACGTCGAGCCCCTGGCGCACCCCGATGCCGTGGCAGATCGTGGACAGCGGCCGCTCGCCGGTCACCGCCGGATCCTTCTGGCGCAGTGACCCGGCCGCCGCATTGCGCGGGTTGGCGAAGGGTGTGCGGCCCTGGTCGACGATCTTCTCGTTGAAGGCCTCGAACTCCGCGACGGGGAAGAAGACCTCTCCGCGCACTTCGAGCAGCTGTGGGGACGGCTTGTCCGGGCTCGTCGTCAGCCTCGCCGGGATCGCCGCGATCGTGCGGGCGTTGGGCGTGATGTCCTCGCCCACCCGGCCGTCCCCGCGGGTGGCGGCGGTCTGCAGCACGCCATCGCGGTACAGCAGGTCGATCGCCAGGCCGTCGATCTTCACCTCGCACAGCCACGCGGGCTCGTGGCCGAGTGCGTCGACCGTGCGGTCGAACCAGGCCTTCAACTCGTCGATGCTGAACACGTCGTCGAGGCTGAGCATCTGCTCGGGATGGGCGATCGGGGCGAAATCGGTGACCAGCTGGGCGGCCCCGACGCGCTGGCTGGGACTGTCGGGGGTGCGCAGCTGGGGAAAACGGTCCTCCAGGTGCTCCAGCTCGATCATCAGCTCGTCGTAGCTGGCATCGGTCAGGACCGGGTCGTCGCGTCCGTAGTAGGCCTCCTGGGCCTCGTCGAGCTGCTTGACCAGGTCGGCGTGGCGACGCTGCTCGGCCGCACCGGCCTCCTCGAGCTGAGTGGCTCCCCCGATGGCACCGATCTGCCCGCCGTCGACACTTCCAGCACTGTCCGCCATGCCCTCCATCATGCCGGACGAGCCCAACGGACTGCCTGCCCCGCAACGGCCGACGGTGTGTCGGGGCCGGTGGCGAGGTGCCGGATCAGCGCCAGCGGGGCTTCCAGCTGGTGGCGCGGCGGGCGACCGAATAGCTGGTGATGACCTCGTGCTCGTCGAGCGCCTCGGGCTGGCTGAGCAGCCACTCGGACAGTCCCTTGCGTTCGATCACCTCGACGTCGCCGGGGGCCTGCTGGATGACGAGCCGGCGGTCCTTGACCGGCACGATCACTCCGGTCACCCCGAGGTCGAAGCCGGAGTCGCGGCTGAGCAGCCCGGTGGCCCGGGTGGCCTGGGTGCGGCTGGTGGAGACATAGGGACGGCCGCGGCCGTTCACGAGGAAGGTGTCGCCCTCGACGAAAAGTTTCGCGCCGGGATGGTTCTTGGCATTGAGCAGATATGCCCCGCCCGGCCCGACGACCAGGTGCTGCAGCGCCGCCAATTCGGAATTCGACCTGGCGAGCTGCATGAAACCCCATCGCGGATCGAGTGCGGCGAGCCGCACGAGTTCCTGGGCGAGCAACTCATCGGCATCTTCTTCGAGCCGTTGGGCGCGCTCGTCGGAATTGCGCCCGAGAAGCCGGTCGAGGAAAGCCCGGAATCCCTTCTCGGGACGCTGCGCGGAATATCCGCCGTCACCGTCGCCGCCACGCAGGAAGTCGTCCCAGTCCGGCTGGGACAACGGACTCGGCATGGCACGCCTGGCCGCATAACTGCGCACTGCCTCCTTGAACGGCTCGTCCAAGGGCGCGAGCGCCCGGCGTGCCGGCACATAGCTCGTGACGTCGTCCACCCAGATCACCTGTCAGCTGTCGCGGGGAAGCAACCGGTCATCACAGCCACGCTTCCAGCACCGACGGTTGCAGGTCGAGAGCGAAAATACATGGATGTGATCTTGTCTCCCTGAGTCTAGCGATCCACGGGCGCAGGCATGAACGCCACACTGTTCAGTCGAAGATCGGGCCGACCGTCCGGGTGCGCTTGAGCTCGTAGAAGCCGTCGTACTCGGTCACCAGGGAGACACCGTCGAAGAGCCTTCCGGCCTGCTCACCCTTGGGTGCGGGGGTGATCACCGGCCCGAACAGGGCCTTGCCCTTGATGTGGATCACCGGGGTGCCCACGTCGTCGCCAACCGGGTCCATGCCCTCGTGGTGGCTGATCCGCAGGGCCTCGTCGTAGACGCCGGTGTCAGACCTGTCGGCGATGGACTCGTCGAGTCCCAGTGCGCGCAGCGCCTGACGGATCACCTCGATGTCACCTCGGGGCTGCTTGCCGAGGTGGTAGCGGGTGCCCAGCTCCGTGTAGAAGTCCCGCAGGGCCTGCTGACCGTGCTCCTGCTCCACCCCGATGCTGGCCCGCGCGCCCTGCCAGGCCCGGTCCATCTCGGCGCGATACTCGGTGGGCAGATCGCGGCCCTCGTTGAGCACTGCGAGGCTCATCACGTGGAAAATGGTGTGCACCGGACGCACCTTTTCCACCTCGAGGATCCAGCGGCTCGTCATCCACGCCCAGGGGCACACCGGGTCGAACCAGAGGTCGACATTCTGCACAGCAGCGTCAGTCATGTCCCCCAGCCAAGCGCGAAACAAACCCGCGGACAAGGCCTGTGCCGGAGCCCCGCGAAAAGTCCCCGTCGATGCCGCTGGTCCCCGCTGTGAACCGGCATTAGCCTCGATCTGGAGTCCGCCGTTCCCAGAGTCTGGAGCAATCGACAATGAATCCTGTCAACATCACTCGCGACGAGGCCACCGCGAGGTCCGCCGCGCTGTCGGTGCAGTCCTACCGGATCGCCCTGGACCTCACCGGCCACGGGCCCGACGGCGCCGAGCTTGCCCAGCCTCAGGAGACATTCCTGTCGACGAGCACGGTCTCCTTCACCAGCGACGGCACCGACTCCTGGATCGACCTCATCGCGGACTCCGTCGTGCGCTCCGAGCTGGACGGCCGTCCGCTCGACCCGGAGAGCTTCGTGGACTCGCGGATACCGCTGCGCGCACCGGCCGGCCCGCACGAGCTGAGCGTGACCGCCGTGTGCCGCTATTCGCACACCGGCGAGGGCCTGCACCGCTTCGTCGACCCGAGCGACGAGCGGGTCTACCTCTACTCCCAGTTCGAGAGCGCCGATGCCCGCAGGGTCTACGCCTGCTTCGAGCAACCCGATCTCAAGGCGAGTTTCCAGTTCACGGTGCGGGCCCCCGCGAACTGGATCGTCGTCTCCAACTCCCCCGACCCGGAGCCCTCCCCCGCCGACGGGGCGAGCAGGGTCTGGCGCTTCGAGCCCACGCCCCGCATCTCCACCTACATCACGGCCGTCATCGCCGGTGAGTACCACGTGGAGCGTGGCACGGTGAACTCGCTCGCCGGGCAGCTCGGCGCCGATCTGGTCTGCCGCCAGTCGGTGGCGGCCCACCTGGACTCCGCGCGGATCCGGGCCACCACCCAGGCCGGCTTCGGCGTCTACGAGAAGGCCTTCGGTCGGGCCTATCCCTTCGCCAAGTACGACCAGCTGTTCGTCCCCGAGTACAACGCCGGGGCGATGGAGAACGCCGGAGCGGTGACGATCCGCGACGAATACCTCTTCCGCTCCCAGGTGACCTCCGCCGATCTGGACCAGCGCGACAACACGATCCTCCACGAGCTCGCGCACATGTGGTTCGGCGACCTGGTGACCATGCGCTGGTGGGACGACCTGTGGCTCAACGAGAGTTTCGCCGAGTGGTGCAGCCACTACGCGCAGCAGCGGATCGCCGAGCAGGCCGGCGGCCCGAACCCCTGGGTCGGGTTCGCGAACTCCCGCAAGGGCTGGGCCTATGTCCAGGACCAGCTGCCCACCACCCATCCGATCGCCGCCGACATGGTCGACCTGGAGGCCGTCGAGCAGAACTTCGACGGCATCACCTATGCCAAGGGCGCCAGCGTGATCAAGCAGCTGGTGGCGCTGGTCGGCGAGGAGAACTTCCTGGCGGGGGTACGCCAGTACCTGTCGGACCACGCCTTCGCCAATGCCCAGTTCGCCGACCTGCTGGGGGCCCTGCAGAAGGCCAGCGGCCGTGATCTCTCCGAGTTCGCCGAACAGTGGCTGCAGACCAGTGGGGTGAACACGCTGCGCGCCCGGGTGCAGGTGGACGGGCACGCAGTGATCACCGGCTACCAGGTAGAGCAGAGCGCGCCGGCGGAGCATCCCACGCTGCGCACCCACCACCTGGCCGTCGGGCTGGCAAACGTGGTGGACGGTCAGCTGGTCGTCCAGGACTCCCTCGAGATGGAGATCAGTGGCGAGCTCACCGAGATCGCGGCGCTGGCCGGGCGCCGGCGTCCCGATCTCATCCTGCTCAACGACCGGGATCTCGACTACGCCAAGATCCGGTTGGACGAGGACTCGCTGGCCACCGCCCTGGCCCACATCGCGACGATGCCGGATGCGCTGGCCCGCGCGCTGGTCTGGGGCATCGCCTGGGACATGACCCGCGACGCCGAGATGAGCTCGCAGGACTACGTGGACCTGGTGCTTCGGGGGGTGGGCAGCGAGACCGACATGACCGGTGTGCGTACCTCGCTTCGCCGTGCGCTGACCGCCGCCACCGCCTACACCGCACCCTCCGGACGCGCCGCCCTGCGCTCCCGCCTCGCCGCTGGGCTCGCAGACCTGCTCGACGCCGCCACGCCGGGCTCCCAGCACCAGCTGGCCCTCGGCGACGCGCTGATCTCCTCCGCAGGACAGCCGGCCGACGGTGAGCGACTGGCGGCCTGGCTCGACGGGAACCGGATCCCCGACGGGCTGGTCGTCGACCAGGACCGGCGCTGGGCGATCGTCACCACCCTGGCCCGCCTCGGGCTCATCGGGATCTCCCGGATCGACGAGGAGTCGCAGCGCGACCGCACCATCACCGGCTCCGAACGGGCAGCCGGGGCACGGACGGCACTCGCCGACCCCGAGGCGAAGGCCCGCGCCTGGCGACTGGCCACCGAGGATCCCACGGTGCCCAACGCCACCCATCTGCGGATCTGCGCCAGTTTCATGTGCTACGGCCAGGACGAGCTGCTGGAGCCCTATGTGCAGCGCTATCTCGACGTCTGCGAGCTCATCTCGGCGAACCGGGGCATCTGGGCCGGACGCGGTCATGCGGCACACCAGGCCGTGCTCAACCTGCTGTGGCCCAGCCCGCTGGCCGACTGCGAGAGGCTCGCGCAGATCGACGCCTGGAGCGCACGTGTTCCCTTGTCAGCTCCGGTGAGGCGTACGCTCAGCGAGCACCGCGACGAGACCCTGCGTGCCCTGGCGGCCCAGGAATTCGGCTCGGGCACACACTGATCGGACGCCGGACCGGTCCGCCGACCGGGCGCACGATGGCAGGATGGACACGCATCCGGCCCAGCGGACCGATGCCAGGATGACAGGCATCCGCCCACCGGGCGGATTGTTGCGACGAGAGGACTTCCATGACGGATTCGGCCACGCTCGGAACTGCGACGGCGGATGAGACCCCCAAGGCGAACATCGGCGTTGTGGGAATGGCGGTGATGGGCTCCAATCTCGCGAGGAATCTGGCGCACCACGGCTACCGGGTCGCGGTGTTCAACCGGACCTATGCGAAGACCCAGACCCTCATCGCCGACCACGGTGACGAGGGCGAGTTCATCGCCTCCGAGCGCATCGAGGACTTCGTGGCCTCGATCGCCGAGCCCAGGTCGATCATCTGCATGGTCAAGGCCGGCGCTCCGACCGACGCCACGATCGACGAGCTGCTGCCGTTGCTCTCCCCCGGCGATGTCGTGATGGACGGCGGCAATGCCTTCTTCCGCGACACCATCCGCCGTGAGAAGTACGTCTCCGGCAAGGGCTTCCACTTCGTGGGAGCGGGCATCTCCGGCGGCGAGGTGGGTGCCCTGACCGGCCCCTCGATCATGCCCGGTGGAACTCCGGAGAGCTACCGGATCCTCGGCCCGATGCTGGAGACGATCTCCGCGCACTACAAGGGCGAGCCCTGCTGTGCATGGATGGGCCCGAACGGCGCGGGTCACTTCGTGAAGATGATCCACAACGGCATCGAGTACTCCGACATGCAGGTCATCGGGGAGGCCTACGAGCTGCTGCGCGCCGTCGGGCTGTCCAACCAGGAGTGCGCGCAGACCTTCGCCGACTGGAACGAGGGCGAGCTGTCGAGCTATCTCGTGGAGATCACCGCCGAGGTGCTGCGCCAGAAGGACCCGCGCACCGGCAAGGACTTCATCGACATCGTGGCGGACCGGGCCCAGATGAAGGGCACCGGGACCTGGACCGTCCAGACCGCCCTGGAGCTCGGGGTCGCCACCACCGGCATCGGCGAGGCGGTCTTCTCCCGCGCCGAGTCCAGCCTCGACGAGCTGAGGGCCGCCGGCCAGGCCGCCCTCAAGGGCCCCGACGGCACCGTCCGGGTCGACGACCGCGAGGCGTTCATCGAGAACGTCCGCAAGGCGCTGTGGTGCTCCAAGGTCGTCTCCTACTCACAGGGCTTCGACGAGATCCGCGCCGGCGGGCGGCAGTTCGGCTGGAACATCGACGTGGCCCAGGCCGCCAAGATCTGGCGCGACGGATGCATCATCCGGGCCGAGCTGCTCGAGCAGATCCGCAAGGAGTACAGCGACGACCCCGCGCTGGTCTCGTTCATGTGCGCCCCCTCGATCGCCCCCACGATGGCCGCCTACCAGGACGCCTGGCGATCGGTGGTGGCCACCGCGGTCACCGCCGGAGTTCCCGCCCCGGTCTTCGCGGCGACGCTGTCCTACTACGACATGGCCCGCGCCCCGCGCGTCAACGCGGCGCTGACCCAGGGCCTGCGCGATCTGTTCGGCTCGCACACCTATGAGCGGGTCGACGACCACGGGCACTTCCACCTGGAGTGGTCCGGGGACCGCAGCGAGACGCGCATCGACTGACCGGGTGCCCCCGCGGCCGGTCCCGTCCCCTGACACCGGGTGGGTCCGGCCGCGTGCCATCGGGTAGAACTGGACCGTGACCAAGATCGCACTCGCCATCGCCGGCTCAGAGGCATCAGGGGGCGCCGGCGCCCAGACAGACATCAAGACCTTCCACACGCTGGGAGTGTTCGGTGCCACCTCGCTGACCTGCATCGTCTCGTTCGACCCGAAGAACAACTGGGGACACCGCTTCGTCCCCGTCGACCCGCAGGTCATCCACGACCAGATCGAGGCCGCCGTCGCCGTGCACGGGCACATCGATGCGGTGAAGATCGGCATGCTCGGCACCCCCACCACCATCGAGGTGGTGGCCCGGGCGCTCGAGGAGTACCACTTCGACAAGGTGGTCCTCGACCCGGTGCTCATCTGCAAGGGCCAGGAGGCCGGTGCCGCGCTGGACACCGACAACGCGCTCCGCGAGAAGGTGCTGCCCTTCGCCACCGCCGTCACCCCGAATCTGTTCGAGACCCAGGTGCTCGCCGGGGTCGACGAGATCCGCAACGTGGCCGAGCTCAAGGACGCCGCGAAGCGCATCCACGACCAGGGCGTGCCCTACGTGCTGGCCAAGGCCGGCACCCTGTTCGACACCGGCACCGCGCTGGACGTCTTCTACGACGGCTCGACGCTGGAGGTCCTCGAGGTCCCGGCGATCGGCCGGGAGCGGGTCTCCGGCGCCGGGTGCACGCTCGCGGCGGCGATGACCGCAGAGATCGCCAAGGGCGCCACTCCGCTCGACGCGGCACGCACCGCCAAGCAGGTCGTCGTCTCGGCGATCGAGCACCGGATGCACGGCAATGCCCCGTTCGACTGCGTCTTCCAGGGCTACTACGGCCGCTGATCCCCCGGTCTACCCTGTCTCCCGAGGCCGCGCCGACCACGGGCGGCAGGGCTGCTCCGCCGGCGCACTCAGGCGGGCATGCGAGCGCTCAGCGCGGCCCTGGCGGGCTCGGGAAGCGGGCAGGGACGGCCCTGCTCGTCGCCGTGCACCAGGACGGTGCAGCAGCGAACCCGCACCGTGCCGTCCCGCGGGTCGCTGATCTCGCAGCCGAGCGTCACCGAGCTGGTGCCTATCCGCAGGGGTGCGGTGAGCGCCCGGTAGGGCTCGGGACGCCAGGTGAGCTGGTGCAGGTAGGAGACATCCTGGCGGGCGACCACCCACATGTCGTTGTGCGCCCCCGCCGAACGCGCCTGCTGGCCGGGCCGGGCCATGCTCGGGTCGATGGCGGCGGTCGCCTCGATCCTGGCCTCCTGCACCCAGTCGAGGATGCGCACATTGTTCACGTGCCCGTAGCGGTCCTGGTCGCTCCACCTCGCCTGCAGCGGGGTGGGCTCGCCCCTGCCCGCCAGGTCGAAGGCGGGCAGCTCGCGCCACGTCTGCTCGGGCACGGCGATCCGGCCCAGGCACTGCCGTTCGGTGTCGTTGAGCACCCGGACACGCTGCCTGGCGAAGTCGAAGGGACACATGAGCGTGGCCACCCGGGCGCACAGCTGCCCGTCCTGGCGCAGCTCGTAGGCCATCGAGAAGCGGGCGGCCCCCAGGGCGGTGGCGCCCACGCTGACGTCGACCGGCTCGCTGCTCAGCCGGAGGGGATGCAAGAACTCCACCTGCTGGTTGACCAGCACGCTCCCGTCCACGAGAAGCGCCGGCGCCGGGCTCTCGGCCATGAACCGGGCCCGGGCCTCCTGGGTGAAGTCGAGCGCGGAGACGTTGTTGATGTGACCCTGGACGTCCAGGTCGGACCAGCGCAGCGGAACCGCGGTGTGGAAGGCACTCATCTGCTGTCAGTCGCCTGCCTTGGTGTCGGTGAGCGTGGTGCGCCCGGTCTGGGCGTAGAGCGCGTCGATCTCCTTCTCGTAACGGGCCAGCACCATCGCCCGCTTCACCTTCATGCTGGGTGTCAGCTCGCCGGTGTCCTGGGCGAATTCATGGTCGAGGATCGCATAGCGCTTCACGGTCTCCCAGCGCTCCAGGTGTTCATTGGTCCGACGCACGAACCGGTCGAGTGAGGCGCGGATCTCCGGCAGCCGGGTGAGTGAGGCGAAGTCCTCACCGGCATGACCGTGGTTGTCGGCCCACTTGAGCAGGGCCTCCCGGTCCATGGTGAGCAGCGCGACGACATAGGGCCGCCCCTCGGCGACCGCGACGGCCTGCGAGATGTAGGGCGTGTTGGCCAGCAACGCGGACTCGACCTTCTGCGGGGCGACGTACTTGCCGTTCGAGGTCTTCATGAGGTCCTTCTTGCGGTCGGTGATCGTGAGATAACCGTCCGCGCTGATCACCCCGATGTCCCCGGTGTGGAACCAGCCGTCCTCGAAGGCCTCCGCGGTCTCCTCGGGCAGCTTGTGGTAGCCGGACGCCACGATCGGCCCGCGCAGCAGCAGCTCGCCGTCTTCGGCGATCTTCGCCTCGATGCCGGGGGTGACGGGTCCGACGCTGCCGAATCGCGGCTTGTCGGGCAGGTTGACGGCCGCGATCGCCGCGGTCTCGGTCATGCCGTAGCCCTCGATGACGATGATCCCGGCGGAGTAGAACCAGGCCTGCACCTGGGCCGACAGCTTCGCCGAGCCGGAGACCATGAAGCGCATCGAGCCGCCCAGCGACTCGCGCAGCTTGGCGAAGACCAGCCGGTCCGCGATGGAATACCTCAGCCTGACGTCCCAGGGCAGCGGCCTTCCCTCCAGACGGTAGGGGTGCGTCTCGCGGCCGACCGCGAAGGCCCAGCGTGCCACCCGGCCCCGGAAGCCCTTGGGCGAGTTCATCGTGATCACGGTCGAGCGGATCTTCTCGTAGATCCGCGGGACGCCCACCATGATCGTCGGGTGCGTCTCCGCCAGCCCCTCGACGATGCGGTCGATCCGGCCGTCCACGGCCATCACGTAGCCGAAGGCCAGCTGGGTGGCGATCAGGTCGCGGCCGAAGACGTGGGTGAGCGGGAGCCACAGGTAGAGCAGGTCGTCGGGCCCGACCACCTTGCCCCACAGATGCTTCATGGAGTGGCCCTCATAGGTCCAGCAACGATGCGGCAGCTCGACGCCCTTGGGCCGACCGGTCGTGCCCGAGGTGTAGATCAGCGTGGACAGGGTCTCCGGGCCCATCAGTGCCAGCCGCTCCTCGAGCAGCGTCGGATGGGCGGCCAGGTACTCCCGGCCCAGCTCGTGGAGCCTCGGCCAGCTGACGACGCGCTCGTCGGAGAAGCCCTCGGGGCGGTCGTCGTCGAACAGCACCACGTGGTGCACCTGCTCGTCGAGCTCGTGCTGACGGAGCACCTTCTCGGCCTGGTCCCAGTTCTCCACGACGACGATGACGCTCTGCGAGTTGAGCAGGATGTGCAGCTCGTCCGCCGGCTGGGTGTTGGGGTAGATGGTCGTCGTGGCACCGGCGGCACAGGCGATGCCGTAGTCGGCCATGATCCACTCGATCCTGGTCGTCGCGGCGATGGCCACCCGCTGCTCGGGCGCCAGGCCCAGGGCCACGAATCCGGCGGCGAGCTGGTCTGCCTCTGCGGAGACCTGACGCCAGGTGAGCGCCGTCCATTCCTCGGGCTCACGGTGCTGGGGAACCAGATAGGCAACCTTGTCCGGATCCTCGGCGGCCCGCTCGCGGAACATCGCCGGATAGCTGGGCGGGCACTCGCTGAGGATCTGGTCGCGAACGCTGGTCATCATTGCACCTCTCGTGGCCCTACGGTCTGCTGTTTCCCGTTGATCCTACCGGCGCACCGTGCCCACGCGTCCGTGGAAGGGGACGCTTCGGCGCACCTCGACGACCTCCCCGGAGCGCCCGTGCGGGCATCCCGGATCGGCGTGCCGACCTCCGCGAGCCCGGTCCCGTAGACTTCGCCCCATGCCCGATGAGAAGAACTCTTTGTGGCTGAGTGCCGAGCAGCAGCGGATCTGGAGGACCTATCTGTCCGGGGTCGCCCGGATCGACGACCACCTCAACGAGGCGCTGCGCTGCTTCCACCTCGATCTCAACGAGTACGAGATCCTGGTGGCGCTCTCCGAGGCACCCGGCCGCGCAGTCCGGATGTCCGAGCTCGCCTCGTCGGTGCACCAGTCCCGTTCGCGGCTCACCCACACCGCCACCCGGATGGAGCACCAGGGCCTGCTCGAACGCTGCCGAGCCGACGAGGACCGCCGCGGAGTGCTGGCCAAGCTCACCGAACACGGCATGGAGCTGCTCGTGCAGGCCGCACCGACCCATGTCCGATCGGTGCGGGAGGCACTCGTCGACGCCATGTCGGCGGAGGATTTCCGCGCACTGGGGCGTGCAATGAGCGCAGTCATGGCGGTGAGAGACTGAGCGGGTGACCACCACTGCGACGCCCAGAAGCCAATCCGAGAGCAAGGACCGTCTCGACGCGCTGGACTCCGAGCTCGGTTCCGGCAACTGTCTCGACAGGTCCACGCTGACCCGGGCGTTGTACTCGTCCGATGCCTCGGTCTACCGCATCGTCCCCTCGGTGGTGGCCATGCCACACACCGAGGACGAGCTCGTCGCCGTGGTGCGCGCGGCCCTGAAGGTGGGCCTGCCGATCACCGGACGCGGCGCGGGCACCAGCTGTGCGGGCAATGCGATCGGCACCGGTGTGGTCATCGACATGCGCCGCCACCTGCACGAGATCATCTCGATCGACCCGGAGGCCGCGACGGCCACCGTCCAGCCCGGGGTCGTGCAGGAGGCCCTGCAGAAGGCGGCGGCACCCCACGGTCTGCGTTTCGGCCCGGATCCGTCGACGAGCAATCGCTGCACCATCGGCGGCATGATCGGGAACAATGCCTGCGGTCCGCGCGCCCTGGGATACGGGCGCAGCGCCGACAACACGGTGGGGCTGAAGGTCGTCACCGGCAGCGGCGAGCTCCTGGAACTGGGCGGTGAGGGCAGGGGCGAGCGCCCCGCCCTGCTGCGCACGCTGGACAGTCTGGTGGACGCGAACCTGGCGCCGATCCGCACCGAGTGCGGCCGCTTCACCCGTCAGGTCTCGGGCTACTCGCTGGAGCACCTGCTCCCCGAGAACGGCCGCGATGCCGCGAAGTTCTTCTCCGGCAGCGAGGGCACCCTGGGCATCATCACCAGGGCGACCGTGCACCTCGTGGCCGACGCACCGTACAAGACGATGGTGGCGCTGGGCTATCCCTCGATGCCGCAGGCCGGCGCCGCGACCACGTCGATCCTCAAGTTCAGCCCGACCGCCATCGAGGGCATGGACCGGCGGCTGGCCGACATCGTGGCCAAGAATCTCGGCCCGGCGGCCGTCCCCCCGCTGCCCCGCGGCGACGGCTGGGCCTTCGTGGAGCTCGTCGGGCAGGACCCCGCCGAGATCGCCAGCCGGGCGCGCGCCCTGGTCTCCTCCTGCGGCGCGCTCGAGGGCTGGGTGGTCGACGATCCGGCCCAGGCGAAGAGGCTGTGGGGCATCCGCTCCGACGCCGCCGGGCTGGCCGGCGTGGCGCTGGAGAACCCGGCCTATGCAGGCTGGGAGGACTCGGCGGTCCCGCCCGAGCACCTGGGTGAGTACCTCACCGACCTCGATGCGCTGCTCGACGAGCACGGTCTGCACGGCCTCCCCTACGGCCACTTCGGCGACGGCTGCGTGCACTGCCGCATCGACTTCCCGTTCGACAAGCCCGGCGGCACCGAGCGCTATCACGACTTCATGCTCGCGGCCGGCCGGCTGGTGGCCAGCCACGGCGGCTCGATGTCGGGCGAACACGGCGACGGGCGCGCCCGGGGCGAGTTGCTCCCGCTGATGTACTCCCCCGAGGTCATCAGGCTGTTCGGCGCGGTGAAGCAGGTCTTCGATCCCGACAACCTGCTCAATCCCGGAGTGATCGTCGATCCCGACCCGACTGCCGCGAACATCCGGGTGGCCGCCACCGTCGAGTCGCCGCTGCGGCTCGTCGACCCCACCTTCACCCGGCATGTCCACCAGTGCACCGGCGTGGGCAAGTGCCTGGCGGACACCACTGAAGGCGGCGGGGTGATGTGCCCCAGCTACCAGGCCACCGGCAACGAGCGCGATTCCACGCGCGGCCGCTCGCGGATCCTCCAGGAGATGATCAACGGCGAGCTGGTCAAGGGATGGCGCAGCCCCGAGCTGGCCGAGGCCCTGGAGTTCTGCCTGGCCTGCAAGGGATGCCGGCGCGACTGCCCGACCGGCATCGACATGGCCGCCTACAAGTCGAGGGTGCTGTTCGAGCGGTTCCACCACCGGCTGCGCCCGATGTCGCACTACGCGATGGGCAAGCTGCCCACCTGGGGCCGGCTCGTCACCCACCTGAGGGTCGGCCGGCTCGGCAACCTGTTCACCCAGACCCCCGGCCTGCGCTCGCTCGTCAAGGGGCTCGCCGGGGTCGACCTGCGCCGGCCGATGCCGCGCTTCCGCCCCGGTGTTTCCGCGCGTCGCGAGGCTGCCCGGAAGCTGGCCGAGGGCCCGGCGAAGGGGCGCCCGGTGGCCATCTGGGTCGACTCCTTCAGCGATGCCTTCGAGGGCGGGCAGATCCTCGGCCTGGTGGCGACGCTCGTCTCGGCGGGCTTCGCGCCGCAGATCATCGAGCAGGACGCCTGCTGCGGACTCACCTGGATCACCACCGGTCAGCTCGACGGTGCCCGCCACCATCTGCGTCATGCCCTGGACGTGCTCGCACCGATCGCCGAGTCGGGCGTCCCGATCGTCGGGATGGAGCCCAGCTGCATGGCGGTCTGGCGCTCGGACGCCGCAGAGCTGCTCGGCGACGAGCCGCGGGTCGCCACCGTCGCCAAGGCCACCCGCACGCTCGCGGAGCTGCTCGGGGAGCTGCCCGACTGGACGCCCCCGGACCTGCACGGGCACACCGTCATCGCCCAGCCGCACTGCCACCACGCCTCGGTGCTGGGCTGGGCGGCCGACGCCGCCCTGCTGGAGCGCACCGGCGCGAAGGTCGTCACGCTCGGTGGCTGCTGCGGGCTGGCCGGCAACTTCGGTGTCGAACGGGGTCACTACGAGGTGAGCGTGGCCGTCGCCCAGCACGACCTGCTGCCCGCCATCGACGCCGCCGGGCCCGATGCGATCCTGCTCGCCGACGGCTTCAGCTGCCGCAAGCAGATCTCGGACCTGCGCGGCCGCCAGGCCATGTCCATGGGGGAGCTCATCGCGTCCCATCTGTGAGACCGGCCGGGTGCCGGGCCCTCCGGGTCAGCCCCTGGAGTTCCGCGCGACGAGATGGTCGATGTCGGGGTCGGCGCCCCGGAATGACCGGTAGTTCGCGCTGACATCCACGCTCCCACCGGGGGCGAGCACCGAGCGGCGGAACTCCTCGCCGGCCCGGCGGTCCAGTCCGCCGTGCTCGTCGAACCACGCGCAGGCGTCGGCATCGAAGACCTGCGCCCACAGATAGGCGTAGTAGGCGCCGTCGTAGCCGCCAGCCCAGATGTGGCTGAAGTAGCGGGTGCGGTAGCGCGGCGGCACCAGGTCGAAGCCGACACCGCGCGCGGACAGGGCACGGGTCTCGAAGTCGTCGACCTGCGAGGGATCGGTGGGCAGCTCGGCCGGGGTGGTGGCGTGCCAGGCCTGGTCCAGCTGCATCGCCGCGACCGTCTCGAGGGATTCGAAGCCGATGTCGGCCAGCTTGCCGCGCCTCAGCCGCTCGATCATCTCGGCGGGAATCGGCTCCCCGGTGCGCCAGTGACGTGCATAGCGGGCGATCAGCGAGGGCTCCCAGGCCCAGTGCTCGTTGACCTGGCTGGGGAACTCCACGTAGTCGGTCGGGGTGCTGGTTCCTGACATCGACGGGTAGCGGCTGTCGGCGAACAGGGCATGCAGGCAGTGCCCGAACTCGTGGAAGCAGGTGATCACCTGGTCCCAGCTCAGCAGCGCCGGGCGTCCCTCGGCGGGGCGGGTGACATTCGTGTTGAGCGTGACCACCGGAAGCTCGCCCAGCAGACCGCTCTGCGCGACGAGGTCGGTCATCCAGGCGCCGCCCTGTTTGCTCGGCCGCGCCCAGGGATCCACGACGACGAGACCGAGCACGCTGCCGTCCTCCTCCCGGACCTCGTGGACGACCGTGTCGGGCGTGTACCCGCGCAGGTCCTCGCGGACGTGCAGGGTGATTCCGTACAGCTGGCGGGCTGCCGCGAAGACCCCCTCGTGGAGCACTCGGTGGAACTCCAGGTAGGGGCGCAGTTCCTCGTCGTCGACGGCATCGGCGGCCCGCAGCCTGGTGGCCACCCAGGCCCAGTCCCAGGGCCGGAAGTCGAGGCCGGGAGCGAGCTCGGCGAAGGCCTGCCGATACCGCTCGGCATCCGATCGGGCCTGGCGCAGCGCCAGCTCGGAGAAACGATCGAGCAGCGGCTGGAGGGCGTCCACGGTCTTGGCGCAGCCCGCCGAGGCCACGAAGGCGGCATGGCTCGTGAAGCCGAGCAGTTGCGCGCGCTCGGCGCGCAGGCGGGCGAGAGCGACCACGAGCTCGCCGGTGCTGGTGGCGCCCGGTCCGCCGCGTCCCACGGATGCCTCGAAGATTCGCCGGCGGATGTCCTGCCGGTCGAGGCTGGGCAGCCAGTCCTGGTTGGTGGTGTTCACCAGCTCGAGCAGCCAGCCCTGCTCGTCGCGGGCCTGTGCTGCCTGCCGGGCCTGCTCCTTCTGCTCGTCCGAGAGGCCGACCAGCTCGTCCTCGTCGGTGACGAGCACGGCGGCCGCGTTGCGTCCGGCGACGAGCAGCTGGCTGAAGCGCGACTCCAGCGAGGCGATGGTGCCGTTGAGCTCCCGCAGCCGGGCCTGACGGCCGGTGTCGAGCTGCACGCCGTGGCGGCGGAACTCCCGATCGGTCTCCGAGAGCCACCAGCGCGCCTGCTCGTCCAGGCTGAGCTGACCCCGCTCCCCTGCCTGTTCCAGTGCCGTGACCCGGGAGTGGAGCCGGGGGTCGAGAAGGATCGAGTCGTCGTGCGCCGCCAGCTCGGGGGCGAGCTCGTCGCACAGGGCATCGAGCTCGGGCGTGGTGTCGGCATCGCGCAGCGTGTAGAGGGCGGAGGCGGCCCGCCGGTGGGCCTCACCGGCGCGCTCCCAGGCATCGATCACGGTCTGCTCGGTGGGCGCGGACCCGTCAGCGGCGATCGCGTCGAGCCCTTCGCGCTCTCCCACCAGGCTCGCCCGCACCACCTCGCCGAAGAGCTGTGGGTCGAGAGCGTCGAAATCGGGGAGGTGGAACGCGGATTGTTCGGGGAGCGAGGGACTCATGGATTCATCCAACACCCGAGGACCGTGCCAAAACTGCCGCGATTCGCCCCACCCAGCCGCCACAGGCCGGAAAACCCAGACTTCAGGTAGTTTCAGCACGCTCGCCCCGGAATCCTCTCCCAGACGTCCGGGCTCGCCGAGCCAGGCGCATTCAGCTGCCAGAACCCCTCTCGTTCCGGGCACACCGCAGCTCCACCCACCCGAGGACCGTGCCAAAACTGCCGCGATTCGCCCCACCCAGCCGCCACAGCCCGGAAAACCCAGACTTCAGGTAGTTTCAGCACGCCCCGCCCCGAAATCCCCTCCCCGACGTCCGGGCTCGCCGAGCCCGGGGCACCCTAGACTCGCCGGCATGGGCGACTTCGGGCACAGCGACCCGCTTCGGGTCATGCCGGACGGAACGGTCAAGCAGCTCAGCCTGCTGTCCGGGGTGCAGGTGTGGACGGTTCCCGGGCGTGCCGACCGTCCCCTGTCCCGGCCACCGGCAGACACCTCACCCGTGTCGCCCAACGACGCGACGGGGGCCTGCGCCTTCTGCTCGGGACGCATCGCCGAGACCCCACCGGAGAAGGCGCGCCGGGTGCGCACCGCCGCGGGCTGGACGACGCTGCGCGGAGTGCTGCCAGGAGACTGGGGCCGGACTCGGGCAGAATTCCGGCGCATCCCCAATCTGTTCGAGATCGTGGGCTACCAGTTCTGGGCCCGCAACTACGACTACCGCCCGAGCGCGAACCTGCGCGAACAATGCGCCCGGTACTGCGCCGACGCCGAGGGCCGACGCCATGTGGAGCACATCCTGGCGGTGAAGCAGGAGACCGACCCCGCCAGCCCGAAGGAGCTCACCAGACTCAGCGCCGACGAACTGGCACGCCGAGCCATCGGCCTGTTCGCCGGAGGCCACGACGTCATCGTGGCCCGGCGTCACTTCGTGGACGGGGCCAGGGATCGCTCGCAGCTCGCCGGTTCGGGCTCCTTGACCCCCGAGGAGCACGCGCAGTACATGGACTTCACCGTCCAGACCATGCACGAGCTGTACGAACAGAACCGCCACGTGCGCTATGTGGCCGTCTTCCAGAACTGGCTGCGTCCGGCGGGCGCCTCCTTCGACCACCTGCACAAGCAGCTCGTCTCGATCGACGAACGGCCGGTGACGGCGCGCGACGAACTCGCGCGATTGCGGTCCAACCCGAATGCCTACAACGACCTGGCGCTCAATGTCGCCGTCCAGCACGACCTGGTGGTGGCGCAGAACGAGCACGCCATCGCCTTCGCGGGTTTCGGGCACCGCTACCCCACCGTCGAGATCTACTCCACCTCGCCGGTCTGCGAGCCCTGGCGGCAGAGCGAGGCGGAGCGCGCGGACATGTCGGCACTGGTCCACGCCTGCCACGCCGGGACGGGGGCCGAGGTGCCCTGCAACGAGGAATGGCACCACCGTTCGCCGGACACGGACATGGCGATGCCGTGGCGGATCAATCTCAAGTGGCGCGTCTCGACACTGGCAGGTTTCGAGGGCGACACGAAGATCTACGTGAACACCCTCGACCCCTGGCACCTGCGTGACCGGCTGGTGCCCGAACTGCGACGGCTGCGCGATTCAGGACGGCTGGCGCCCGGCATCCTCATCGGCCCGGAATGCCCGGCCCGCTACAACTCCCTGCTCTACAACCCGGTGCTGCAGCGCTGAACCGCGGGCTCAGTCGTCCTGCAGCCGCCTGAGGGTGTGTCCTGCGGGATCGATCTCGATCTGCTCGCCGTCGGTGAGTTTCGCCGCATCGGGGACGCCGAGCAGCAGCGGGATCCCGCGCGAACGCGCGATCATCGCGCCGTGGCCCGTGTCGCCTCCGGTCGTCGTGATGATTCCCGTGCACCGGTCGGTGTCCAGGCTCGCCGCGCTGATGGCATCCAGCTCCGCCAGCACCCAGATGCCCTTCTGCACGTCGAGCCCGGTCGTCCAGTCGGCAGCAGTCAGCGCAAGTACGAGCAGACGCCGCAGCGAGCGCACGTCCTGGCCGCGCTCGCGCAGATACGGATCGGTGAGCTTGTCGAAGCCGGCAGCCATGTCGCCCAGGACACTCATCACAGCGCCGAGGGCCGAGTCCCCGGCCTGCACGCGCCGGGAGCTCTTGCGGGCGAGCACGGGATCGGCCAGCATCTCGGACTGTGCCGTGAAGACCGCGGACAACGGGCCTGACGCCGCGGCACGCAGATGCTCCTCCACGCTGCGCAGGGACTCGTCGAGGCGGCGCTGCTCGGCCTGGGGATCGCCGGGCCGGTAACCGGAGATGTCGGGATCCAGGGAGATGATCCTGGCCGGGCCACGCACCGGTCCGGTGTCGGAGGGCTCCTTCGCTGCCGGCTGGGAGATCTCGTCGCCGAAGTGGCGGGCCGCCAGTTCGGTGACCGCCCCACGCGCCTCGCGCGCCTGCGGGCCCGTGGCGCTGAGCCGCATGGTCTGGCCCTGACGCAGCTGCAGGCCGGTGGCGGCCGACAGGCTCTGGGCGTCCACCGGGGTGCTGCCGGTGGACGCGTTGGCCACGCTCACCTGCGCGTCCAGCCCGCGCAGCGCCGAGACGAGCGCCGCGGCCGGGCGCGCGTGCAGCCCGTGCGGATTGTCCAGCACGAGCTCCCACTGCTCGTCGGGCTCCTGAGGCTGGGACGGGACCGGCGGTACGGCCTGGCTGTCGCCGACGGGGCTGCTCTGCTGGCCATCCTGGGGCTGGTCGTCCGGCGCCTGGCCGTCCTGGGGCTGGTCGGCGTCCACCTGCTGGATCTTCGCCGTGAGGCTTGCCCGCGCCTCCCTGTCCACCTCGTCGAGCGGAGCCCCCGACGAGGCCGTCACGACGGCGGCGACGAGACCCTCCACGATCGGGGCGGCGGAGATCCGCACCCGCGCTGCGAGATCGGGGTCGACGAACTCGAGCGCCATCTCGGCACTGAGGATCGCCGACCCGAGGTCGACCAGCACGAGCACTCCCTCGGCGTCCGACAGCTCTTCCAGCGCAGCCGAGACTGCGGAGGCATCGGTGCCGAGGGTGTCCTCGTCGAGGCCGGCGGCCACCTTGATGGCCGGGCGTCTGTCCTCGGGAACCATCTGGGCGGCCAGGTCGACCGCGGCCCGGGCCAGTGGGCGGCTGTGCGAGACGACGAGCAGAGCGATCACGAATGGACTCCTCAGGCCAGGGTCCGGGCGGCGGACTCGATGAGCAGGGCGGAGCTGGCGGCACCGGGGTCGATGTGGCCCACGCTCCGCTCGCCCAGATAGGACGCCCGCCCGCGACGGGCCACCAGCGCGGACGTGGACTCCCGCCCGGCATCGGCCGCCGCGGCTGCCACTGGCAGCGCTGTCGCGAGGTCGACGCCGTCGGCCGCCTGCTTCTCGAGCGAATCGGCGGCCGGGGTGAGGGCGTCGACCATCGTCTTGTCGCCCACTGCGGACTTGCCGCGCTGGGTGACGCCTTGGACGCCGGCCCGCAGCGCGGCGGCGAGATGCGCCGTGTCGAGCGTCTCCTCGTCGCCGATGCCACCGGCCATCCGCAGGAACAAGGTGCCGTAGAGCGGGCCGGCGGCTCCGCCGACCGTGCTCACCAGCGTCATCCCCACCTTCTTCAGGTACGCGGAGGCGCTGGTGAAGCCGCTCACGTCGAGGGCTGCGACGGCCTTCATCCCGCGGTTCATGTTGGAACCGTGGTCACCGTCGCCGATCTCACGATCGAGATCGGTCAGCTCCGCCTCGTGCTCGGCAACCACCCCGGCATAGTCCTTCAGCCAGGCCTCAAGCCGCTGGATCGATGTCTCGCTCATCAGCACCCCCACCTCATTCCCGGCGTGTTCACCGGGGCATCCCACAGATTCGTCAGCTCTTCGTCGGCTCGCAGCAGGGTCAGCGAGGCGCCGCCCATGTCCAGCGAGGTGATGTAGTTGCCCACCAGGCTGCGCGCAACCTTCACGCCGTGACTCTCGAGCAGTGGCGCCACCTCGCCGTAGAGCAGGTAGAGCTCGATGAGGGGCGTGGCACCCATGCCGTTGAGCATCGCGATCACCGGTCCGCCGGTGAAGTCCAGGTCGGCCAGCACCGGCTCGGTGAGCTGGCGGGCCACCTCGGAGGCCGGGCCGAGCTTCACCCGCTTGCGCCCCGGCTCGCCGTGGATGCCGATGCCCAGTTCCATCTCGTCGTCGGCCAGCTCGAAGCTCGGTCTGCCCGCCGCAGGCGTCGTGCACGGTGTGATGGCGATGCCGAAGGAGCGGCCGCCGGCGACGATCTTGTCCCCGAGCGTCTTGAGAGCGGCCAGGTCGCGGCCCTCCTCCGCGGCTGCACCGAGGATCTTCTCGACGAGTACGGTCAGGCCGACGCCGCGCCGCCCCGCCGTGTAGAGAGAGTCCTGCACGGCGACGTCGTCGTTGACCAGCACGGTGTCGATCTCGATGCCGTCGGCCGACGAGAGTTCCGCGGCCATCTCGAAGTTCATGACGTCACCGGTGTAGTTCTTCACGATGTGGAGGACGCCGGCCCCGGCATTGACGTGGTTCGTGGCCTCCACGATCTGGTCGGGCACCGGTGAGGTGAAGACCTCGCCGCAACAGGCGGCATCGAGCATGCCCACACCGACATATCCGGAGTGCAGCGGCTCGTGGCCGGAGCCACCGCCGGAGACCAGCCCGACCTTGCCCTCACGCGGCGGCTGGGCGCGGTAGACGATCTTGTTGCCGAGGTCGACACGCTGCGTGTCGGGGTGGGCGGCCGCAACGCCCTTGAGTGAGTCCTGGATCACGTGCTCGACATCATTGATGAGCTTCTTCATGCGTCCAGTCAAGCATCGCGATACGGACCGAACAAGGAACCGCACCTGTGTGCAGGGCCCCTGACGAAGCGCTGCCCCGAAGCTCTCGAGGAGTCTTCGGGGCAGCTCAGGGGCTTGTCAGCGCTCAGTCGCGGGTCAGCCTGCGGTGCTTGCTGGCATGGGGACGCGAGGCCTCCTCGCCGAGCCGCGCGAGCTTGTTCGTCTCGTAGTCGGCGAAGTTGCCCTCGAACCAGAACCAGGACGGGGTGTTCTCGTCCTCGCCGGCACCCTCCCAGGCCAGGATGTGGGTGGCGACGCGGTCGAGGAACCAGCGATCGTGGCTGATCACCACGGCGCATCCGGGGAACTCCAGGAGCGCGTCCTCGAGGCTCTGCAGGGTCTCGACGTCCAAGTCGTTGGTCGGCTCGTCGAGCAGCAACAGGTTGCCGCCCTGCTCCAGGGTGAGCGCCAGGTTGAGGCGATTGCGCTCGCCGCCGGACAGCACCCCGGCCGGCTTCTGCTGGTCGGGGCCCTTGAAGCCGAAGGAGGCCACATAGGCACGGGAGGGCACCTCGAAGTTGCCCACCTTGATGTAGTCCAAGCCCCCGGAGACGACCTCCCAGACCGTCTTGTCGGGCTCCAGACCGGTGCGTCCCTGGTCGACATAGCTGATCTCGACCGTCTTGCCCACCTTCAGGGCGCCCTTGTCGGGCTCTTCCTCGCCGACGATCATCTTGAACAGCGTGGACTTGCCGACACCGTTGGGACCGATGATTCCGACGATGCCTGCGCGCGGCAGGGTGAAGTCCAGCCCGTCGAAGAGCACCCGGTCCTCGAAGCCCTTGTGCAGGTCGATCGCCTGGAGGACCTCTGCGCCGAGCCGCTTGCCCGGCGGGATGTTGATCTCGCCGGTGTCGAGCTTGCGGTTGCGCTCGGCCTCCGCGGCGAGCTCCTCGTAGCGCGCCAGTCGAGCCTTGTTCTTGGCCTGTCGTGCCTTGGGGCTGGAACGCACCCACTCCAGCTCGCGCTCGAGAATCTTGGCGCGCTTGGCGTCCTTCTGGCCCTCGATCTGCAGACGCTTGCGCTTGGTGTCGAGGTAGGTGGAGTAGTTGCCCTCGTAGGGGTAGAGCCGGCCACGATCGACCTCACAGATCCAGTTGACGACGTGGTCGAGGAAGTAGCGGTCGTGGGTGACGCACAGCACGGCGCCCGGGTAACTGCGCAGGTGGCCCTCGAGCCAGTTCACCGACTCGGCGTCCAGATGATTGGTCGGCTCGTCGAGGAGCAGCAGATCGGGCTGTTCGAGCAGCAGTTTGCACAGTGCGACCCGGCGGCGTTCACCACCGGACAGCACCGACACCGGGGTGTCGGGCGGCGGGCACTGCAGGGCGTCCATCGCCTGCTGGAGCTGGGAGTCGACGTCCCAGGCGTTGCGGTTGTCCAGTTCGACCTGGAGTTCACCCATCTCCGCGAGCAGCGTGTCGTAGTCGGCGTCGGGATCGGCGAGCTCGGCACTGATCGCGTTGTAGCGGTCGAGCATGCTCTTGACACCGCCGACTGCCTCCTCGACGTTCTCCAGGACCGTCTTGTCCTCGGTCAGCGGGGGCTCCTGCTGGAGCAGGCCCACGCTCGCCTCCTTGGCGAGGAAGGCGTCGCCGTTGTTGATCGGCTCGAGCCCCGCCATCACCTTGAGCAGGGTCGACTTGCCTGCCCCGTTCGGTCCGACCACACCGATCTTCGCGTCGGGGAAGAACGAGAGCGTGACGTCATCGAGGATGAGCTTGTCGCCGATCGTCTTGCGCACATTGTGCATTTGATAGATGAATTCAGCCATATGAGCGTGGATGTCCTTCGCGTGACGATTCGAGCCGCGTGCAGTGCCGCTGCCTGTGGAGGCGCTGCCTGCGGCGTCGGTATCTGCGGTGTCGATTCCTGCCGTGTCGCTGCCGACCGAGGCCCGGACCAGTGGCTCAGGCATGCCGCCGCAGCGCCCCCAGTATGCCAGCGCCTCGTGACACCGCCACTGTCACGACGAATACACGACGAAAATCGCCACAGCCACGGGCCCTGGCATGCGATCCGAGCAGGCACCACAGGGATGTGACCCGGCACGCACCACAGGGGGATCCCGAGCAGGCACCCCGGGATACGGCCCGCGCAGGCACCACGGGGATGCGGCCCGGCACGCACCACAGGAGGACCCGAGCAGGCACCACAGGGATGCGACCCGGTGGCAACCCCGAAGAGTCGACCTGGCAGGAGCCCCGAAGAGTCGACCTTGACGGCAAGATTCCCGAACGGTGGCTCAGGCGGCATCGGTGACCGTCTGCCCCGAATCCTGCGGATCGGCGGGATACTGCCCACCGCCAGGATCGCCGTTCATCTCACCGCCAGACGCGTGACTACCTGTCATGTCGCCGCCACCCGTCTCCCCGCCGGCGATTCCAGCACCGATCACCTCAGCACTGGTCATCTCGGCGCCGCCCATCTGCGCGCCGTTCGGCCAGGAACCCGCCGATGGCTCCGTGCCCGGGCCGCTCGACTGGCGCTCCGAGCGGGTGAACTGGCTGGTGCCGCGGCTGAGATCGTGACCGAGTGCCAGCGCCGTCAGCACCAGACGCTCACGGGGCTCACCGTCCCGGCCCTGCCAGCGCTTCGTGTTCAGTCGTCCGACGACGAGCACCGGGTCACCCTTGCGGATGCTCGCCCGGGCATTCTCCGCCGTGCGGTTGGCTGCCTCCACCGTGATCCAGGTCGTCTCCCCGTCCGACCATTCGCCGTTGCGGCGCACCCTCGGCGTCGTCGCGAGCCGGAACGAGGCGAAGCTGTACCCGTTCCCCGCGGTGTAGTCGACGGCGGTGCCCACATTGCCGCTCAGACTGACGTTGATGTCCATGGCTGTCCCCTTCACTGGGTCGACTGTGTGTGAGGGACTGTGTGCGCTCGCGGCGCCTGATGGTCACCCTCAGACGTATCTGTGGATGGCACGAACACAGACCGGCGCACCGACCACGCAGGGTGCGGACAGACCCACCCACCACAGCGGCACGAGCCCAGACCCACCCACCACAACGGCACGAGCCCAGAGCCACTCACCACAAGGGCACGAGCCCAGAGCCACTCACCGGACTGGCACATGCACATGCCGGTGCACCCGGCCGCAGGAAGCCCCTTCTCAACCGCCGAGACGGCCCAGGAAGTCGTCCACGATCCCGAAGACTGCCCGCTGGACCTGCACCGAGGCACGCCAGTCCCCCGGGATCTCCAGCGAGTGATTCGCTCCGGTCACCTGCACCCACGACTGACGGAGCCGAGCTCCTGAACGGCCGCTCGACGACACCTCCGGATGCGCGGGCGTGACCTCAGAAGACCCGTCGTCCTCCACCGCACCCAGCCTGGCCAGGCCGGCAACGGCGGAGCCGGGCGAGCGCTGCGCGGTCAGCGTCTCGTCCACCCGGCCGGACGGCGGGGACCAGTGCCGGTCGGCGTCACCGCCCACCAGCAGGCAGTCGCCCCGATAGCCGAGCAGGGCTTCGCGGACCACCGGATCGGTGAGCAGTGGGGTGAGCCACACGCCGGCCCAGCGCCGCCGGGAGCTGGCCGCCGCAGCTCGGGAACCCATCGACTTGGCGATGACCAGGGTGGTGTCGGCGTCGGGTGCGTCGTGGTCGAGTCTGGTGAGTGCCGCGCTGACGAAGGCGTCGTTGTTCGACTCGGGGCGCACCGTCCACCAGGCCCTCTGCACCCACCATCCGCGCTGGTGGGCGATGGCGCTGCACCAGCTGAGCAGCGGCCGGTCACAGCTGTAGCCGACGCCGGGCAGCATCAACACCCGCCGGGGGACGCGTTCGGGCACCGAGTCCACCCGCCAGTACGGGCTGGTGGAGATCTTCCCGCTCATCGGCGGCCCGCCGCGATCGCGAGTGCCCTGCGCGCCTGCTCGTGGCGGGCCAGCTCGTCGGTCACCGGCCCGACCACCGAGGCCCGGGCCACCTGTGCGACCGCTGCGCGC
>JBAQVA010000181.1:0-24671 GCA_049297835.1 Propionibacterium sp.
CCGTGACGGAGAACATCGACGAGACGCCCTCAGGGATGCTCATGCACGGCATCCTCGCCTCCATGGCCGAGTTCTACTCCCTGAACCTCGCTCAAGAAGTCCTCAAAGGAATGACCCAGAAAGCCAGCATGGGCGGCACTCCTGCCAAAGCACCCCTCGGGTACCTGAACGTGCGCACCACTGATGCCAAGGGGCGTGAGGTCCGAGATGTCACCGTCGATCCCGAACGCGCCGACCTGGTCACCTTCGCCTTCACCGCCTACGCCACCGGCAACTGGACTCTCTCCTCCCTCGCGAAAGAGCTGGAAGCCCGTGGGCTCACCACCCGCCCCACCCCGTCCTTCCCCGCGAAACCGGTGACCACGAAAGCGCTGCACAAGGTCCTCACGAACCCCTACTACCAGGGCAGCGTCACTTTCCGCGGCATCACCTACGACGGCGCTCACGACCCTCTCGTCGACACCGAAACCTGGCTGCGAGTCCAGACGGAGTTGGCGGCGAAGAACCAGCGCGGAGAGAAGCCCCGCACCCACGACCACTACCTCAAGGGAACGCTCTACTGCTCCTGCGGAGCGAAGATGATGATCGAATGCCCCACCGGCAAGTCCGGCATCACCTACGAGTACTTCACCTGCTCCGGGCGCCGCAAGAAGAACGGCTGCACGCGGTCCGCCATCCTCACCGACCGCATCGAGGACCGCATCGACTCCACCTACGGCACCAACGGCCTCACCCCCGCCGAGGCCGATCGTGTCCGCGAAGTCCTCGGAGCCGTCTTCGACCAGCTCGAAGCCACCACCGACCACGAACGTGCACTCCTGACCACCCAGAAGGAGAAACTCGACGCCGAGCGACTCAAGCTCGTCCAAGCCCACTACGCCGACGCCATCCCGCTCGACCTCCTCAAGGCCGAGCAAGACCGCATCCGCGCCACCCTCGACGCCATCGAACACCGACTGGAGAACCTCGCCACCAGCTACGAGGACGCCCGTGAGGGCCTCGACCAGCTCGCCGACATCCTCACCGATCTCGGCGACGTCTACACGCGATGCGAACCTGCTGAACGCCGCATCCTCAACCGAGCCCTCTTCGACAAGATCATCCTCGACGACGAGGAGACCGTCCGCTACCAGCCCGACCAGGCCGTCCAGGCAGCGTTGGACTGCGTCATCCCTGGTCACGCACCGATCGCCGAGGCCGAAGCATCCGACCCCGAAGACACTTCGAACCCTGCCCGCTGGTCTGCGGGGCAGGGTTCGAAAATGTCACTTTTGGTGGACCTCCGTAGGTGCTTCTCAAACCCTCGCAAGCCCATACGTTCGCTGATTTCCCGTGTCCACAAGGCATCTCGGGCTCGCAGGATGGGTCGCCCGGCGACCCAGCGAGCGGACACGCGAGGCCTGGTGGTCGAAAGATCGCGTCAGTCTCAAACTCGTTTGAATGCCTCGAATCGTGCGGCACTGCTCGACTCCTACGCCGCAGAGGTACCCGTTCAAGAGCTGGCCGACCGCTTCGGCGTGCACCGCTCGACCGTCAGTGAGCTGGTGCGCCGGGCAGGCGTACCGACCCGGAGTCCGGGGCTTCCCGAGAGCATCCGTCGTGAAGCGGCACGGCTGTATGAGGAAGGGCTGACCTTGCCACAGGTTGCGGCCCGCCTCGGCATCAGCAACGACGGCGCCCGTGCAGGGATCGTCGCCTGTGGCGGGACGATCCGTCCGCGCGGTCGTCAGCCGATACCACGCTGAGTGTCCGACATGCTCCATATCCTTGAAGGCATGAACTTCACTGCACTTCACCGCGCCGCCGGGGCTGGACCTGGACCGCTGACCGATGCGCTGCTGGACGCGGCCGTGGGCGTCGGTGCGGTGGAGACGAGCGACTTGGATTGGAAGTCTGAGTTGCCGCCGGCCAAGGGGCTGTCGCAGACGGACTTCCCCAAAGATGTCGCAGCGATGGCCAACAGCGGTGGCGGCGTGATCGTCTTCGGTGTGCGCGAGTCGCAGAAGGCAGCAACTGGGCGTGTCGATGTTGGCGAGTGCGACGAAGCCTACGAGCGAACCTTGCGCAGCGCCGCGATCACCGCCATCTCTCCGTCCGTGTTCGGGCTGAATGTCTACCGGCTCGGCGATGGCGCCAAGCGTGCAGTCGTCGTGGAGGTTCCAGCAAGCATCGACGGCCCGCACCTGATCTACCGCAACGACTTCTTCGGCGCGCCCATCCGCAACGACTCAGACACCGTGTGGATGAAGGAACGACAGATCGAGGCAATGTACCGGGCGCGGTTCGATGAACGTCGGCACGCTACTGAGGCGCTGGACAACTTGTTCACCGAGACAGCCAGAGGCCGCGACACCGACAAGCGAGCCTGGTTGATCGCTGCTGCTCATCCGCGCGTGCCGCGCTTCCGGGATCGGCTCACTCGCGATCAGGCCCGGGAGGTGCTGTCCCAGACAGAGGGGCTTGCCCTGACCTACGCCGGTCGAGGAGGGATTCACCCGCTGGAGAGCGTGGACAGGCACAACCCTCGCCCGGGCTTGAGGCGCTGGGTTGCGGTCAACACGGCGACTGGTGACCGCTCGACGTGGAAGGAGGCGTGGCTGAGCATCCACCACGACGGCTCGGTCACACTGGCAGCCGCGGTCGGCGGGCATCGCATGAGTAGCGACGGCTACTTCGAGGGTTCACAGATTCAGTCGGCCGCAATCGAATGCGTCATCGCCGACTTCATGGGACTGATCCGCGCCACTGCCGAAGCGACCGGGAACGACGAGTACGACCTGCGTGTCGGCATCGACTGGACCGGCAACGAACCGCTGATGATCCTGACGACCGACAATCACGGATTCATGTACGACGGCGTATCAACGCCGCTGCATCACTACACAGCCGTGGAAACGACCGTGAACGCGGCGGAACCAGCTCTTGACTTCTACTGGCATGTTCACGACCTCGCCCAAGACTGCATCAACCAAGGTGGCGTCTCGAACGTGAGGATGATTCAGCCGCCGGATCGAGACTCGTAGACAAGACGCGGCGCAAAGTCACGCGCCCTTGGTGCCGCTGGGCTGAAACTTGCGAGTTCCGGCAATCTCTTCGCGGCGCTGCCGGGCTCGCGATTCCCCCATGTCCTGCAACGTGAACCTGATGAGCAGTTGGCAGAGCTTGTCCACATCCGGCGGGTCGCGGTGCTCTGCCCGGACAGAGAGGTTCCGATCCTCCCGGCGGCGCCGCGTGGTCTTCTTCACGTACCGGCCCATCACATGACCCCGGTCTGCACGGGCTCTTCGTGGTTGCGACGAGTGTCCTCGCGGCGCGCACGGCGCTCGCTGGTCCTGGCTCGGAGTAGGTGGAGCAGGCTGACGGGGCCGATCCACAGCATCTTCAAGCCGCTCCACACGCAGATCAGGACGACGAGGTTGAGCCAACCGGGGCCACCGTTGCCGATGATCGTGGTGCACCAGTAGGCGACGCCGAAGTACGGGATCGCCAGCAGCATGGCTGGGACGCCCCACTTGAGGCCGCGGCGGGTACGGATGAGGTCGAGCAAGATGTTGCTCGGCATGAAGCGACGCATGAAGTCGCGGATATGGATGCTGGCGATCATCAGTAGGCGGATCATCGGATGCTCCTCTTCTACGCAAGGTGTCTCTGCGAGACGGTGCGTTGAAGAGTGGCCCGAAGGCCTGCCGCGAACGGCCCACTGTGAAGGAGAAAGCCGCCTCACCGTTCAGTGTACGCTCAGCGCTTCGGGGAAGGAACCGTTCGCTTCTGAGCCTTGGACGAGCCGATCCGATCAGCTTGGGCAGGCTGCGGGCCTACTCATCTAGCGGGAGAGCCTCGGGCTGGGCATCAGTGTCCACGGCGGGCAAGAACCCATACCGCCCGACATCAATGCGCTTAGTGAACGGTACATCGAGTGCGTTCGATCCAAGCGGTTCGAGTGGGTCAGTGTTTTCCATGATGATGACTTGACCGTCGAAGTTCTCCTGGATGTCACGGTAGAAGGCACGAACGACGCCTTCGGGGGGCTCTTCATCAGTGTCTGTGAATTGATCTGGCGGACGGTACGTGACGAGTGGAGAGTCGAGAACAACGAAGCCGGGGTGCGGCAACTCTCGGTTGAAGCAGTATTGCGCAAGAGAGAGTGTGAATGCAGCGTGCAGAATCGCCCGAACGCCCTTGCCGTGCGCCGATCGTTGTTGATCGCCGGCGATGATGTCTAGTTCATTCCGGTCGTAACGAACGGAATCTGCGTCTGGATAGTCCCACTCCGTGAGGCGCTTGGAAATCTCGGTCGAGAACTCGCGCACTGCGGTGAGGCTCAGGCCCGCGACCGCAGTCGCCACTTCCACGTCGGTCTCGTCAATGATCTTGCGGATCATGGCTTCGAGAGACTTCACTTGTTCATAGAGTCCGAGGTGCTTCTCGACCTCACTGCGCTTCGTAAGGAGGTCGCGAAGGTCGCCTTGATGCGGGCTCATCTCGCCGTCGAGCTTATCGATCTTCTTCTGAAGGCTGATTGACTCACGATGCGCTGCTCTGATCGACCCTTTCAGGCTCTCCGATCGAGCGTTGAGGCTGTCGATGGTCACAAGCAGGTCTTCGTGAAGACCTTGAGTCTTGCGGGTCTCGGACTCGACGGACATGCCAAAACTTGTGGTGTCGCCTTCGCAGCTCATGTTGAGGTGCTGGCTATCCGGTTCCGCACCGCAGAAGACGCACGTGCCGCGTCGGAAGTACCCGAGAAGGTTCCCCGCTTCGGCGATCATTTCGAGCCGTGCGATGTCACTCTCATACTGCTTCAGCAAGAGGTTGAATCGCTGGCGGAGCGCTGCTGCATCTGAGTACTCGACGCGCTCGGTTTTCTCGACCTCTTGCAGTCGGCTGCGTTCCGCGAGAAACTGCCCTCGCTTCTCCGCGAGGCCTCCGATTGTCGCGCTGTGCTCATCGATTGCTCGGTTCAGTTTGCCCAGTTGCGCCAGGAGTTCGGCTGGCTCTGCGACGTCTTGGAGCTGTGCTTCAAGTTGCCCGAGCATCCTCTCGACAACCTCTTGCCGGGCACCACGCAGACGCTTCTGCTCCTGTGGTGATGCCACGGCGACCAGCGCCGAGTCGTCTTCCCCGGTGAGCAGGAGCTTTAGAACCGAGACTTCCTTGGTCTTGTTGACTGGGTTCCCGCTGAGTCCAGGCGCTATCTCCGCCTGCATTTCGGTCTCACCGATGAGGCACAGTCGCGTCAGATCGCGGAAGCTGAGCATGTTGGTGTCGTTTCGTGAGTTCTTACGCACCTGCTGCTCATCGAGACTGACTTGCTCAAGAAGGAAACGGGAGACGTTCGCGGTGGTTGCCGAACTGTGCTTCGCGGCGAGGGTCTCGTCGGGAGGACTCGACGGTTCAACACGGACATCGCTTCGATAGAGGGCGACTCCGCCGCCATCCACCGACCGCGCGAGCGTGATGCGGTCGCCGCTAGGAAGCTGGATTCCCAACAGGACTCGGCTGTAGCCATTTCGCTCCGGTATCTCCTTGAGTTCCTTTGCGCCGAGCACGAAGTCGATCGCGTCAACGATGAAGGACTTGCCGGTGTCCGACGGGCCGTGAATCACTGTCACCTGCGGGCTGAAGTCGACCGACGACGCAGCAACATTCGTGCCGGTTAAGGTCAGGTGAGAAAGCGTGAGTCTTCCCATCAGAGGTCTCCTCCGCTCTCCGCCAGCACGACTTCGAACTCCTCGGACCAGTGGGACGAAACCTCGCGCATGCGCTCTCGCAGACGGCTATCGTCAACGGCCCCAAGTTCCCCAACGACCCATTGCGCACGATCATGTAAGGCGCGCGCATAGTCGCTCTCAAGTAACCCTAGGAAGCCTTCGGTGTTCTCGCTGGCCCAAAACTCGATGCCGCTGTCCTCGGCAGACATCTCTGCGAGGCCGGCACGGATCATGACTTGGAGGCCATCTTCGATGTGCTGTCTCTTGACTCCGAGTTCGCCCACTCGGACAGGAATCGGCGGGTGCAAGCTCTCTGGACCATCAAGGTCCGCGCTGTGAAGCAGCCCGTGATCGAGCAGCACCAGGCGGTTGATGTCTAGATGTGCTGGGAAAGCCTCGACAAGGATCATGAGGACACGCAATCCCACTTCAAGGGGGCTGTTGAGAGGGCTACTCATCGTTCGCCACCCAGGTCAGTCGATCCGCATTGGCAAGTTGATGGCAGATGCCTTGGCGATCCTCGATTCTCGACACGGATATAAGGGCATGGGCGCCGAGGTCCAGCTGGCCTGATTGCGAGAGGACCGCGCGGAGTCGATGCATACCACTGGCATGGTCCGCTTCCGCCGTGTCAATGACACCCGTGTAGACATCGCCCTGCAGCAGCTCGAACGTGCCGTCCGGCACCGAGTCCCTGGCATAGAGACGTAGCGCCTCCGCTGAGTAAAATGCCTCCCGCTGACGCTGAAGATGCGCGCCGTACTTCGCGTGGGCGGTGACTGACTCAGTGTCCGAACAGGCCACGGGGTCTTGCTCGTTGTAGACATCAACGAGCTTCTTGACATAGACCGCCTCGACGGGAGCCGGGGCGATTGGCGTCTGACCGACCGGAGGTCTCGCGGGCAAAGCCGTCCCAAACCGAGCTGCGTAGTACGGGGTTGTGCGGTGGACATCCAGCATCTCGTTGAGTTCAAGGGACCGAAACATCGAGAAGTCTGAGGCTGCTGCAAGATCACGGATTGACTGCAACGTCACCTCATCGAGCCCCTTGGTTGCTGCACCACCAGAATCGACCGCTTCGAGGAACCTCTTCCGCAACTCGGTCGGCTTGCTCAGAAGACGGTTGAGGGAACTGCCACAGCCACGAGGAGCGACAAAAACATACTGGTCCGGAAGCACGTAGTAGGCGTCTACAACCCCTCGGAAGAGCTTCAGCATCTCCGGGATCGCGTCCGACAGATTGAGTGAGTCCGCGTAGTGCTTCGCCTGAAAGCAGTCCCACGAGTCTTCAAGCCCTCGCTCAGTCTTGAACGCGGCCACATCTACACCACGGTCGTTTGGTCCACCGAGCCGCTTGATCTGCCGGTAGGAGACGGTGAGGCCCGTAGCCCATTCGGTGATGAAGACTTCCCATTCACCGGGCGAGTAGAAGTAGATGCGATGGGCGGGAGGCACGGGCGAACCAGGAAGCGAAGGCGCTGGTGCCACCGAGGTCACCGGAACAGGCATGTCGTCGAGCTGAGGAGCGCTGCTCTTCGCGCTCGGCTGGGCGGCGACGGACACGCAGGCACCTCCTCGTTCGAGTGTCACATGGCCCCAATCCTATGAGACATCGGCCTTCACCGAGGCGATCGCCGCCCAGCGGGTCGCGGGCTGCTCCGCGTTGGTGGTGGCAGACGATGGCGCACCTCGTCGGTGACCTTGGAGTGGAAGGACACCGATCATGGCGACGCTGGCGGAGCAAGTGCAGGGCGAACGGACGGCGCGGATCGTGCTGGCGATGATCGCCGAACCGGACGATCTGACGACCGGATACATCCTGGGTCGCCACGACGGCGTTGCGGCGCTGAGTCTGGTCGAGTCCGATCACGACGTGACAGGGCTGGGCCGCGCCGACGGTCTGTTGTGGCGCGAACGCCTGCGAGCACGGATCGCGCCCGACCTGATGGAGCGCGTGGCCGAGGCTGAGCAGCACGGGTTCGGCACGCTGATCCCTGCCGACCGGGAGTGGCCCGCCGGACTGGACGAGCTGGGCGACCGCGCCCCGTATGTGTTGTGGACGCAGGGCGCATCGTCGTTCTTGGCGACGGCGCTGAGCGATCGGGTCACAATCACGGGCGCTCGCGCGTCCACCCACTACGGCGAGCACGTCACGAGCGAACTTGCGACAGGGTTGGCTGATGAGGAACGGGTGGTCATCGCCGGAGGCGCTTACGGCATCGACAGTGCGGCGCACCGGAGCGTGCTCGCCGCCGGCGGTCAGACGATCGCCGTGTTGGCAACTGGCTTAGATCGCCACTATCCGGCCGCGCACACCGAACTGCTGGATTGGATCGGTGACACCGGCCTGCTGGTGACCGAACTCCCGCCGGGTGCTGTGCCCAGCCGGGACAGGTTCATCGCGCGAAACCGGCTGATGGCGGCACTCTCCGGTGGTGTCGTGATCCCGGAGGCTCGCGTACGGTCTGGGTCGCTCACGACCGTGCGCACCGCGCTCGGCCTCGGCCGGGGTGTCGGAGCGGTTCCCGGCCCCGTGACCAGTGCCGTCAGCAACGGCCCGAACGAACTCATCAAGCAAGGGGCCGCGTCCGTCGTCACTCAGGCCAGCGATGTCATCGCACTGCTCGACGGCGCTGAGCCAACCGGCAAGAACCTGATGCGATCCGCTGCTGGACACGAGTTCGGCGGCTATCGCTCTGCGCCGGGCGGGTCTGGGCGCTCGATCTAGCGAGCTGACGATAGCTACATAACGAGTTTGGGTTCCCAGTTCGGGGATCGTGGGAAGTCGTCGTCGGAGCGCCAACCCGTTGAGTCGTTCCACGGGAACGTGTGTGGCGTGGCGGGGTCGTCCCATCGCCACACGTCGGGATGGCGTCGCTCGCTGCTGGTGCTTGGACGTGCTGCATAGCCGAGGGTCTGGCCTGCTGGGATTGTGTAGTGCCAGCGCCAGCCGGTCTGATCCTCGTCAAGCGTGAATGCTTCCGGGTCGAGGCCGTGCTTGTGTGCGACGGCGGCCAACTGTCGCCGCGCGTTGAACGGGGCCGGGTTCAGCAGAACAGCGTTGAGGTATTCGGTGTCGAAGTCGTAGGCGAAGTTCAGCAGCTCGGGTACATGGCGGTCGTTCACAAGGCGCCCGAGTTCATCGAGTTCAGTGGAGCCGGCAACTTCGTCCTCGTGTTGTCGTCGGAGCTGGGCGCCAGCGTTGTCGGCGATCTTGGGGAGGTATTCGGCGAGAGCGGCGACGAGGACGATGGTCTTGGTGGAGTTCACGCGGGTCGCGTAGCCGAGGTCTCGGCCGTGGAGCACGCCGTGTCGAGAGACCTTGCCGTAGTCACCGGTTGGCCTTACGTCTTCGGAGAAGAGGGCGCGCACCACTGGGAGGTTGGTTTCCATGCCGGCGATCGTCTCGTCGTCCAGGTATGGATCGTTGCTTCCTTTGGAGAAGAAGGACTGCCCGGTGAGGTCCCGACTCATGCCGTCGATCTGAGCCAGGATGATCGGGGTCGATGCCTCGTAGGCGCCTGCGAAGTGATGCTCGATGGCCTTCTCGATGAGACTGACTCGATCCCAGACAAGTTGCTTGAACGGGTAATGAGAGTTCGACCATCGGCGCATCGGCGCGGCCGCGTGCTTCAGCAAGGTCGCGTTCTCGTTGTTCCACACATCGGTGATCGCTTCGTCCAGCTCGTCGTCCGTGGCACCGTTCCCGGCTTGTCGGAGCACGCGCAAGGTGCCTTCCATATGCCAGCGTCCGCACATCGCCCAACCCAACGGAGCAAAAAGCGCCACGGCTTCGGCCAGTTGGTCGAGAGTGGGATGACTGACCACGCCGAGGCGTCGCGCGACCTCGCGCGCTTGCTCCGACTGCGCCACCTTCCCACCTCGTCTCTCAGCGACCGAATGCTCTACATCAAGGATCGCAGACCCGACCGACAGCGTTCAGAGACGAGGACCGCGATTTACGGCCTGCACCACCGGGCGCCCAGTCTCCGGCGACGACATGCCGGCGTTGAACTCCCTGAGCGCGGCCTCGGCACGGGCACGGTCAATCTTCTGCCTGGTGCTCTGCGGCGGTAGGCCGAGAGGGGTTCGGTCGTCGGTGATCTGATAGCGGTCCCGGTACGCCGCGACGATGACGGCGGCACGTCGCCAGGCCGTCCGCTGCTTCGCATCCTTCGGTTCCGAGCCAAGCTGGGCTGTCCAGGGCGCCTTGTCGGTGAGCGCGCCGGTGAGTACGGCGTCGGCGCGGGCTTCGATCAGATCGTGGCGCTCGTCCAGGGCTTGGCGCATGTCCTCGGCCATCGGCCCATCTGCGTATGGGATGAGGCCGGCGATGAGCCGAGGCGATTTGCGGGTGCGCCCAGACCCGACCGGCCGCGTAGTCGCGCGGGCCAAGCGGGCATGGATGACCGAGGCGAGGTCGTCGGCATCGTCCAGCCCGCGCGCGGCGATGAGGCGCGGCAGCAGGGTGTCGAGGTTGTGGTGGTTGGCTTCGGCCTGCCGTAGTTCGGCCGAGAGGGCTGGGTAGGCGTCGGAGTCGAGGACGGCATCAACCTGCTCGCCGGTGAGTCCGGCGGTGGCAAGGAGGGTGGCCCAGCGGTCGTGTTGGGCGGCTTGGGCGATGGTTTCGTATTCGGCGGCGAGCTGGCCGATGTCGCTCCACCGTTCTTGCTCGGCGGTGATCGCCTCGTGCGCGGAGAGTTCGGCGCCGATGTGCTGGATGACGCCGTAGAGCACCGACCTGGCGGTGGCGTCCGGGTTGTCGCTGGGGTGCGGCACGCTGTGGCTGTCGTCGGGCCGGTCAAGGACGACATAGGCATAGTTCCCGGCGGCACCGCGGGTCATGGCGACGTAAAAGTTCTCCCGCGTCGTGGTCGCGGTGGCGATGACGTGCGCGGTGTCGGTCGTCACGCCCTGGGCGCGGTGAGCAGTGATGGCGTAGCCGAGGTCGAGGTGTTCGGCCACGTAGTCGGCGGGCAGGACGATCCCGCCGCGAAGCCAGCGGCCGACCGGTCGGATACTGACCGACCCGTCCGCATGGACGCCGGTGACGGTCCAGCGGTCGCCGTTGCGGACCCAGGATCGGCCGTTGCGTAGGCGGCGGTCGTTGTGGCGGGTGATGACCAGATCGCCTTCCGATGCCGCGGTGCCGTCATGCAGCCCGGCCTCGCGGGTGCCGTGCACGGTGCCGTCGATGATCCTGTCTACCCGTGCGCGGGCGTTGAGGGCGGTGACTGTGTCGTGGGTCTCGGCGACGAGGATCGACGCCCTTCCGGCGGCCAGGTCGTGCCGCCATGCGGTGTAGGCGGCGTCGATCATGACTGCGTGGTCGCCGCCGGTGATGCGGTCGTGGTCAATGAGGGTGTCGATCGCGTCGGCACGGCCGTGGCGGAATTGGAGGGAGGTGGTTTTCTCCCACTCGTGGGTGAAGCGGTGGATGTCGAGCAGTTCGGGGGTGTCGTCGCGGGCGTGGACGAGCAGGCCGAAAACACCGCCAGCGTCGACCGATTGGAGTTGCCCCCAGTCACCGACCAGCAGCACCTTTGTGCCGGCAGTCTCGGCCTCAGTGGTGATGCGGTCGAGGGAGGCGGTGCCGGCCAGGGACGCCTCGTCGATGATGACGAGCTGCCCCGCCACGAACGTGGTGCCGTGCACGAGGTGGTTCTGCCACCACTTCGCCGTATTCTCCGTCGCGATTCCCAGATCATTGGCCAACACCTGAGCGGCGACCGCGGAGGGCGCGAGCCCGACCACGGAGCCTGCGCCGTGTTCTTTCTCCCAGGCGCGGCGCAACGCGTTCATGGCGGTGGTCTTCCCCGCGCCGGCCGGGCCGACCAGCACGTCCACGAGCCGGCCCGAGACGGCGATCGCGGCCAGAGCTGCGGACTGATCCTCCCCAAGCACCCGGCCTCGCGAGTCGGGGGTGTTGGTGATCTGTTCTATGGTCTCCAGCGACACGACTGGGCCACTCATCGACTCGGCGCGGGCCAAGAGGTGGTCTTCGGCGGCGAGCAGGGATTCGGATGAGAACAACACGGAGGCGTGCGGCCGGAACCGCGAAGTGCCGTCCGCACGGCGCAGTTGCATGGGGCTGGATGCCAGCTCGGGCGGGGTCAACCGCAGCGATGCCTGCTCGGCGGCATCGACCACGAGCCCGGTGATCGCCTCCCGATCCTGCATCGAGGCGAAGCGCCAGCCCATCAACTGGCGGGAGGCTTCGGCGTGCAGGTTCCAGCGCGTCCACGTCGACCGCTTCTCACCCACCGTCGCCATCACCGACAGGCCAACCTCGCGCACGACATCCAGCGGCACGTCGTCGGCCCGCAACACCCGCGTCGGCGCGTCCGCTGCCTGGTGGGTGAGGGTGCGTGCCCAGCCGGTTGCGTCCTGCCCGAGCACCCGAGTAGCGCGTTCCCGCCATTGGCGGGTCAGGTCTGTGAGCGAGTGGATGTGCTTCTCAGGCCGGGTCGCCAGGGTGGCTTGGGCGCGGAGCTTCAACACGATCCGCGCAGAGGGCTGCCTGCCGTGCGTGGCGACGTACTCAGCGATGAGGCGGTCTTTCTCGGCCTCGATGTGCCGTGACCGGGTGGAGAACTCACCGATCAGTTCCTCGGTGACACCGACAAGTTCCCACGCGGGGTTACGGTCCCTTCCCCGGTCACGGCTCTCCCACTCGATACCGAGAGAACGGGTGAACTGGTCGGCCAGGGCGGCGTTGTAAAGCTCGGACACCGCGACGACCGCAGCGTACATCGGACGGCCGGCGAGGGCGCGCCACCTGCCATCTTGGGCGGTCTTGACCTTGTTGCTGATGACGACATGGGTGTGCAACTGCGGATCACCCGCCCGGGAGTCGTAGTGGTCGAACGCGGTTGCGGCCAAGCCGAGGACATCAACATGTGCAACCGTGCCCTCGGGGCCGTCCGCGCCGGTGCGGGTGACTGCAACCTCGCGTTCGAGGAACGCAACCAGCTCTGCAACCGCGGCATGATGCGCATCCGCGATCAACGCTTGCGTCCCCGCATCGGCGACCGCCCACAACGCCGATACGCTCTTGGGCACCGAGAACGTGAAGTCGAACCCAGCCACCGCACGCCGGGTTCCGCGCTCGGCTTCCTCTGCCTCGATCCGTGCCGTCTCGACCGTCCGCGCCGCCGGCCCCAACCCGTCATCGAGGGCTTTGCTGCGGCGTGCGATCCGCTCCGCCACGGGCGCGAACGTCGGGTACGCCTTGCCGAGTGGGTCGCCGGTGATCGGATCACGGCCGGACCCGATCAGCAGCTCGAGTTGAGCCTCCGACACCTCGGAACCGGTCGTCAGCTCGCCGTACCCGAGGGCCGCGAGGCCCTGGCCGATCCAGAACCCAGGCGGGTTCCCCGCCTCGGCGTAGTAGCGCGTCAACGGCGTCGAGAGGGAACGGTCACCGTCGCCGGCCGCGACCGAACGGAGCAGGTACCTGTAACCATCCCCGGCCGTCATCACTCGCATCGAAGCTGTCACCGCGGCCTCCTTCCCGTGCCCGCAAGGTGGGGAAGAAGCCGCCGCTCTCGGCCGCGATACTGCGGGTCGCGCCTCTACAGAAAGACGTGTGGCAGCTCTGGGGAGAGGCCACACCGAGGATTCCGAACTGCGCCGGGTGGGATCATCCCTCAGCTCCGAGCGGAGGGGGCGAGGGATGCGTCAGCAGGCGATCATTACTCGAATCGGCTCACTAGCGGCGGAAGAGCAACACGGCTTTCCCAAAGACGCGACCGAGCTCAGCGCCGACTCAAGCTACGTTCGACGGAGCCATCCTGTGCATCGTCCGCAGCTCTGCCTGTCAGGCGGCCCTGAGCAGTCTTGACCACAGTTCCTGCACCGGGCGAGTCAGGACATCGAGACGACGAGTTTGCCGCGGACGTGGCCGGTGTTCTGCTCGGCGTACGCGGCGCGCACCGAGTCGAGGGTGAAGGGGTAGACGTGTGCGAGCGTGATCTTGATGGTGCCGTTGGCCGCGAGACCAACCACTTCTTGGAGGTCTCCGGGTTGGGCGTGGCGAGAACCAGTGAACTGTGCGCCCCTGATGATCGCTCCGGGTGACGGGACGAGGGTGCCAATGGCGCTGCCGGGAAGGCCGAGCGCGAATCCCAGCTTGACGTATTCACCGCCGTAGCAGTCGAGGAGCTTCGTGATCGGTTCAGGGGCTGCGGCCAGCACACGTTCCTTGACACCCTCGCCGTGGGTCACGGGGATGGCCCCGAGGGACCGGAGGTAGTCCGCGTTTCGTTCACTGGCGATCCCGATGACCGTGGCACCACGGTGTACCGCGAGTTGAACGGCCAGGGAGCCGACTCCTCCTGACGCGGCGCTGATGACCACGACGTCGGTGCCGGTGAGGTCGATCTGTCGGAACGCTCCGCACGCGGTCTGCGCAGCGACTCCCAGCGAGGCCGCGACCTCGAACCTCAGTTCCTGGGGCTTGAGGACGATATCGCTGGCGGGCGCGACCAGTTCCTCGGCCAGTGCCCCCTTCTTCGACCCGAGGCCGGGTGCACCGCGAAGCGTTCCCAGCACCTCATCGCCTATCGCGAACCCCGTGACGCCGAGACCTACGGCGTCGATCACACCGGCGAAGTCTCGTGCGACCCCGCGAGGGAACCGTGATGCGGCAGGCTCGAACCATCGTCCCGGGTGGATGAGGCGCTGGACGACCTCGACCATCCTGAGCCGCCGGTCGCCGGCGAAGGTCTTCGCCTCCAGCGGGTTGAGCCCCACCGCTTTGACGGTGAGGCGGACTTCATCCTCGTCCGGGGCTTGCTCGGCCGCCTGGCCCATCTCCAGCACCTCGGTGCCGCCGAACTTCCGATACTGGATGGCTTGACTCATCAGATACTTCTTCTCGTTCCGGATCGCGCGGTGGGCTGGACGTACACGCCGCCGCTCATCATCTACTATGGTACTCGTATTATATGAGTGGCGTAGTACTGGAAGGAGTCCTATGAGCGAGGACACTGGCGAGCGGCCGACTGCGGCGGCGGCGATCAGGGCCTTGCGCAGGCTGAACAGCGCGCTGACCACCAGCAATCGAGTGGTCAGCGCATCGTTGGGTCTCAAGGACAGCGACCTGGCGGTGCTGGACTGTCTCGATCAGGAGGGCCCCCACACGCCGACCGAGTTGGCACGGCGGACTCGCACCCATGTTGCGACCATGACCGGGATTCTGGCCAGGCTCGAACGCGACGGCTGGATCGAACGGCGCCGAGTAGGCACCGACCGGCGCTCGGTCGAGATTCACGCGACCGGAGTGCAGCGTCTGACCGAGGTGTACGCCCGGACCAACCAACAACTCTCTGCGCTACTGACGTCCTGGACTCCCGAACAGATGGAAGCGCTGACGCGCTTCCTGACCCAGGCCAGCGAGATCGCCACCGAGTTCACCGGCCATCTCGCTGACACCTCGTCGCCTACAGAGCCTACTGTCCACGCTGCATCCACAACGGGCGCTGGGTGCAGCGAATGAGTGAGTCGATCCGCACAGTGACCGTGTTCGGCGCCAATGGCCCGACCGGCCAGCTCCTCACCCGGCAACTGCTCGACGCCGGGCACAAGGTCGTCGCCGCGACACGTCACCCCGACAGCTTTCCATTGACGGGGCCTGGTCTGACCGTGGTCCGCGCGGATGCCACCGACCCCACTAACGTGGCGCTGGCGGTCCGAGACAGCGACGCTGTGGTGTCCGTGCTCGGCACGAAGTACAGCCGGGGGCCGATCACCCTCTATTCGGACTCGGCGCGCGCGGTCATCGCGGCAATGCAAGAGAACGGCATCCGCCGATTGGTTGTCACCAGCTCAATGGCCACTGTCGACTGGAGCGATCCGAACATGAGCTGGATCGAGAGGTTCCTGGTCGAGCATGTGCTGCGCCGGATCGGCGCGACGCTCTATGAAGACATGCAGCGCATGGAAAGCCTCGTCTTCGCCAGCGACCTTGACTGGACCGTCATGCGACCCCTCGGACTGGCTTCGATGGACCCGCCCACGGAGTACACCATCGCCCGCGACCACATTTCGGGACGACAGACCGCCCGCGCCGACCTCGCTGCCGCCATCGCGCAACAACTCGACCGCACCGACTACCTTCACGCAGCGGTCGCCGTAGTCACCACCAACAAGGCTCTCAACCTCGCGAAAACGATCTGGCGCGAAGGAATAGAGCCGAATCTGAGTTCAAAGAATCGTCGATAGTCCTGGGACCAGCGGTCGATCGCTCGGCGTCGAACCTCGCTTACGAGCATTCGTCCCGTTCGAAGCCCGCTCAAGAACTCTCCACCGGCGACTCGCCCCAACGGCATACGACTGCTTGACAATCACCGTCGTCCGTAGTGGATCAGCCATCATGTGCAGCGAGTTCGGTGTCCAGCCCGCGCACTTCGGAGACGCCATCGTTCTAGCGGCAAACACCCTCTGCGGAGTGGAGCCGGAGGGCTGGATCACGACAACAACGCTGTACCTGGATCGGGACTACGTGATCGACCAGGTGTTCTGGCAAAACGCCGAGCAGTTCAGCGACCGGCTCGATGCGAAGCAATTCCTCGACTCGCATTGCTCCGAACCTGCTCGGGTCATCCGGCTCGGTGAGAGCCATGCCGAGCTGCTGATGCCCTGGCTGGACGAGCTCGTTCTGCTTTGCGCAGACGGCTTGCCGCCGGATCGGTTTTACCGAGCACAATCGCTCGTGTTCGCGTCCTTGGACGTGATCGTGCCACGCATGACCGTCACCGGGCATCCAGTCACGAGCACACGGCGGCGTGCCGCATGTCCATCACTGCCGCGGCGTCGCCAGTTCACCGCCTTGCGCGCAGATGCTCGGCGAGCCGGTGATCTGCTCCGTGGAGAGCTGGCACGACGGTGGACGCTGCGCGAACTGGCTGATGCGGTGCATCTGTCGCCGTCGCAGTTAGGACGGGTGTTCGTGGATGCGTTCGGGAAGTCGCCCATCGCGTACCTGACGATGTTGCGAACAGAAAGGATGGCGGATCTTCTGCGCACCACCGACGCTCCTATTGCGAGGATCGCCCGTGAGGTTGGATGGGGCGACCCGGACTTCGCGGCCCGTCAGTTCCGCCGCACTGTGGGCATCACTCCCAGCAGCTATCGGGCGGCGAGCCACGAGCGGGCTCCGCAGGCGACCACGTGAAGCACGCATCCATCCCGGCGATAACCGCAAGATCACCGCTGGTCCGCTCCGAGACGCGCGTCCATCGTGTAGTCCGGTAGAGACTCGTTGGGTTCCTCTCGCGACCTGACGGTCTTGGTCGTACCCCTGATCCGTCTCGGTCTGTCTGATCTTCCCGACGTACCTCACAGTCGCACGGCCGCCCCTTCGGCGGTCTTCGCGAAGGGAGGTCAGACGATGGCTGTGACGGAGGAAGCGCTGGCTGCGCGGGACGCGAAGCTCGATGAACTGCATGAGCGGCTGACTGGCGCCGTTGAGACGCTGGTGTCCGGTGAGGACTGGGCGCGGGCGTTGGAGTTCGCGGCGCGGTTCCGGTCGCGCTCGTTCAACAACACGCTGCTGATCTGGGTCCAGCACGAAGCCGCGTTCGAGGCCGGCCGTGTCCCGGAGCCGATGCCGTCGCATGTCGCCGGGTATCGCCAGTGGCAGCAACTCGGACGCCAGGTACAGAAGGGCCAGCAGGGCTACATGATCTTCGCCCCGGTCACCGGCCGCTTCGCCTCATCGAACCCTGCTGATCCGTCGTCGTGGCGCCGGTTGGGGCCGCGAGAGAAGCACAAGGTCAACGAGGTCGTGCGCACCCGAATGGTGGGTGCCCGACCCGCCTACGTATGGGACGTGACGCAGACCGAGGGCGATCCGATCCCCGAGACTCCCGCGCCGAAGCTGCTGGACGGCGAAGCACCGGCGGGGTTGTGGGACGGTCTGGCCGCGCAGGTCGAGGCATTGGGGTTCGAGGTCGTGCGGGTGCCGGACGCCGGGCAGATCGGCGGCGCGGACGGCCTGACCGATTTCAGGACGCGGCAGGTGTCGGTGCGAACTGACGTGACCGAGGTGAACCAGGTCGCAACACTGGTACACGAGCTGGCCCATGCGCTGATGCACGACCCCAAGGACGAGGAGGCCCGTCAGCACCGCGGCATCTCTGAGGTGGAAGCCGAGTCCGTGGCGTTGATAATCGGTGCCGCGCACGGGCTGGACACCAGTCGCTTCACGATCCCGTATGTCGCGGGGTGGGCGTCGTCGGTCAAGGACACCGAACCGGCGGAGGTCATCAAGGCCACCGGCGAGCGGGTGCGAAAGACGGCGCTGGGCATCCTCGACCAGCTCGACACCTTCCAGGTCTCAAATGGCACCCCGCCGGGCCTCACCCGTGATACTCCCACGCCGGAGGCGTCGTCTCGGTCGGCGGCACCGTTGCCCGAGCGCCAGCCCGCGGGCGCGCCGGCGCTGGCGGGACGGGGGCTGTGATGGTCGGCCCGGGGGCGCTGGACGTGCTCGCCAAGGCGGGCCGTGGCTGGCGGCTGAATCATGCGGCGATGCTGCTTGCTGAGGGCGGCGTGCCCGTGTTCCCCTGTGCGCCGGGCGGCAAGACCCCGATCACTCGCCACGGCCACTTGGATGCGACGACGGATCGGCGGCAGGTGCGGGTGTGGTGGCGTCTGCATCCGTGGGCGAACATCGGCATCCCGACCGGTGCCGCGTCGGGCTTGGTCGTGGTGGATGTCGATGTGCATGGCCCGGCCAACGGCATGACCGCGTTCGTCCGTGCCGGCGACGCGGGCCTGGTCAAGGGGTGGGGTCTGCTGGTGAGCACCCCGACCGGCGGGCAGCACGCCTACTTCCCAGCGATCCCGGGCGTGGAGCAGCGGTCATGGCAGGCCGGGAACGCGGGTATCGACTTCCGTGGTGACGGCGGCTACATCATCGCGCCGCCCTCGATCCGCATGATCGACGGCATCGCTGGCCGCTACAAGGTCGGGGGCGGCGAATACCTCGGAGAGCCGTTGCCTGTGGACTCGGACCGGCTGCGGGACTTCCTCGACCCGCGCCCCGCCCCGACTGCCCACCCCGCGCCTGCTCGGGGCCGGGATGGCGCGGATGCGGACAGGTTGGCGGCGTGGCTGGGGCGGCAGGCCACTGACCGGAATCTGAAACTGTTCTGGGCCTCCTGCCGTCTCGCCGAAGGCGGCGTACCCGTCACCGAGGCGGTGGACGCGATGGTGACTGCGGCGCAGTCGGACTTCGGTGAGCGGGAAATCACCCGCGCCGTCCACAGCGCCTACCGAAGCGTCGGCGCGGGAGCCCGCCAGCGCGAGCCCGCCGACGCTCCTGGCTCGCCTGCCGACGGGTTCGCTCGCTGCGATCGAGCGGCGCCAGCGTCGGCGTCGCGGGGGCTGTCGTGACCGGGTGGCGGGGCCGCAGGTTGGCGGTCATCACCTCGGTCGTCGGGACCGTGTTCATCGCGGCCGGCGCGTTCTGGCTGTCCTTCACCGCCTTGGCGGACCTGGCCCGCCGAGCGGGTATCGGGGAAGGGCAGGCGTGGGCGTGGCCGTTGATCGTCGATGGCGTGATCGTCGTCTCGACGGTCGCGGTGGTCGCGCTCGCGGGCGAGCGTGCAGCGTGGTATCCGTGGACGCTGCTGATGGGCGGTGCCGCGGTGTCGGTGACCGCGAATGCGCTGCACGCGATCGTCGCAGCGGACGCCGACGTACCGGCCGGCCTCGCCGCGGCGGTGGCGGCCGTCCCTCCCGTGGTGCTGCTCGCATCGACCCATCTGACCGTCGTCCTCATCCGCACCACCACCCAACCCGCGACCGAAGCCGCCGAAGTTCGCGAGCCCGTGGCGCTCGAAGTCGTCCCGCCCGAACCGCCTGCCGCAGAGACCGCGCCCGCAGAGTTGGCGCGGCTCGTTTCTGCCGAGGTGCCGGATCGTCGGGTGCGGGCGGCGGAGCTGCGGGAGTCAGGGTGGTCGAACAAGAAGATCGCCCGGACGCTCGATGTGCATCCCTCGACAGTGGGCCGCTGGTTCGCCGGCGCGCACCAATCCGATGAGCCCGAGCAACCACGGGCCGTCTTGGAGGGAGCGACACCATGAGCACCGACGACCTGATGCGCGAGCAACCACCCCGCCGCATCGAACCCGAACAGACAAAGAAGCCCGAGACTGAAACCGAGGCGGCCGAGGTAGCGGGGACGTCGGAGGCGGTGAAGCAGCAGGCGGCCCGCCGCGACGCGGTGCGGGAGCGCATCGACCAGGTGCGCGGCCGGGGTGTCGAGTGGGTGCGCCCGACCGATCTGATCGTGCGTTCCAGCGGAACCCTGGCGGGGCGTGGGATCGAGTTCAACGGCGAACAGGGGCGCCGGTTCCGCTCGACGCTCGTCACGGGGGCGCGGTCGGTGTCGGAGCGGGCGAAGCGGTTGCCGCCGTTGTCGGCGTTCGGTCGTCGCGGCCAGCACGTCGAGGGTCCGGCGCGGTCCGGGGTCGGGATGAGGTAGCGGGGTGGTGATGAGTCATGGACACCCAGCACGGTGGGGTGACGGTCGCCAGGAGCGACCGGCGCACCTGCCTGCCAGGAGGTGCCCTGACCATGACCACGACCACGACGACTGGGACCGATCCTGCGGGTGAGGACTACACCAGCGGTGAGGGCCTGCGTGCCCTGCTGCACCGGCTCCGCGACGCCGGCCCCGGAGCGTGGGAGCACGACCCGGTAGCCGACGAACTGATGAGCTACGCGGCGGAGAAGTACACGCCGCTGGCGCGCAAGCACGGCCTGGACCCGTGGGAGGCCGCGTCTGCGGCGTTCGACGTGATGCGCACCCGCGCCGCCCGCGAGGCCGACGACCCCTGGGCCGTCGTGACGCATGCGGTGCGGATCACCTGTATCGCAGAGGAGCGCGGCCAAGGGCTGCTGTGCTCGGTGCATCAAGCACGGCGTCCGCACGTCTCCTGCTTCCACGACCCGGAACGCCTCTCTGAACGCGAGAACATCCTGTCGGACTACCACCCGGCGTTCCACGTCACCGACCCCCACCACCACGACGACGAGGTGGATACGGATGTGGGTGAGCCGGCGTCGGTGACCGGCGCGGTCGAGGACGCGATCTTGTTGTTCATGCTGCTGGGCTGGCCCGAGGGCACCGCCCAGGCGGCGATCGAGCACGTCTGCGAAGCCCTGGCCCGGATCGGGTCACGCACCGGAACCTATGAGGCGCTGCGCCGCGACCGGCACGCCCGCGCCCTGCTCGATGTCCCCGCCGCCTCCTGGACGGTGCTGTTGCGGGTGCTGCTGGGCAGAACGACTCCCGGCTACGGGGCGACCGGTGAAGGACGCGGCATCCTGCTGCGGCTGCTGATCGGCGATGGCCTGCCCGTGCTGCTGGGCGATGACGGGCTCGTGGCGACCATCAGCCACGCCGCACCCCACACCCGACGGCGGGGTGCGTGATGACCGCGGCGACAGGGCACATCGAACTCGACCGGACCGTCGAGTCGATCCAGGTCGGCCGCCGTCACCGGCATGACCTTGGTGACCTCGACGCGCTGGCGGCGTCGATCGAGCGGGACGGGCTGCTGCAACCCATCACCATCACCCCGGACGGGCTACTGGTGTGCGGGGTGCGGCGGCTCGCGGCGATCCGACAGCTCGGCTGGCGCACCGTCAACGTCTGGGTGCGCTCATCCATCTCGGGCAGGTTGGGGCACCTGCTGGCCGAGCAGGACGACAACCAGCTCCACAAGACCCTCTCCCCGCTGGAAGCCGCCAGCCTGTACCGCGAAATCAAGGAACTCATGGCCGAGGACGCCGCCCGCCGCGATCAGGCGACGCAGTTCTCCACGAAGAATCAGCCCCGGTGGAACGGGGGTGGAAACTTTCCACCCCCGTTGACCCCGCCGGGCAAGGTCCGCCAGCAGGCCGCCGCGATGATCCCCGGCGCCCCCTCCTACAAGACGATGGACAAGATCGGCTACCTGCAACACCTCGCCACCGACCCCGACGCGCCAGAACCGCTGCGCGTCGAGGCGCAGGCGGGGTTGGTGCAGATAGAGGCCGGCGGGCCGGTCGATCCGGTGTATCAGCGCATCCGCGACATCCACCAAGCCGCCGACGACGCGCACCTGCACGACCTGGCCGAACAAGCCCTCGCCCGCGTAGACGCCCAAGCGAAGGAGCAGAAGGGCAAGAACAAGAGGCCGAAGAAGCCCACGCCGGCCGCGCCGGTGGTGCCGGATGCCCGGTATGCGGTGCGGGCGTTCGTGCTGACCTGGACCGAACTCGACTCGTGGTGGCTGCACTACGACCTGGACGAGCTCGCCGCACAGCTCACCGACGAGCAGGCCGAAGCGTTCTACGCGACCGCCGAAGGCACCCGCCAGTTCGCCACCGACCTCCAAGCCGCCCGTCAACAAGAGCCAGAGGCGCCGCGCCTGCGCGCACTCTGAGGCCGCGGCCGGTGGTCGGTCGGGGTGCACCTGGCGGGCATGAAGACTTCTCCCGCTCCGTCGTTTCCGCGTGGCCGCCTGATCGCGCTCCTCGCCGCCGGCCTGGTGCTGCTGATCCTCGCCGGGGTCGGCATCTACGGCCTCCTGGTTGGCCCCCGCACCACCAACACCCCGACCCCACAACCGGTGCCGTCGCCGTCTCACACGCTGACCACGCCCGGGCCGTCCTCGCCGCGGCTGCCGGTCGTGCCGCGGTCGGCGGACCCGGAGACGTTCGCCCGCAACGTCGCTGAGGCGATCTTCGCGTGGGACACCACCAGCGCCTTGATGCCGCTGGACTACACGGCCGCGATCCTCGATGTCGGTGACCCGGCCGGCACCGAACAGGCCGGCCTCGCCTCCGACCTGGCGACATTCCTGCCGACGCGGGAGGCGTGGATCGAGCTGCGCAAGCACGAGACCCGCCAACACCTGACCATCGATCAGGCGGTCGTGCCCGAGGCGTGGGATGACGCCGTGGCGCAGGCACAACCGGGCCAGATCGCGCCCAGCGCGACCGCGTACACGATCGAGGGCACCCGGCACCGCAACGGCCTCTGGAACGGCGAGTCCGTGTCCAGTGCGCATTCGGTGTCGTTCACCGTGTTCATCGTCTGCAAGCCGGCCTATCCGACCTGTCATCTGTTGCGGCTGTCCCAGCTCGACAACCCGCTGCGATGAGGACGGGCATCTCGTGTTCAAGAAGTTCGCTGTTCTCGCGCTCGCCGCGCTGTTCTTCGGCCCGGCGATGCTGCTGCTGGCGATCGGGGTGCTGATGAACCCCGCCGCCCTCGCCGCCTGCACCACCACCAGCGGCACGCTCTCGGTTGCCAACATCCCCGACAGCCTCAAAGTCACCACCGCGGACGGCTACACCTTCACCCTCAACAAGCGACAGCTCACCCACGCCGCCACGATCATCACAGTCGGCGGCCGGATCGACGGGGTGGGCAGGCCAGGGGTGAAGGTCGCCCTCATGGCGGCGCTCACCGAGTCCACACTGCGGATGTTCTCCAACACCAGCGCCTACCCCGAGTCCGCGAACTACCCCAACGACGGCAACGGCGGCGACCACGACTCACTCGGGCTGTTCCAGATGCGCCCGCAATCGGGATGGGGCACCGTCGCAGAGCTGATGGACCCGAACTACCAAGCCGCCGCGTTCTTCGGCGGCCCGGACGGCCCCAACTACCCGAGCCCGCGCGGCCTGCTCGACATCCCCGGCTGGGAACGGATGGACCCGGGCGAGGCCGCCCAGTCGGTCGAGGTCAGCGCGTTCCCCGACAGGTACCGCAACTACGCGCCCGTGGCTGATGCGATCCTCGACGCGCTCGCCCGCACCGGCGGAGGCGGCAGCGGCGGACCAGCAGCAACGGACGGACGATCATCGCGGGTGGTGTTCCCCCTGCCCGAAGGGACGTGGGTCAAGACCGATGGATTCGGGCCGCGCATCCACCCGATCACTGGCGAGCATTCGTTCCATACTGGCCTTGACCTCGCAGCCCCGGCCGGTACGCCGATCCTCGCCGCTGCCGATGGCACCGTGACCGTCGCCGAGTTCAGCGGTGGCTACGGCGGGCTCATCGTCATCGAGCACACCATCGACGGCAAGACCGTCGCGACGGCGTATGCGCATATGTGGCAGGCCGGCATCCTCGTCCACGTCGGCGACCGAGTGACCGCCGGGCAGCACATCGGCGATGTCGGCACCTCCGGCATGTCCACCGGAAACCACCTGCATTTCGAGGTTCGCCCCGGCGGCACCAACGGCGAAGCGATCGACCCGGCCAAGTGGCTCAACGACCACGGCGCCGCGAACCTCCCCGAAGCCACGACCGGCCCTGGGGCGGGATGCCGCACAGACGGGGCATTCTCGGCAGACACCGGCATCACCCCGCCGGTCAGGAACGCGGACGGGTCATGGCCGGTCAAGTCCTGCACGATGCCGGACCCGACCCAGCCGCGGCGCAAAGGCGCGTGCGTCACCCCGCGCACCGCCAGGATCGTGGAACAGATCGAAGCCATGAACACCGGCCACGACGGCATCTCCTGCTGGGACCCGCACGCCTGGAACCCCACCTCCGATCACCCCAAGGGCAAGGCCTGCGACATCGTGTTCGGCGCGATCGGACGCTTCCCGACCGGCACCGACAAGAACAACGGCGACCGGCTCGCGGACTGGCTCGTCGCCAACGCCGACGCTTGGGCCGTGAAGTACGTCATCTGGCAAGGCCGCATCTGGACCGCCGCCCGCGCCAACGACGGCTGGCGCCACTACACCGGCGGCGGCATCTACGACCCCAACGACGCCACCGGCGGCCACTACGACCACATCCACCTCTCGATGTATTGAAACTAGCAATTATTACATTAGATGTAATCGGCCAGGGCCGGGATCGTGCGGATTCCCTGGTCAGGCAAGGGTATCAGTGGGCGACAGTTGGGCGCTGCGAAGCGGCTCGTGACCAGGGGAAACGCG
>JBAQVA010000182.1:0-7372 GCA_049297835.1 Propionibacterium sp.
CGCCGGACAGCTGGCCGAGCAGGTTGAGCATCGTACGTTCCCCGGTGAGCAGGCAGCGCAATGGAGCCTCGATGCGCAGCACCTTCGAGCCCGGATGCACCCGGTCACCGTCGGCGGCGAGTACGTCGACGTGCACCTGCGCGCCCTGACGAGAGGCGAGCCGATGGATGGCCGCCGAGGCAACCGGGACCCCGGCAAGGCAGCCCTCCTCGCGGCTCACCACCACCGCCGTCCCGCGATCGGTGACGGCGAAGATGGCCTGGGTGGTGACATCGGGGCCGAGGGCAAGGTCCTCGTCCAGGGCCGAGTCGATGACGCGCAGTACCTCGTCGGGCCGCAGGCCTGCCGCCTCGAGGGCGGCCGAGATCTTCGCCGGCAGGGTGCCCGCGGTAGTGGGGTCGGTGGGGGTCGTTGTCATGGTCATGCGGCTTCCCTCGTGGTGCGGTGGTTGGCGTCTTGGCTCCCGGACAGTTCGAGGCGGCCGTCGGCATTCAGCTGCCAGTCGAGGTGCCGAAGCCAGCTGTCCTCCCGTTCGGTGTGATCCGACCGGCGGTGGCAGCCTCGGGACTCGGTCCGGGCCAGTGCCGCGGCCGTCACAGCGCGTGCGACGAGGGCGGCATTGCTCGCGGTCAGGCAGGCGTCGTCGAGATGTGAGCAGCTCTCCAGATGGGCAAGCACCTTCTGGGCCCGGCGGAGCCCGTCGGCGTCCCGCAGGACCCCGACGTGGTGGGCCATTGCGCGGCGGATCGATGCCAGGCCCGGGGCAGCTGTCATCGCGCAGCCGGGCCGCTCCACCGGCTCGCCGGGACCGGACAGACGTGCGGCGAGTTCCTCGCCGGGTCGGGACAGGCGTGCGGCGAGTTCCTCGCCGGGTCGGGAGAGATGTGCGGCGATGTGCTCGGCGCAACGGGCACCCATCACCAGGCCCTCGGTCAGCGAGTTCGAGGCAAGCCGGTTGGCCCCCTGGACGCCCGTGCAGGCAAGCTCTCCGATCACGTGGAGGCCGTCGATGCCGGTGCCTCCCGACATGTCCGCGACGACGCCACCGCAGTGGTAGTGCGCTCCGGGGGAGACCGGGATGGGCTCGGTGACCGGGTCGACGCCCCGCTCGCGGCACATCGCCAGGATCGACGGGAAGCCGTGTTCCCAGGTCCGGGCGCCGAAGCCGGTGGCGTCGAGGAAGAGGTTCGGCTCGCCGGTGCGCAGCATGTGGGCGTGCTCGGCAGCCGAGACGACATCGCGGGGCGCCAGGTCTGCGAGCGGATGGACGCCCGCCATGACGCGCTGGCCGCCGTGGTCGACGAGGACGGCGCCCTCGCCACGCACTGCCTCGGAGATGAGCACGCCGCGGTCTCCGGTGCGCCGGTGGGCGGGTGGCACGACGAGGATCGTCGGATGGAACTGCATGAACTCGACATCGCGGACGCTCGCTCCGGCGCGCAGCGCCATCGCGAGGCCGTCACCGGTTGCCACCGGCGGATTCGTGGTCAGCGGCCACAGCTGCCCGATGCCGCCGGTCGCCAGCACGACGGCAGTGGCACGGATCTGCCCGGGCGCGCCGTCCCGGTCCAACGCGCTCAGCCCGACAGCCCGGCCACGTTCGTCGAGGAGGACGTCCACGGCACGGGTGCCCGCCAGCACGCTGAGCTGGTGGCCGTGGTCATGGCGGGTGGCAATCCGTGCCACGAGCGCGCGTTCCACCTCGTGTCCCGACTGGTCGCCACCGGCGTGGAGAATTCGCCTGGCGTGATGCCCGCCCTCCAGGTGCAGGTCGATCTGCCCGGCGGCGTCCTTGTCGAAGACGGCACCCAGCTCGATGAGCCTGCGCAGGGCGCCCGGGGCATGCTCGGCCAGGTCGCGCACCGCTGTCCCGTCGCACAGGCCCGCTCCGGCATCCAGGGTGTCGCTGACGTGGAGTGCGGTGTCGTCCTGGTCTGACCAGACGGCGGCCAGCCCACCCTGCGCCCAGTCCGTGCTGGAGTCGGTGACCTCGCCGCGGGTCACCAGCAGGGTGTCGATGCCGGCGTCGAGCAGGCCGACGACGCACATGAGTCCGGCTGCGCCCGAGCCCACGACGACGACCTGGGTGTCGCGCCGCCAGGACACCGGCCCGAGGGTCAGCTGGCAGCCCGGTTGACGTGTGGGGGACATCGTCACTCGCCCCCGCCCGGCTGGCCGATCTCGATCATTCGCTCGACCGCGAGACGGGCCCGTCCGGCCACGATCGGGTCGATGTGCACCTCGTCGCGCCCCTCCTGCAGGCAGGCGAGCAGCTTCTCGGGGGTGGTCATCTTCATGAACGGGCAGGCTGCCTGGGGGTTGACCGGCAGGAAGGTGGTCGTCGGATTGACCTTGCGCAGCTGGTGCAGCATGCCGATCTCGGTGGCGACGAGCACCTCCCGTGAGCTGGTGGAGCGGGCGGCGGTGAGCATCCCGCCGGTGGACAGGATCTTGGTGCGGCCTTCCGGCAGGTCTCCGCGGCCGGCGAGCCACAGGGCCGCCGTCGTACATCCGCACTCGGGGTGCACGAACAGCTCGGCGTCGTGGTGCTCGTGCACCTGTCCGATGAGCGAGCCGGGGGAGATCTCGGCATGGACATGGCATTCGCCCATCCACACGTGGATGTTGTCGCGGCCGGTCATGCGCCTCACGTGGGCGCCGAGGAATTGGTCGGGGCAGAACAGCACCTCGCGATCGGGCGGGATCGAGTTCACGACCTCGACGGCATTGGACGAGGTGCAGCACAGGTCGGTCTCGGCCTTCACCTCGGCCGTCGTGTTCACATAGCTGACGACTACCGCACCGGGGTGCTCGGCCTTCCAGGCGCGGAGCTGACCGGCGTCGATGCAGTCGGCGAGCGAGCATCCGGCGCGGGCGTCGGGGATGAGGACCCGCTTGTCCGGGGCGAGCAGCTTCGCGGTCTCCGCCATGAAGTGCACGCCGGCGAAGACGATCGTGGACTGGGGGGCACGCGCCGCCATCCGGGACAGGGCAAGGGAATCGCCGACATGGTCGGCGACATCCTGGATCTCGGGTGCCTGGTAGTTGTGGGCAAGGATCACTGCGTCCTCGCGGCGGGCGAGTTCCCGGACCCGGTCGGCCCAGGGGACGGTTTCGGTGAGCAAGGGATCTCCTCTGAGAAGTTATCGTCTGACAGTCGATAACGTGCCCACACACTAACATGCACCTGTGCGGAGACAACCATTCAGGGATCCCTCCGGGGTGGCGAAGTACCGCCATGAGGTGCTGGCCGTGGTCCTGCGGGTGCGCACCGGGGCGGGGCCGCGTCTCCAGGTGCTCGCCTGGAGACGCCACCACGAGCCCTTCGCGAGCAGGTGGGCGCTGCCGAGCGGCCCGGTGGAGGTGGACGAGCCGATGGACGCCGCCATGGATCGGCATCTCGCCGACAAGCTCGATCTCACCGTGGTGCGCCACACCGAGCAGCTCGCGAGTTTCTCCGCGCCGCTCCGCGATCCCGCCGAGCGCACCATCGCCACGGCCTATCTGGGGCTGGTGGCAGAGCAGGCCAGGGTCAGCGGCGAGGACATCGGCTGGTTCGACACCGACGCCCTTCCTCCGATGGCCTTCGACCACGCGGAGGTGGTCGGCCTGGCGGTGGAGCGATTGCAGGGCAAGATCTCGTACAGCAACATCGCCTTCGCGCTGGCGCCCGACGAGTTCACCCTTGCGGCCCTTCGCGAGGTCTACGTCGGCGTCCTGCGCCACGACGTCGACGTCACCAATCTCGGCCGGGTGCTGACCCGCCGTGGTCAGATCGAGCGCACCGGACGGGTGCTCGCGTCCGGGGAGAAGGGCGGTCGTCCGGCCCGCACCTACAGATTCGTCGAACACCAGCTGTGCATCACCGATCCCTTCGCGGTGCTGCGTGCCGGTGCGCCGGAGCCTGCGTCGGTTCCGGGAGGCAGATCGACCGCCACCTAGGATTGATCGGTGCCCAAGATCGAACCGCTCGTGCTCCGTTCCCCGTCCGGCGGCCGTGTCGCCGTCGAGACGCCGGTGGTGCTCGCGCCGATGGCGGGCGTGACCAATGCGGCCTTCCGCACCTTGTGCCGGGAGCAGGGTGCCGGCCTGTACGTGTGCGAGATGATCACCAGCCGCGGGCTGGTCGTCGGTGACCGCAAGACCGATGCGATGCTCACCTTCTTCGATTCCGAGCGGATCAGGAGCGTCCAGACCTACGGGACGGACCCCGAGGTGCTCGGGCGGGCGGTCGAGCTGCTGTGCACGAGGTACCAGGCCAACCATGTGGATCTGAACTTCGGCTGCCCGGTCCCGAAGGTGACCCGCAAGGGCGGGGGCGGGGTGCTGCCCTGGAAACTCGACCTGTTCACGGCGATCGTCGAATCGGCTGTCACGGCCGGAGACCGCCACGGCGTGCCGGTCACGGTGAAGCTGCGCATCGGACTCGATGACGACCACGAGACCTATCTCGACGCCGGGCGACGGGCCGAGGCGGCGGGAGCGGCGGCGATCTGCCTGCATGCGCGCACCGTTGCCCAGGCCTATTCGGGCACGGCACGGTGGGAGGCGATCGGTCGGCTCGTCGACGCGGTCGGAATCCCGGTGCTCGGGAACGGCGACGTCTGGGAGCCCGATGATGCGCTGGCGATGATCGAGAGCACCGGCTGTGCGGGAGTGGAGATCGGGCGCGGTTGTCTGGGACGCCCCTGGCTCTTCCGCGATCTGTCCGCGGCGATGCGGGGCGAGCCGGTTCGGACCCTGCCGACTCTCGGCGAGGTGGCTCGCACGGTGCGCCGGCACGGAGAGCTGCTGGCCCTTCAGATGGGGGAGAAGCACGGCCTCACCGATCTGCGCAAGCACATGAGCTGGTACTTCAAGGGATTCCCGGTCGGCGGCGAGCTGCGACACGGCCTGGGCATGGTCGACAGCTTCGACAGCCTGGATGCCCTGCTGGACATCGTGGTCGCCAAGGCCGGTGCCGATTGCCCCTATCCCGAGCGGGAGCTCGGCAAGCCGCGCGGGCGTCAGGGCTCACCCCGGCACAAGGTCGTCATGCCCTATGGCTGGCTGGACGACCGGTGCGGTCTGGATCTCGATCTCGCGGATGCCGAGTTGGAGGTCTCGGGTGGCTGAGCTGCGCGCCGGCTCGTCCCGGGTGATGCGCGGTGGCCGGGAACTGTCAGTGGCCCGCGACATACTGGCGATGTGACACAGGAACTTCAGCACGCGCTGCGGCCCGAGCCAGGGCCCACGCCCCGCACCCGTGCCTGGGCGTCCACCATGAGCGGGCACCCGGTCGGTTCCGAGGGCGAGTCGGTGGTGCGCCCGCACGCTGACAGCCACGTGCTCCTCGACATTGCCGAGCCCGTGGGTCGCGAGGCGCGGGAGGCTTCCGAGGAGAGACTGCTGAGAGGCGGCGCCACGAGGGCGCGCGGTGCTGGGGAGCGTGCCCGCCCCGAGCTGCCCGATTCCGAGCGCACCTGCTTCGAGCGTGACCGTGACCGCATCATCCACTCGACGGCCTTCCGCAGACTGGCGGGCAAGACCCAGGTGGTCGTCTTCCCCACCGACCACCAGCGCACCCGGCTCACCCATGCCCTGGAAGTGGCCCAGGTGGCCACCTCGATCGCTCGTGGGGTGGGCGCGAACGTCTCGCTCACGGAGGCCATCGCGCTGGGTCATGACTGTGGTCACGGGCCCGGCGGCCATGCCGCCGAGGAGGCATTCGATGCCTTCCTGCCCGAGGGATTCGAGCACGGTCCCTGGGGCGCGGAGGTGGCGCTGGCCGACCTCAACCTGTGCATCCAGACCCTCGACGGCATCGCGAACCATTCGTGGTCCAGCCCTGCGCCCTTCACCGTCGAGGGCGAGATCGTCAGCTGGGCCGATCGGATCGCCTACTGTGCCCACGACCTGGAGGACGCGATCCGGGCGGGCATCATCACCGACGCCGATGTGCCGACATCGGTGACGGGGCCACTCGGCGTGGCGTTGCGCAACCAGACGGGCACGTTGATCCGCGCTGTCATCGCCACCACGAGCGCCACCGGGATCATCGGCATGGACAAGCCCACCGCCGCAGCGCTCGCCGCGCTTCGCCGCTTCAACTACGAGCGCATCTACACGCGTCCGGACTCGCTGGACCAGTCGCACACCATGATCCGGATGCTCCAGCAGCTCGTCTCGTACTACTTCACGCACCCTGACGAGCTGCCCGAGGGCCATCGCACCGAAAATGACCTGATGCGTGGTGTCGTCACCTATGTCGCCGGAATGACCGACCGCTTCGCCTTCGAATGCGCGGAGCGTCTGCTCGGCTGGGATCCGGGCAGTCTGCCGTGCGGCATCGGGCACGGTGCGTGAGCCACCCAGCGGTGTCGCCAGGGCTCCGGGTGGGCGCTGGGCTCAGATCGACGAGTTCACCGCTTCGCCCGACGGGGCAGGAGCGGCACCGGGCGCCTGCATCAGTGGAATGTGCTCCGAGTCGCAGAGCAGGCCGGTGACCAGCAGGTAGCTGTCCGGAAGCGAGGTCCCGTCGCTCCACTGCACCGGATGGCCGAAGAGCCGTGTCATCGTGGCGGAGACATCGCCACCCAGCGACTCGATGGAGTGGAACAGCTGGTCCGGGATCCGGCAGGGCTTGCCCTCTGCTCGTGTGCACTCCTCGCAGAGCTCACACGCCCCAGCCGACAGGGGCGTGGAGTGCGCGACGCGACGGTGGAGGGCCACGAGCTCACGGTGCGCCTGCCGCTTCTCGCGATGGAACATGGTGGTCACGTCGTCGAGGAGTTCCTCGCGGGACAGACCGGTTCGTGGTTGGTCGGGAGTGAACTCCATCACCCGGGCGTTGAGGTGGAACCACCTGTGGGATGCCCAGATGTCCAGTGGGTCGAAGTCGAACTCCGGGCAGGCCCAGGTCTGGTCATGGCGGGGGCACGCGCGGCAGAATTCCAGGAACTTCGGGACGTCCACGAAGTCGCGGACATAGTCCTCGGTCCTGATGCTCCGGTGCTCCTCCCGAATGATGTAGCGCAGCATGTGTCGAGCCTAGATCTGGGGGAGCAGGCTGTCCGGGCGGGTCGGACGAGGACGGTGGGTCTGCGCTGATCCCCGGGAAGGGCTCCGGAATCTCCGAGATTCTCTCCGGAGGGACTCCAGAATTCCCGCCAGGTCGGTGAGTTCTGCCATTGCGGGTGGCACAAGGACCTTTGCTTCCGTCGTGGGACGAGGTGCTTGGGTCGAGGTGGGAGGAGTCGTCCACCCATCTGAGATGGTGCTGTGGATAACTGCGATTGGCCGCCGGGGCAGTGTCATGATGTCTCAAACATGTCTGCTCCCTCACCCCCCTGGAGGCTCTCATGCGTCGACCACGAGACAGTGCTGTCCTCCG
>JBAQVA010000183.1:0-2951 GCA_049297835.1 Propionibacterium sp.
TCCACGACGGAGGACTCGCGCACGGGGTTCGCGAAGGAAGGATGACTCCCGCACGGGGTGCGCGAGCGCGGACAGGCAGAGAAGCATGGGCGAGATGTGCAGAACTGTGTCAAGGATCGGGAGCCCCCACGGAATACCTGGGCGGCCCCAGCCGTTGGCACTAGCGTGGGACGAAGAGGGTCCTCCGGCAACGGTGAGGCCAATCGCCCCAGACATCTTGCACGGACCAGGAAGAGGTAAATCAATGACCGACGTCATCTCGCACGAAACAGTATCTGCCACCGATACGGGTGCTCACAGCACCGATCTGCAGAACTCCGAGAAGGGCTTCGTCGCATCCGACAAGCTCATCGCATCACTTCAGAAGGTCCTCGTGGACCTCATCGAGCTGAGTCTCCAGGGCAAGCAGGCCCACTGGAACGTGGTGGGCACGAACTTCCGTGACCTCCACCTGCACCTCGACGAGATCGTCGAGGAAGCCCGTGAGCACTCCGACGTGATCGCCGAGCGCCTGCGCGCCCTGCACGCCACCGCCGACGGCCGCAGCACGACCGTCGCCGCCACCACCAGCCTGCCGGCCTACCCGGAAGGCGAGATCGACACCCAGAAGACCGTTGCACTGATCACCGAGCGCATCGACGACACCGTCGCCACCGCGCGCGAGGTGCACGATTCCGTCGACGCCGAGGATCCGACGACTGCGGATCTGCTGCACACCATCATCGACGAGCTCGAGAAGCTCTCCTGGATGGCTGCCGCCGAGATCCGTTCGGCCAAGTGACGATGATTTCCTGACCCGATGATGACGAAGGCCCCGGCACATGCCGGGGCCTTCGTCATGCCTGGCCGAAATGGACCGGGAAATTCCTGGATCACGCCGGCGCCGGAACAACTCCGGCAGGATCTCGCAATCATGGCCGTCGGCATGACGCAGGGTCCGCGAAATCAACGCACCGGCATCCGCCGAATGCGGTGGTAGCGTCAGTTCATGGCCGAATGCGCCGGCACATCCTGTCCGTCCGCCGCTTCCGTCCGACGGCCGTCGAGGCCGGAATTCCTGACTCGCCGTGGATCGGGAATCGCCCCAGAAGTGACCGGAAAATGGTCCAACACAAGGAGTCCCACGTGATCCGCTACGAGTTGCCCAGTACTGACGATCTCATCGCGCTGGGCGAGACCCACCCGAACGCCATCACGATCTATCTCCCCACCTCCCCCACACCGACAGGTCGTCAGCAGGCCGTGACGGCAGCGAAGAGCGCCGTCGACGAGGCGGTGCGGGCCCTGCGCGCACAGGGCATGAACCACGCCGGGCAGGAGGCCATTCGCGTCCAGTGGGAGGAGATCCTCGCGGATGCGAAGCTGTGGGGCAATCTGTCCCACTCCCTGGTGATCCTGCTGGCCCCCGACTTCTCCGAGGACTTCGTCCTGCCGAACAAGCTGCAGCCCCAGTCGCAGGTCGGCGACCACTTCGACCTCGGCCAGCTGGTCCGGGCCGTGACCTCGCCGCAGGCGGCCTTCGCCCTGACCATCTCGGGCAATGGCTGGAATCTGTGGAAGGCCAGCGCCAGCGAGCGGGCCACCGAGCTCGAGCTCAGCGAGGACTACGCGGAGGATGCTGCGGACGCCACGAACCGGATGACCATCCGCGGCCGCAAGCTGCTGCGTCGTCTCGGCGGCGACGAGGGCAAGAAGGTGCTGCTGGAGCGCTATGCCCGGGTGGTGACCGATGCGCTGCGCACCGAGCTGGGCAAGCTCGACGCCAATGCCCGAATCCCGCTGTTCGTCTTCGCCACCGAGCCGCTGCTGAGCATGATCACCGCGGAGAACCTGCCGTGGAAGCTCGTTGCGGTTCCCGGCGCCCCCGACACGCTGCGTCCCGACGAGATCGACGAGGCCGTCAGGGCCCGGATCGTGGCGCTGAGCGCCGAGGCGCACAGCGCCCTGGCCGATTCCATCGGGCACGGTTTCACCTCGGGGCTCGCCGTCACCGATCTCGCCCAGATTGCCCGGGCGGCAGTCACCGGCGCGGTGTCGACGTTCATCTATGACTTCACCGCCGAGGTCCACGGCACTCTCGACGACGCCACCGGGGCGATCGAGATCACCGACGACGGCGACGACCTGCTCTCCCGGGTGGCGATCACCGTGCTCGGGAACCGCGGCGAGGTCATCGCGGTCCGGCCCGACGAGATCAAGGCCCAGATCTGGACGGGCCAGGCCCTCGCGGGCCTGCGCCATCCGCTCATCTGATCCGATCGAGCTTCCTGCGCAGGCCGCGATCCGCCTCAGGACGACTGGGTGAGGTCGTAGACCGTCGTGCTGCCCACGGTCTGCGCAGTGAAGTTCTGCTCCACCCAGTTCTGGATCTGCTCCGCGACGTCGGATCCACCGTTCTGCGTACCGCCGATGCTCGAGGCGATGTAGTAGTGGATCTTGCCGGCGGCCACCCACGCCTTGAACTGCGCGAGGGTCGGCGAGGGATCGCTCCCGTTGAAACCGCCGATGGGCATCACGGCCTTGCCACTGGCGAGCTGGTAGCTGGCCGCATTCTGCGAGCCCGTGGTCGCGGCCGCCCAGGTGACATCGCTGCTCACGCCCTTCAGCAGGGCGGTCACCTCCGAGCTCGCCTGGGTTCCGTTCAGCAGCCCGCCCATGCTGCTTCCGCCGCCGGTTCCGCCGTCCGAGGAGCCCTGCTGACCTGTGGGTGCCGTCTGCGTCTGCGTCGAGTTGCCCTGGCTGGATCCGGACCCCTGCGGGCCTCCGGATCCGCCCTGCGGGGGCTGCCCGCCGGTCTGGCCACCGGCTGTGCCCTGCTGGCCGCCGAAGCCGGCGCCACCGCGCTGGCTGCCGCCACCCGCGCCACCCATGCCACCACCCATCGAGGTGACCGGGCCGGCCGTGACGATCGATCCGGTGTGGGCGGTCGCTGCCGTCTGGACGGAATAGGC
>JBAQVA010000184.1:0-2588 GCA_049297835.1 Propionibacterium sp.
GCCCATCAGCCGTCAGACGCGATTCACCACATCCCCCGGCCGGCCAGGACCCACCGCCCCGATCCCGGGCGCCCACAGACGCCGGCCCGGCCCCCGTCCCGATGGACCTCGAAATACCGGCGAAGTCAGTGCACGAACGATGCCCATCAGCCGTCAGACACCGCTGACCGCATCCGCCTCGCGGCTGAGCATCCGCGCATAGGGCCCATCGGCCGTGGCGAGTTCCCCCGGGACGCCTGCCTGCACGCACCGCCCGTCCTCCATCACCAGGACCCGATCCGCGCCCAAGGAGCTGGACACCCGATGGGTGATCTCGATCAGTGTGGCGTGCGGGCGTGCCCGGCGCAGGCTGGCCGAGACCTCCGCCGCCAGCTCGCCGTCGAGATTCGCGGTGTACTCGTCGACGATGAACACCCGGGCGGGGGTCAACAGCGCCCGGGCGAGCGCGAGCCGGGCCCGTTGGCCGCCGGACCAGCGGGACGCCAGCTCCCCCACATCGGTGCCGTAACCCAGTGGCAGGCCGTCGACGTGCTCGCTGATGTGAGCCTGCTCGCAGACCGACCGGAGCTCCTCGTCGGTGGCGTCAGGCCTTGCCAGACGCAGATTGGAGGCAACGCTGCCGGCGAAGAAGAAAGGTCTCTGGGGCACCAGGGCGACGGCCTGACGCAGAGCCGCCAGCCGCACCTGCGAGACGTCCACCCCACCGAGGAGGACGGCACCGCCCTGCGGGTCCTCGTAGCGCAGGGCCATCTGGACCAGCGTGGACTTCCCCGCTCCCGAGCTGCCCACGATGCAGGTGTGCTGCCCGGCGGGGGCCTCGCAGCTCACCTCGTCCAGGGCCGTCGCATCACCCGCACCCACCCCGTCGCCGTAGCGGAAGGTGACATCCCGCCACACGACCGGGAGCGGACCGTCCGGGATCTCCCGAGCTTCGGGCGGGTCCAGCACCGCGGGCTGCGTGTGGACGAGCAACCACAGCCGGCCGGCCGAGGCGAAGGAGGCGTCGAGATCGGTGAGGAAGTCCTGCACCGCCCCGGTGGCGGCGAAGCTGCGCAAGGCCACGACGACGACCGCGCCGAGGGCGGGCACGCCCACCCCCAGGGAGTGCCCGAGGATCGCCACGCCCAGTGCCGTGGCGAGCATGACGGTGCGCGAGATCGTCAGGCGCAGCGCCTCGACCCGCGCGACGACGCGCCCACTCGCGCCGAGTTCGTCGGCCAGCGCCCTTCCCCGCGCCACCCGGTCGTCCTGCAGTCCATAGCCGGTCACCTCGGTGACGCCCTGCACCGAGTCGGTGACCTCATGGGTGAGACGCCCCCTCAGGCTCGCCGTGCGGGTGGCCGCGCGCGCCGCCGGCCCGGCTCCCAGGAAGGGCACGACAAACAGGCTCAGCCCCAGCCCGAGCGCCATCACACCGGCCAGCGGCCAGGACACCAGCCCGCCGACAGCCAGCGTCGCGACGAGCGGGGTGAGCACCGCGGTCACCGCGGGAGCGAAGGTGTGGGCGAAGAAGACCTCGACCCGATCGACGTCCTTCGTCAGACGCTGGAGCAGGTCGCCCGAACGGCTGCCCGCCAGGACTGCGGGAGCCTGCGGCCACAGCGCCGCGAAGGTCTCCACGCGCAGCAGCTCCAGGGCCTTGAAGGCCACCAGATGGCCGAGGAACTGTTCGAGATAGCGGCACACCGCCTTGACCAGGCTGAGCGCCACCATGACGCCGACCAACCGGCCCAGCCCGCCGGTGCCACTGCTGGCCCAACTCAGCACGGCCGCCATGGCGAGGCCGAACAGCGCGAGCCCCGCCAGCTGGTCCACCAGGCGCGCCAGCGTCGAGGCGGCGAGCGGGGTGAGAACGGGTCGGGTCACCTGCACGAGCCAGCGGGTCAGGCGGCCGCGTCCGGCAGCCGCCGACCCGGCGGGGCTGGCCGCCGGCGCGGTGCTCACGGAAGCCGTCGTGTGGGCCTCAGACATTGCGCACCTCCGTGGGACGCACCGTCTGCGCGGACACGGACCACAGGGCACTCGCCCCGCCTGCCGCGGACATCCGGTGGGTGACGAGCACGATCGTGTGGTCGGCGGCCAGCCGGTCCAGCGCCGCCATGATCACCTGCTCGGAGAACAGGTCGACCTGCGAGGTGGGTTCGTCCAGGAGCAGCAGCTGACGCCCGGACAGGAAGGCCCTCGCCAGTGAGATGCGCTGCGCCTGGCCCCCGGAGAGCGCCTGGCCCCGCTCGCCCACCGCGCTGTCGATCCCCTGGGGCATGCCGCGCACGAAATCCGCCAGATCCACGAGTTCCAGGGCGGCCCACAGCTCCTGCTCGCTGGCCTGCGGCCTCACCAGCGCCAGATTGTCGCGGACGCTCCCGGTGAACAGCCAGGTGCTCTGGGCCACCAGCGCGCTGGATGCCCGCACGCGGTCCCTGGTGGCGGCGCCGAGGCGTACCCCGTCCACGAGCACCTCACCGGACTGCGGCAGGAGATCGCCCTTGAGGACGCGCAGCATCGTCGACTTGCCGGATCCCGAGGGCCCGAGCACGACAGCCCTGCCCCCGCGTGGCACCTCGACGTCGACGTCGCGCAGCACGACC
>JBAQVA010000185.1:0-6000 GCA_049297835.1 Propionibacterium sp.
TCGGGGACGCGCACCGGATCCTTGCCACCCATCTGGGCGTCCCGCCGACCGAGTTCGTCTGGCAGTACCGCGACAAGGACAAGGACTTCGTCCGGGCCGGGCGGTGCACCCCCCGCGAGTTCGCCGCTCACCAGGTGGGCGTGCTCGCCGACTACGTCGTGCTCGCGCACGATCCGAGGCCGGAGATCCGGTGCAACCGGCGCTATGCCATCGATCGCAGCGCCGCCATGGCCGGTGAGCCCGACTACCAGCACGTGAGCACAGGCCTGGAGGTGCTCAAGGACGCGGCCCTGGCCGGCATCGCCGCGGGGGAGCCCGTCTGGTTCACCTGCGACGTGGCCAAGCAGCGCGAGAAGAGGGCAGGCCTGTGGCATGCCCGGCTGCACGACTACGAGGGCCTCTACGGCGTGCACCTCGCCATGACCAAGGCCGAGCGTCTGGTCACCGGGGAGAGCGTGGTCAGCCACGCGATGTGCTTCACCGGCGTCGACCTGGTGGCAGGCCGCCCCCGGCGCTGGAGGGTCGAGAACTCCTGGGGCGAGGAGCTGGGGGAGAAGGGCTACTGGACGATGGACGACTCCTGGTTCGACGAGTACGTCTTCCAGGTCGCCGCACCGACCGGCAGGCTGCCCGGGCCGGTGCAGGAGGCGCTGCGCGGCGACGTGACCGTGCTGCCGAGCTGGGATGCCCTGCGATGATCACCCCCGTCCTCACCACGCTCGCCTTCGTCCTGCACCCCGACGGCCGGCGGGTGCTCATGGTGCACCGGATCGCCCGGAGCTCCGATGTGCAGCTGGGCAAGTACAACGGGCTCGGTGGCAAGGTGGAACGCGGCGAGGACGTGGTCGCCGGCATCCGCCGCGAGCTGCGCGAGGAGGCCCGCCTCGAGGTGGACTCGATGCGGCTGCGCGGCACGGTGAGCTGGCCCGGCTTCAATCCGGACGGCACCGATGCCTTCGGCTTCGTCTTCCTGGTCGACACCTGGCACGGCGAGATCCCCTCCCGGAATGCCGAGGGGCCGTTGAGCTGGGAGCCCATCGACCGGCTGGGGGAGCTGGACATGTGGGAGGGCGACCGCTACTTCCTGCCGCTCGTCTTCGACCCGCAGATCGGCCAGTTCCACGCCGTCATCCCCTATCTCGACGGCCATCCCACCGGGGCGAGCTGGTCGGTGCTGTGAGACGGCACCACCGCTCGGGGAGCTGATCCGGTGCGGTTCACCGGGCCGGGTAGGCTCCCCCGGTGCATTCCTGGCGTGATGACCTGAACCTGCTGCGCGTGCCCGGTGTCGGGCTGCTCTTCGCCGGCAGGACAGTCAACATGCTCGGGCTCGCCTTCGCGCCGGTGGCCCTGGCCTTCGGAATCCTCGACCTGCCCGGCGGCAACGCCCGCCTGCTGTCAGTGGTGATGGCCTCCGAGGCCATCCCGCTCGTCGTCTTCCTGCTGGTCGGCGGCGCATTGTCGGACCGGCTGCGGCGCGAGCGGGTGCTCGTGGCCAGTCAGCTGCTGGCGACCCTCGCCCACGCGGTGCTGGCTGCGCTCATCGCATTCGGGGTGACCGATCCGTGGGCGCTGGGCGGGGCCGCCGCGCTGTCGGGCATCGGTGGCGCGATGGGCTACCCGGCGATGACCGGGATGATCCCGCAGATCCTCCCCGCGGACCGGCTGCAGGACGGCAATGCCCTGCTCGCCTTCGGCGTCTCGATCGCCAGGATCGTCGGGGTGGTGGCGGCCGGCGCCGTCACCGTGGCCCTCGGGGGCGCCGGAGGCCTGGCGGTGAGCGCGGCGATGTATGCCGTCACCGCGGTCATCGCCTCCTTGCTGCACCCGCCGGCCCCGGCCGCCGGGCACGGGGGCACCAGCCTGTTCGCCGACATGCGTGCGGGCTGGAAGGAATTCACCGCCCACGAATGGCTGTGGGTGGTGGTGGCCCAGTGGTCGCTGCTCATCATGTGTTTCAACGCGGCGCACGAGGTGCTCGGCCCGGTCGTCTCCACGGACCACTACGGCGGTGTGCGGGCCTGGTCGTTGGTGCTTGCCGGTGAGGCGGTGGGCGAGCTGGCGGGCGTTCTCGTCGCGCTGCGCTGGCGGCCCCGTCATCCGATCCTCGCTCCGGTCATCGCCACCGCCGTGGCGCTCCCGGTGCCCTTCCTGCTCCTCGGCCTGGGCGCCCCGCTGCCCGCGGTCATCCTCGCCGCGGTGCCGATGGGTCTGGCCCTCATGCTCTTCGACGTGCTGTGGACGACCACCATGCAGCGCGAGGTGCCCCACGACGCGCTGTCACGGGTCAGCTCCTACGACGCCATGGGCTCCTTCCTGCTCGGTCCGGTGGGCCTGCTCATCGCCGGGCCGGCGGTGGCACAGTTCGGCTCGCGCGGGCCGATGCTGGTCTGCGGGCTGTTGCTGCTGGTCATCGCCGCCGCGGCGCTGCTCTCCCGCGACGTGCGTCAGCTGGAGTGGACGAGCGAGGAGCCGGCGGCAGCCCTCGTCCCGGAGCGCCCGGACACCTGAGGGGCCGGCCCCTTCGAGCCCGCCCCCTCGGGTGGGGCGGCGGGCACTCCCGGGAGCTGAGCGCCGGGCCGAAGCTGGGTAGCATCGCCGGGTGGACTACGCGACGGCACAGGCCCTGGTCTCCAGCCAGGGGCAGCGGGCGCTGACGGCGGCCGCCGCCCTCGAACACCCCGACTCCCTGGCTGCGGCGGAGGCGATGCGCCGGGACTTCCCGGCGCAGCTTGCGGCCGCGGCGACCACGCAGGTCGAGCTCCGCCGGGCCGGCAGGACCAAGCTCGGCGACCGGGCCGCGACACTGCTGTGGACCCGCGACGGCCTGGAACAGGCCACCCGCGCAGACGTGGCACGCTGGCGGGCCGCCGCCATGGTCGAGGCCCACGTCCGTCGCGTCGTCGACCTGGGCTGCGGCATCGGCGCGGACGCCTTGGCCTTCCTGGACGCCGGGCTGCAGGTCGTGGCCGTCGAGATCGACCCGGCCACCGCCCTGCTCGCCGAGCACAACCTGCCCGGCGCCGAGGTGATCTGCGGGGACGCCACACAGCTGGCGGCCGGGCTGCTGGCCGGGGCTGGCCCCGAGAGCTGTGTCTTCCTGGACCCGGCGCGTCGCACCGAGCGCGGACGCAGCTGGCGGGTCGAGGACCTGCGGCCCTCCTGGGGATTCCTGCTCGGCCTGCTCGGCCACGAGTACGGCCTGTGCGCCAAGCTCGGGCCCGGAGTGGCCCTCGACATGCTGCCCGCCCAGGTCGACGCCAGATGGGTCTCCGAGCACGGCGATCTGGTCGAGTGCGGGCTGTGGGCCCTGCCGGGGGCCGGTGCCGGCGGACGACCCGACACCGGGCGGCGCAGCGCGGTGCTCCTGCCGGAGGGCCTGGAGGTGGACGCAGACCCCGGAGACGCCGAACTGCCGGTGGCGCCCCCCGGGCGTCATCTCTACGAACCCGACCCGGCGGTCTCCCGGGCCGGCGCCCTGGCCGCGATCGGTGAGGGGCTGTGGCGCCTCGATCCGCGGGTGGCCTATCTCAGCTCCGAGGAGCTGGTGGAGACCCCGCTGGCACGCACTTTCGAAGTCCTCGAGGTGCTCGACCCGGACATCCGGGTGCTGCGGCACTGGGTGGGCGAGCACCGCGTCGGACGGCTGGAGATCAAGAAGCGCGCCGTGCAGATCGATCCGGCGGCGCTGCGGCGGGCGCTGCGCCCGAAGGGCCCGAACGCCGCCACCCTGGTGCTCAGCCCGACCCCGGAGGGCACCCGGGCGATGGTGGTCCGGCGGCTGCCCCGCGGCTGACCGTGGCGAGGGGACGCACGCGTCCGGCACCGCCGCCCCGGCGATCCTGTGGAATCCCCCTGTACTGGCACTCAGCTTGATCGAGTGCTAACTGGGGTATAGCGTGATTTCTGGCGCTCCCCGGTGGGGAGTGCCAGTCCAGGGGATGGCACCGCGACGACGTCCCACTGGTCACCCAACAGCACATGCGCGCCGAGAATTTCGGCGCGAGACTAGTGAAGAAAGGGGTTTGACGTGGCCACCACGATCAAGCCGCTCGAGGACAGGGTCCTCGTTCTGCCTCTGGAAGCCGAAACCACCACTGCATCGGGCCTGGTGATCCCTGAGACCGCCAAGGAGAAGCCGCAGGAGGGCAAGGTCATCGCTGCCGGCCCCGGTCGCGTCGACGACAAGGGCGTGCGCGTACCGATGGACGTCAAGGTCGATGACGTCGTCATCTTCTCCAAGTACGGCGGCACCGAGGTCAAGTACAACGGCGAGGACTACCTGCTGCTGAATGCCCGCGACATCCTCGCGGTTGTCGAGAAGTAACAAGGGCGGGAAGAAGACAGATGGCTAAGCAACTTCAGTTCGACGAGGAGGCACGCCGCTCTCTCGAGCGTGGCGTCGACGTCCTTGCCAACACCGTCAAGGTGACGCTGGGCCCCAAGGGCCGTTACGTCGTCCTGGACAAGAGTTACGGCGCCCCGACCATCACGAACGACGGTGTCACCGTCGCGAAGGAGGTCGAGCTGACCGATCCCTACGAGAACCTTGGCGCGCAGCTGGCCAAGGAGGTCGCCACTAAGACCAACGACGTGGCCGGCGACGGCACCACGACCGCCACCGTGCTCGCCCAGGCACTCGTCCACGAGGGTCTGCGCGCGGTTGCCTCCGGAACCAACCCGGTGGGTCTCAAGCGCGGCATCGACAAGGCCGTGACGGCCCTGACCGAGGCCCTGCACAAGTCGGCCCGCGAGGTCCAGACCACCGATGACATGGCGCACGTCGCCACCATCAGCTCCCGCGACGAGGAAATCGGCAAGACCATCGCCGAGGCCTTCGACAAGGTGGGCAAGGACGGCGTCATCACCGTCGAGGAGTCGCAGACCTTCGGCACCGAACTCGAGTTCACCGAGGGCATGCAGTTCGACAAGGGCTACGTGTCCCCCTACTTCGTGACCGACCAGGACCGCATGGAGGCCGTGCTCGAGGATCCCTACATCCTCATCCACGACGGCAAGATCTCCGCCATGAACGACCTGCTGCCGTTGCTGGAGAAGGTCATCGCGGCCAAGGGCCAGCTCGTCATCATCGCCGAGGACATCGACGGTGAGGCACTGTCCACCCTGGTCGTGAACAAGATCCGTGGCACCTTCACCTCAGTCGCCGTCAAGGCGCCGGCCTTCGGTGACCGCCGCAAGGCGATCCTCGAGGACATCGCGATCCTCACCGGTGGCCAGGTGATCTCCGAGACCGTCGGTCTCAAGCTGAGTGAGATCGGTCTGGACGTGCTGGGTCGCGCCCGTCGCGTCGTGGTCTCCAAGGACAACACGACGATCGTCGAGGGCGCCGGCAAGGAGCCCGACGTGCAGGCTCGCGTCAAGCAGTTGCACGCCGAGATCGAGCGCACCGATTCCGACTGGGACCGCGAGAAGCTGTCCGAGCGGGTCGCCAAGCTCGCCGGTGGCGTCTGCGTGATCAAGGTCGGTGCGGCCACCGAGGTGGAGCTCAACGAGAAGAAGCACCGCATCGAGGACGCCGTGTCCGCCACGCGCGCCGCGATCGAGGAGGGCATCGTCGCCGGTGGCGGCGCTGCGCTCGTGCACGCCGCTGCCGCCGCTGACGGTCTGGATCTGTCCGGCGACGAGAAGGTCGGCGCGCAGATCGTCAAGAAGGCCGTCGTCGAGCCGGCTCGCTGGATCGCTGAGAACGGTGGCGAGCAGGGTTACGTCATCGTCTCGAAGATCTCCGAGCTCGGTGACAACGAGGGCTACAACGTGACGACCGGCAAGTACGGCAACCTCATCGACGCCGGGGTCATCGACCCGGTGAAGGTGACCCGTTCCGCGCTGGCCAACGCCGCGTCGATCGCCAGCCTGCTGCTGACCACCGAGACCTTGGTGGCCAACAAGCCCGATGACGACGAGGACGACGACAAGAAGTGACGCGATGACGTCCGCCCGGCGTGTCCGGGCGTGACATCACCCGTGTGACGGTGTGGG
>JBAQVA010000186.1:0-15885 GCA_049297835.1 Propionibacterium sp.
TGGCGACCAGCGAGCTGAACCGGATGGCGCCGCTGCCCGACACGGCACCGGAGTTCGCCAAGCGCGTCACCGAGATCATGCTGCGCGGCGAGGGCGATCTGCTGCCGGTCAGCGCCTTGCCCGTCGATGGCACCTGGCCGGTCGGCACCAGCAAGTACGAGAAGCGCGGCATCGCGGCGGATATCCCGATCTGGGACGAGAGCCTGTGCATCGACTGCGGCAAGTGCGCGATCGTCTGCCCCCATGCGGCGATCCGTGTGAAGTCCGTTCCCGAGGAGACCCTGGCCGACGCGCCGGAGGGCTTCCGGTCGAAGAACTACCGCGACCGTCAACTCACCGACCATCGCTTCATCGTCCAGGTTGCGCCCGACGACTGCACGGGCTGCGGCATCTGCGTCGACGTCTGCCCGGTCCGTTCCAAGACCCAGGTCAAGCACAGGGCCATCAACCTGGAACCGCGCCTGGAGCACCTGGACGTCGAGCGCTCCAACTTCGACTACTTCCTGGGCCTGCCCGAGGTCGACCGAACAAAGGTTCGCCACGACCAGGTCAAGGGTGCGGCCCAGCTGCAGCCGCTGTTCGAGTTCTCGCTCGCCTGCTCGGGCTGTGGTGAGACGCCCTATGTGCGCACCCTCACCCAGCTCTTCGGCGATCGGATGCTCATCGCGAACGCCACCGGATGCTCCTCGATCTACGGCGGCAACCTGCCCACCTCGGCATACACGACCAATCCGGACGGCCGGGGCCCGGCCTGGAGCAACTCGCTGTTCGAGGACAACGCCGAGTTCGGCCTTGGCATGAGGCTGGCGTGGGAGGAGCAGAACGCCGAGGCGCGCCGCCTCGTCACCGAACTGCCCGACCTGGACCAGGCGCTCGTGCAGGGTCTGCTCGACGCGGACCAGAGCAACGAGGAAGGCATCGTCGCGCAACGTGCGCGGGTCGAGGAACTGAAGAAGGCTCTCGACGGGCGCACGGAACGCGTGGCCACTCGGTTGGCCACGCTCGCCGACGAACTGGTCGAGAAGACCGTCTGGGTCGTCGGGGGCGATGGCTGGGCCTACGACATCGGTTCGGGGGGCCTGGACCATGTGCTCGGCACGGGGCGCAATGTCAACGTGCTCGTGCTGGACACCGAGGTCTACTCCAACACCGGCGGCCAGGCGTCCAAGGCGACACCTCGTGGCGCTGCGGCGAAGTTCGCGGCCAAGGGCAAGGAGAGTGCCAAGAAGGATCTGGGCATGATCGCCCAGTCCTACGGGAATGTGTACGTGGCATCGGTCTCGATGGGTGCCAATCCACAGCAGGTCGTCAGGGCGATGCTCGAGGCGCAGGCCTGGGACGGGCCGAGTCTCATCATCGCCTACAGCACATGCATCTCCCACGGCATCGACATGGGCACGTCAATGACCCACCAGGCGCAAGCCGTCGCCACCGGTTACTGGCCGCTGTACCGCTTCCGCCCCAGCGAGGAGGAGCACTCGGTGCCCCTGCACCTGGATTCCAAGGCGCCCACCGGCCACATCTCTGACTACATGGCAGGGGAGGCCCGGTTCGGGATGCTGGCGCGCAGCAATCCGAAGCGTGCCGACGAACTGGGCAAGCTCTTGCAGGACGACGCAGACGAACGCTGGCGCTACTACAGCCAGCTGGCGGGGCTGGAGCGCGTGCTGCCTGTTGAGCACGACGAAGATTCCGAAGACGCCGACACAAGTGACGCTGACAAAGGGGAATGAGCGATGAGCACCGAACCGGACCTGTCCACCAGTTATCTCGGCCTGCCCCTCAGCGGCCCTGTCATTGCCTCGTCCAGCCCGTTGCTCCGCACGGTCGAGGGGCTGAAGGCGGTTGAAGCTGCTGGGGCGTCGGCCGTTGTCCTGCCGAGTCTGTTTGCCGAGGAGGTGGAGGCCGAGGAGATCGAGGCCTCCGAGGTCCTGGACACCGGCGACGAGTTCGCGGAGTTCGCGTCCGCACCACTCGCCGAGGTGGATCAGGCCAATGTCGGTACGGAGCGGCACGTCAAGCTCATGACGGATGCGAAGGCCGCCCTGAGCATCCCGGTGATCGCCTCCGTGAACGGTTCTCACCCGGGCGACTGGGCGCGCTATGCAGCAGAACTGGTTGATGCCGGCGCCGACGCGGTGGAGCTGAATCTCTATGACCTGGCTGCCGAGCCGGGGCGTTCGCCCGAGGACGTGGAGGTCGATTACCTGCGTGTGATCGCCGGTGTCAAGAAGGTCATCGGTGGTAAGCCGCTGGCGGTGAAGATCTCCGAGTTCATCAGCTCGTTGCCGTACTTCGCGGTGCGGGCGCACAACGCCGGGGCCGATTCGTTGGTGCTCTTCAATCGCTTCTACGGGCCCGATCTCGACCTGGACACGCTCTCGGTCGTTCCGAGTCTGGCGCTGTCCACGCCGGACGAGTTGCCGATGCGGCTGCGCTGGGTGGGCATCCTGTCGGCCCAGCTCCCCGAACTCGAGTTTGCGATCACCGGCGGTGTGTACACCGGACGTGAGGTCGTGAAGTCGTTGCTCGTCGGCGCACAGGTGGCCTACACGACGTCAGCCGTGCTGCGCAATGGTCCGAAGGCCATCACCTCGATGCTGGACGAGCTGAAGAACTGGCTCGCCAAGAACGAGTACGAGTCCGTGGGTCAGCTGCGTGGCGCGATGAATGCATCCTCGGTGGAGGATCCGCATGCCTTCGAGCGGGCGCAGTACATGAAGGTTCTCAACAGCTGGGCCTGAGAACGGGTCCATCCGCCCTGGTGACGACATCCCCGTACTGCCTCAGTACGGGGATGTCGCCGTCTGCGAGGCCGTGGGGGTTCCCACCGAATCTCCCCGCGTCGCGTGCACCTGGGTGGGCGTGCTGGCCAGGGGGATGCTGACGGTGAACCGGCACCAGCCGTCGTCGGCCTCTGTGGCTTGAACGGTCCCGCCGTGCAGGCCACAGATCCTGCGGCAGATCGGCAGGCCCAGCCCGGCGTGGTCATCGGCGCGGGCAGGGTCGAGCTGCACGAATCGGTCGAAGATGTGTTCGCGCTCATCGGTGGGGACGGGGGCACCGTCGTCGTCCACGTCCAATACAGCCGTCGCGCCTGAGCGGCCCAGGCTCACACGAATCGACGTGGCGGCGAAGCGGTCCGCGTTGGTCACCAGATTGCGCACGAGCTGACCCATCAGGACGGAGTCCGCCTGGGTGCGGACGGGTTCGAGGCGGAGTGCCACCGGGTGGGTCGTGACGAGCCGGAGATCGGCGATCTCCTTGCCCACGACTTCGTCGAGATCGGTCTCGCGCAGCCTTGCCTGGAAGCCCGGGACGTCAAGTCTGCTGACGGTGAGCAGTGAGTCGACGAGGTCTCCGAGCTCTGCCGCCTGACCGGCGAGATCACGCAGGCCGTCCGAGGGCGCGTCCCGGGCGCTGCTCGCCGCGACCTCAAGACCGGTGCGAAGCACGGATACGGGGGTGCGCAGCTCATGGCTGGCGTCGGCGATGAACTGTCTCTGCACCGCGTCGGCGCGTTCGAGTTCGTCCAACATGCCGTTCATGGTGGTGGCCAGGGTCGCGATCTCGTCCCTGCCGGAAGGCACCGGAACCCGGACCGACAGATCGTGCTGGGCGCCGATCGCCTGGACAGACGTACGAATCCTGGTCACCGATCGGAGCGCCTGACGGATCACGAACCACAGCAGCAGTGCCCCGAGTGCCCATGTGAACAATCCCCCGACCGCGAGCAGCTTCTTGGTGATGGTGAAGGCAGTCGTGTCCTCACCCACGTTCGCGGCCGCGACGACCGTCCACCGCTCGTTCCCGATCGTCACCCCTCGTGCCTGCCAGATGTGCTCGGACAGGTTCAGCCCCAGGGGGCCGGTGGTGTGCGAGGAGTTGATCCGGGTGCCCGGAGCGAGCTGCCCCGGTACGCCCTCGGGCCAGTCGCAGCGGCCGTCCGCCCGCGAGCTCACCGCTGACCCAGAGCTGTCGATGGCGCAGATGGTCAGCGGCGTGCCGCCGGACTGGGCGCTCGAGCGCACGGCTGTGGGGACGCCCTGCGAGCGGGCGGTGGTGAGGACACTGGTGACGACGTCGTCGACCAGAGCCGAGGTGGCGGAGGACATGCCGGTGCGCAGACCAAGGACCAGCCCCGCCCCGGCGAGCAGGATGATTGCTCCGAGCAGTATCACGCCGAAGGCCCAGATCTTCGCGGTCGTACCCACTCGCCTCATGGCCTGGTCCCCGTTGGTGCGCCACCCGCTCCGGCTGCGACGAGCTGGTAGCCGGCGCCACGGCGTGTGAGCAGGGTGTGCACCCCGAAGGGGTCATCGATCTTCTGGCGCAGATAGTGGATGTATACCTCCACCACATTGCTGCTGCCCTCGTAGACCGAATCCCAGCAGTGGTCGATGATCTGACTGCGCGTCATGATCTCATCGGCGTGGACCATGAGGAATTCCAGCAGCGTGCGCTCCTTCGTCGTGAGGTCGATTCCGACCCCGTCTCGGCTCGCCCTGCCTGAGATGGTGTCGAGCACCAGGTCACCGACCTGCAGCACCGGGGCGCGTGCCACCCGTCCGCGCCTCAGCAGGGCGTTGATGCGCGCGACGAGCACGGCGAAGCTGAAGGGTTTGGTGACATAGTCGTCGGCGCCCAGGTCGAAAGCGTCCGTCTCGTCGATGTCGCCCGTCTTGGCGGTGAGCATGAGCACAGGGACGGCCGGGTCATGGGCCCTGACCCTCTTGAGCACGTCATAGCCGTTCATCCCCGGCAGCATGATGTCCAAGACGATGCAGTCGTAGGTCTCCCGGGTGGCCATCGATGCCCCCTCGGGCCCGGTGCGGCACACGTCGACGACGAAGCCCCTTGTCGTGAGGCCCTGTGCGAGCGCAGCGCTGAGTCGTTCGTTGTCCTCGACCACCAGCAGTCTCATCGGCTTCTCCCGCCCGGACGTGTCCCCACAGAACAGTGCCACTGGCCACCGGGAGACGCTAGCTGGCGCGTGCCATCGACTTCGCGCCAGGCTCGTGCAGTGGTGCGAGCAGGGGATCGACGAGTCTCAGCCAGCCTGCCTGTGCGAGTGTTGCTCCCGCCGCGACGCACACGTAGGAGGCAAGGATGTCGGTGGGGAAGTGCGCGCCGACGTACAACCGGACGAAGCCCATGCAGATGCCGGCGACGCACGCCAGGGCGACGACGAGCACACGCCGCGTGGTCGTGGTCGCGAGGAAGACCAGTGCGAGCACGAGGACCGTCGCGAAGACGGTGTGACCGGAGGGGAAGGACAGCGAGCCCGTCCCGGGAGCGCGTGCAACCATCAGGAGCGCCGGATCGGGTCTCGGGCGGTGAACGACGAGTTTGATCACGGTCGTGACGAACACGACCACACCGACGGTCCACCAGTAGTGCAGGGCGCAGACGAGACCGTTGCGGAGCGCCACCACCAGTCCCACCAGACCTGCAATGAGCACCGCGCCGACGGGGGCGAACACGACGGAGAGCACCACGGCGAGGGTCCCGAGCCAGTCCGGACCAAGAGGCACCAGTCGGTTGAGCAGGGCGGTCTCGGGTCCGGCCAGACGAGGACGCACGATGAGCAGACCCACCGCCACGAGCATCGCGAGCAGGGTTGAGCCGAGAGCCAGCTGCAGTCGGGCGAGGTGCCTGGTGCTCACCGGGACGTCGGACAGGCGTTGGCCCACGGAGGGAAGGTCCGCGGCGGGCGATCTGAAGTGCATGGCTCCACGCTAGGTGGAGCGGCATTGGAGCCGCCTTAGAGAGCAAACCCACCCCGTACCACACGGGTCGAGCACGATGGGACACGATGTGGGCGTGTCCATCAACCCCAGCCTTCAACTCGTCGGTGCTCTCCTGCTGCTCCTCGTCCTTGCCTCGGCGGCGTCACGGGTAGGTCGGTTGGGATTCGTGCCGGCGATGCTGCGGGCCGGTGCGCGGGCCGTGCTCCAGCTCGTGGCGGTCTCCTTCATCGTCGTCGCTGCCATCAGCCATCTGTGGAGTTCGGGACTGTTCGTCCTGGCCATGTTCGGCGTCGCCGTGTACACGACGGCTCGTCGGGTGGGAAGCACCGGGAGCTGGCAGTGGACAGCCCTGGCAATCGCCGCCGGTGTGTTGCCGGTCCTGCTCATCGTCTTCCTCACCGGCACGGCTCCCCTCAACGGCTATGCCCTGCTACCCATCGGCAGCATCATCGTGGGGAACATGATGACCGTGCACACACTCGGTGGGCGGCGGGCGTTCCCGGAGCTCCGCGCGGGAATCCCCAGCTATGAGGCTGCGCTTGCCCTCGGCTTGCAGCGTCGGGAGGCGATCCGCCTCGTCCTCGAGCCGAGCAGCGGTGAAGCGCTGGTGCCCAGCATCGACAGCACCCGGACCGTGGGCGTGGTCACCCTTCCCGGTGCATTCATCGGTGTCCTGCTCGGCGGCGGCACCCCGCTGCAGGCAGGGGCGTCACAGATGCTCGTCCTCTTCGGCATTCTCGCCGGACAGGCGGTGACGCTCGTGACGATGAATGCGCTGATCGAGCGTGCCCTGTTGCTGCCATCGGACCTCAAGGCGCGATTGCGCCCGTGACAGTTCGTCACGACGACCGCCGATGTCATCGACATCCTTCCCGGCGTGCCCTTGGGGCTCTCCATGAGCGCCTTCACCGTCATCCTCACCGGCTGTTCCTTGCTGCAATGACGGCTGGGGAGAACGCGGTCCACGCAGCCACTCACGACCGGAAACCACGAGCTGTTCTGCCCGCATGGCGTTGTGGAAGCACAAATGGTCTCACATGAGAGGAACAAGTTCTTCACAGGAACATCTCCAATGCTGGGCAGCATGACAGTCCAGACGTGGCCGAATCACTCAACCGAAGCCCCCGGCCTGCTCCGACTCCGACGGAGATCTCGCAGTTTCCGTGCCCACCGCGATGTGGTGGACGTGATCGGAGTGCTGTTCGTCGTCATGCCTGTCGGGATCTGGCTGACCGAGGGTGGCGCCAATGGCCTGACTGACCTGCAGTCGGGTCTGCATGCGATGGGTGTGCTGTGCGGACTCGTCGGGACCGCACTGCTGTGTGAGATGTTGTTGCTCGCCGCGCGTATCCCCTATGTCGATCACAGCATCGGACACGATCGTGCAATCCTTCGGCACCGGCAGCTCAATGTCTCGATGATCACGCTTCTCGTGTGTCACGGCGTCTTCCTGGTCCTCGCCAACGCGTCGGCCCTGACCGGAGGGGTCATCGGGGAGCTCTGGATGCTCGCGAGCGTGCGCGACACGGCGTTGGCCATCGTCTCGATCGGCCTGTTCGGCCTGGTCGGGCTCAGTTCGGCGGCTGCGGTGAGGTTGAGGTTGCCACGCGAGGTCTGGCACGGCGTGCACCTGGTGAGTTACGCAGCGGTGCTCGCCGCCATCCCTCACCAGTTCTCGACAGGGCAGGTCTTCGCCCAGGGACCGGCCCGTTGGTACTGGGGGGCGATGTTCCTGGCCTGCTTCTTCTGCCTGGTCCGTTGGCGGATGGTGCAGCCCGTGGTCACCTCCTGGCAGCAGCGTCTCGTGGTGAGTCGCGTGCGGCACATCGCTCCCGATGTCGTGTGCATCGACATGACCGGAGCACGACTCGACGAACTCGACGTCAGTGCCGGGCAGTTCCTCAGTTTTCGCTTTCTCGCACCTCGGCTGTGGACCCACGCACATCCCTTCTCGGTGAGTGCTGGGGTGCGTGATCATCAGCTGAGGATCACGGTGCGTGCCCTGGGTCGGGGGACTCGTGCGCTCCAGCAGGTACGAGGGGGTACCCCGGTGTTCATCCAGGGTCCCTACGGAGTATTCGGGGAGCGCGCTCGCAGCCAGCCGGGGCTCGTCCTCGTCGGCGCCGGGGTGGGCATCGCGCCGATCCGGGCGCTTCTCGAAGAGGCACAGGTGCTCCCTGGTCGTGCGCTGGTCGTGCTCCGGGCCTCCCGGCCGCAGGAGCTCTACCTCTACGACGAGATCGCGCAGTTGTGCCGGCAGAGACATGTCGACCTGGTGACCGTCGTCGGGCACCACGCGCGAGGGCGCTGGAGCAGCGTTTCGCAGCCTTGGCTCAGCCTCGCTGATCTTGCGCCGTGGATCCGCCAGTCCGATGTCTACGTGTGCGGACCCGAGGGATTCATGGATGCCGTCCAGGCCGACGCACGTGCCTGCGGTCTGCCCGACGACCAGTTCCACGACGAAAGGTTCGGATTGTGAGCAGGAGAGCAACGATTGTCTCGGTCATTGCATCGCTCGGGATACTGCTGACGGGCTGGCGATTGGGTTCCGCAACCCTGACCGAGGGTGCCGGATCGAGTGTCGCTGCGGCCCAGACGGTCGTGCCGACCACTCAGGGAACAGCGGCGGGGGGCACCTCGACCGCCGGTTCCGCGGGCAGTGGCGCAGCGACAGCCGCGGGGACGGGTCTGAAGGACGGCACGTACACCGGGGCGGCCGCCAGCAACCGTTTCGGGAGCTGGACAGTCACGGCGGTGGTCTCGGGCGGCAAGATCACCGACGTGTCTGCCACAACGACCGTGTCCGACAGCCAGTCCCGCCGCATCGCCTCCTACGCTGTGCCCACACTTCGCAGTGAGGTGCTTGCCGCGCAGAGCGCGAAGATCCAGGCCGTTTCGGGCGCCACCTACACGAGCGAGAGCTACCTCGACTCGCTGCAGTCTGCGCTCGACAAGGCGACAGCGTGAGGACGTCATGACGACCCATACCGATCGGAGGGCTCCCACGCCATCGGACCCATGGGGGCCCCGGCTCGTCGACACCCCCTCGCGGCTGGTCTTCCAGACCATGGGCACGGTGGTCTCGCTCGACGTGCCGACGGGCCTCGACGCTCGCCAGCGCGATGCGTTCCAAGGGATCTTCGCGGATCTGGACGCCCGCTTCAGCCTGTACCGCAACGGCTCGGAGGCCACCGCGGTCTCGACCGGGCGTCTCGCCGTCACCCGGTCGAGTGAGGCTTTCCGCGCGGCATTCGACGTTGCCCAGGAATGGTACGTGCGCACCGACGGGGCCTTCACGCCCTATCCGCCGGTCGGCGGAATGGACCTCGGCGGCGTCGTCAAAGGACGTGCCATTCGTGCGGCTGGTGAACTTCTCGACCACTGGGGTGTCGCGTCGTGGTGTCTGGATGCGGGCGGGGACGTACTGGTGAGGAACGCTCCCACAGGGTCGCCCTGGGTCATCGGCATCGTCGATCCGTTCGACCGTGACCAACTGCTCACCAAAGTCCTGCTGGACGGACACCCCTACCGGGCGCTGGCCACGTCCGGAGTCGCTGAGCGAGGGGAACACATCTGGCGGGTTCCCGGTGCCGACAACGTCGTCCAGGCGAGCGTCCTGGCGGACGACATCGTGACTGCGGACGTGCTGGCCACGGCAGTCGTCGCCGGTGGGCAGGCGACCATGCAGCACGTGGTCGCCGACCAGGCTGCGTTGGGGCATCCCGTGGAAGTTCTCAGCGTCGGCCAGGACCATCTGATGACGGGTACGCCAGGCTTCGCCGACATCATCACAGCGCCGGGTTCCCGGGTGGACGGGGAACACCGGTTTCGATCTGGGCGTCGGGGATAGCTGGGAGCTGGTCCCCCGGGTGCGAGGGCCGCATCCCACAGGTGCTCGCGCCCGTCAGGCAGGTCTGGTCATCACCGGGTCGAAGGACACGACGCTGGGATCAGAATTCTCTCGCAGAAATGGCGGGGGCAATTCGGGCGAGACGTCGACAATGAGGCCAGCCTTCCCTGACATTCGTCGGAAATGAGGGAAGCCTTTCCTGAATTCCACGGAGATGAGCCCAGCCTTTCCTTGCTGGAATTGTCCTGGCGGATGCGCCATCCTCGAGGCATGCGGACCTTCCGATTCATACGGAATTACCCGACGGTATTCCTCACACTCCTCTCCGGAATCTGCGCGATGCTGTTCTCGCTCGCCGGGTGGGTCGTCCCAGCACACTGGGTGCTCGTCGCCAACGCGGGCGTGGTGGTGGGCTGGCAGGTCTGGTCGATGATCCGTGAGCTGCGCAGTGGTCACCTGGGCCTGGATCTCCTGGCTGCGGTGGCGATCGTTGCCACTCTGCTCGTCTCGGAGTTCTGGGCCGCCTGGATCATCGCCCTCATGATCACCGGCGGTGCAGCACTCGAGGACTACGCGAACTCCCGTGCCAGGCGCGACCTCGGCGCGCTGCTTGACCGCGCCCCGCGAGTGGCCCATCGGGTGGGAGCCGACGGCAGGTGCGTGGACGTCCCGGTCGCGGACGTGGTGGTCGGTGATGTCGTTGTCGTGCGGCCCGGAGAGGTCGTGCCGGTGGACGGCACCCTGCAGGACGCGGCCGCGAGCTTCGACGAGTCCTCCACCACGGGGGAACCGTTGCCCGTGCTCCGGGACGTGGGCGACGTTGTCCTCTCCGGCGCGGTTGTCGAGCAACGAGCCTGTCGGGTACGTGCCGTGGCGCGCGCAGCGGACAGCCAGTACCAGCAGATCGTCGACCTGGTGGCCAGTGCAGCGGAGAGTCGCTCGCCCATGGTCCGGCTCGCCGATCGCTACGCCGTACCCTTCACCATCGTGGCTCTGCTCATCGCCGGGCTCGGGTGGTGGTTGTCGGGTGACCCGGCCCGTTTCGCCGAGGTTCTTGTGGTCGCCACGCCATGCCCCCTGCTCATTGCAGCTCCCGTTGCCTTTCTCGCCGGAATGAGCAGGGCCGCGAGCAACGGTGTGGTCATGCGCTCCGGCACCGCCTTGGAGATGCTCGCCCGGGTGCGCACTCTGGCGATCGACAAGACTGGCACTCTGACATACGGACATCCCACCGTGGTGGGCGTCGAGCCCGAGGACGGGTGCACGGCGGGACAGCTGCTGTCAGCTGCCGCGGCGCTCGAGTCCGCATCTGGTCATGTGCTTGCAAGTGCCGTCGTGTCCGCTGCCCACCACGAGGACCTTCCGGAACTTTCCGCCAGTCTCGTCGAGGAGACCACGGGCGCGGGTGTCACGGGGCAGGTCCAGGGCCGGCTGGTTGTCGTCGGCAGGGCCGATCATGTGGAAGCCGTCACCGGGCATCGCGTCCCGGAGCGTCCGCTCGCCCCGGGCCAGATCGCCATCCATCTCGGTGACGAGGAGGCCTATCGTGGGCGGATCCTGCTCAGCGACGAGCTGCGGAGCAACGTCCCCGAGACCCTCCACGTCCTGACCGGTCTCGGAGTCCGCAATGTCGTCATGCTCACCGGGGACGGGGCGGTCACCGCCCGCCACATCGCCGAGAGGGCCGGAATCACCCAGTTCAAGGCAGGGCTGATGCCCGCCGGCAAGGTTGAGGCAGTCGTGTCAATGACCGACCGCCCTGTCGCAATGGTCGGTGACGGGATCAACGACGCACCAGTCCTGGCGGCGGCGGACGTCGGTATCGCCATGGGCGCCAAAGGCGCCACCGCGGCCAGCGAGTCGGCTGATGTCGTCATCCTCGTCGACGACATCAGCCGGGTGGCGACGGGAATCGCCATCGCCCGTCGCACTGTGAATGTTGCCCTCGGTGCCATCTGGCTCGGCATCGGGTTGAGCGTGGGACTCATGTTCGTTGCGGTGTGGGGGATTCTTCCGGCGGTGGTCGGGGCGCTCCTCCAGGAGGTGGTGGATCTGGCGTCCATCCTGACCGCCCTACGTGCTGTGCGCCCGGGCCGAGGGGAGACCGTCCTCAATGACCTGCACATGCCGGACCCGGCGAACGGCCAAGCCGCATCAGCAGACACGAGGCCGTCGGCAATTGAGGTCGGTGCGTCCTGACATCGACGAAGCCTGCGGTGACCCCGCCAGATGACCGGCGATTCGTGCGGTATGACGTGGCCGACAACTGCGAGGGTACGTCAGCGAATTGCGGGCCCGCGAGATCTCGGCGGGGGCTGGCACCCCGCGATGCTCAGTCCAGGGGCGCTCAGCTCAGCCGGAATGGAGGATATCTGTCGGTGATGAGCAGCCCGGCGTACGCGTTGACCCGCAGGCCCCACCGCCCGACACCCACGACGTAGTTGAACAGCCCGCGCGGGTAGCGACCGGTGAACAGGATCGCGAACCAGGCAATGATGACGGCCAGCACTGCGCCGATCGACAGGAACACCAGTACCACGACATGCGGGATGACCAGGAACCACTTGACCAGCGGCAGCCACCGGTTGAGGTCGCGCCGCACGTCAGGGTAGTCGAGGTCGAGGTGCACGGACTGCTCGTCCTCGGTCGAGGGATAACGATCGGTCAGCAGTGCTGCGTACGCGGACACGCGTGCCGAGAAGCGCTGGAGCTGCCAGGCGAAATCGAACCACCAGCGGGGATACCGTTCGCGGAACACAATCATCAGCAAGGTCGCGAAGAACAGTCCTGCGGCGATCCCGCCGGCGGTATCGGTGCTTCGGGAGATCACTCTCCCGGTCTCGTTGACCACCTTGACCGTGGACGTTGCCGTTCCCGACAACGCAGACAACACGATGGCGATCGGGATGATCCACAACAATCGGAAGAAGCTGGTGACGCGATCGAGATGATCCGGATAATCCACCTGGAGCCGTGCCGGATAGTGCAGGTCGTCAGTCGGGGATTGTGAGGTGCTCATGGGAGAGCCGCCTTCCAGGGTTCTCGGGCACTCGGTGCGGACCGAGGGCCCACATTCTTTCCAGAGAAGCACGTCGGGGCAACACTGCGCAAGGGGCCAACGGTGTGGGCGTGGGGACCGGCCGTGTCACAATCGGATGGATTCTGCCACGGGCGGATTCGGGCGTCGGAGCAGCCTCCAGCCCACCAGCCCGAACCACACCGGCAACAGCAGCCCGTAGACCGAGTACCAGGCTCCGATCATCGGCCGGGTCACCTCGAACACGACACCGAGCACGCCGGCGAGGACACCGAGCACTGCCAAGCCCGTGCCGAAGCCTCCGCGCCGCATCAGCAGGGACAACACCCCGATCCCTGCCGCGGTCAGGATGCCCGCCCAGGACACCGCATTGGTGGCCGCGATCAGCGCCTCTGCTGCCGAAACCAATGCGGGACGTCCGGTGTCGTCGGCCCGGGCGTAGGCGTTGCCCAGTACGACCAGCCCGCCGTGGAGGGACTGTGGACTGCTGCCGAGCGCCAATGCAATCGTCTCGGACACCACGCCGATGACACCGCCGAGCAGGGCGACACTCCGATCGACGCCGCGGAGCGCGACCGCGAGGGCGCAGAACACGATGATCGCCGGAACGGAGAGGCCGACGAAGCAGATCAGCTCGACCAGGTAGACCCAACGGTGCTCTGAGATGTAGACCAGCACTCCGGCGCCGTCGGCTGGTGGGACCGGGGCGGCAAAGACCAGGACGATCGGCACCAGGACGAGAAGCACGAAGACGAACGCCGACACGCCGCCCGCCCGGTAGAGCGTGTCCCATTCCGCTCCGGTGTCGTCGGCCGCCGATCGCTGCGGCAGCTGCCCATTCATCGAGCACTCTCCTCGAGATGGTGCTTGAGCCCGGTCCAGATCCGCCTCTCCTGGTGGGCCCCGAGGAGCCCGACCAAGGGACCGGCGAGTCGTAGGAGGCCCGGCAGAGTCACGCGCCAATCCCACGAGAACAGCGTCCCGCCGTCCTTCGGGTCACACCGGATGGAGCCCTCCATGACCGTCCCCGCCGTTACGCTGCAGCTGGTCAACCGATGCGGAGGATCGACTCCGGTGTACTCGATGACCGCCTCCGTCGGCCGGCCCCGCATGACCACCGTTGCCCTGAACCTCGAACCGACACTGATGGGAGGCTCGGTCTCCATGGCCACCGACGCCATGGCGGGGTTGTAGCGCACCTCGTTGCGCTGGTCGACCACCGTCGCGAACACCTCGTCGACCGGCCGGTCGATCATGATGGCTTCCCGGACCCTGCTCACGGCCTTGTCCCGCACCGTGCCTTGATCCCCGAGGCGTGACTGCCGCTCCGCGCGATGCCACCGAACACGGTCGAGACCCCGATCAGGAAGCCGGCGTCGTACCAGCCCCCACTGTTGTGGACCTCATAGATCGACACTCCCGGGTTGAACAGGGACACCCAGAAGGTGATCGGGGCGATGAGCCCGTGCCACAAGCCCTGCCAGAACCCAGCAGCGCCGGGTTGCGTGTCGGTCAGCCCCGGCCCCGCTGCGCAGCCGACCAGGACGATGCCCAGCGTGACCAGCAAGATCACTCTGGACCCAGTACTCAGATGTCTGGACACAATGCCCCCTTGCGTTGTCAAGCTCTTGAGTCAAGCGTGACACGCTTGACAGGTCTTGGTCAGAACCAGTTCTCTTCCACGAACCCGGGTTCCCTGTCGATCCCGTCACTGGGGACGCTTGCATGCGGAGGGCCGGCCGATGAGTGATTGTGTCCCTCGGTAGTCGCAACGGACGAGCGACTTTCCGTTCGGGAGCGGGTATTCCGCCTGGAAGATGACCCTGAATCCCGCCGAGGAGAGTGCGGATGTCAGGGAGCCAGGGTCGATGTCGGAGGATATCGAGGCCAGGCCGCTGAAGGAGGAGGCTTGTTCTGTGTCGCTCACGAAGTTCAATTGACCGTTTCGTTGCACGACGCAGGACAGCGTCCCGATCCGATCCGCGTTCGCCGCGATGAAGGTGACGAATTCATCGAGCCCGACGTACTCAATGATGAGATTGGCGATCAGCAGGCCGATGGGATCGAGTCTGACGGAGCGGCTGATGTCCGTCTCCACGAGGTGTAGGCGATCACCGAACACGGGCCGGTACCGCGCGTCGCAGGCGGCGAGGTAGCTCGGGTTGATGTCCAGCCCGCAGACAGCATCCGTCATCTCGGGATCGATGAGGTCGAGTCCGTTGCCACCGGCAACGCCCAGGACAGCCACGGCTCGGCTCGGATGTGCGGCAAGCTGTTCAGCGGTGACCTGGTGGAGGCGTTGGAGTTGGCCGACGCGCGAGTCAGCCATGTGCCGCTCGTAGGTGTCGAGGCTGATCCCCAACCACGGGTGTTCTTGTCGGTTCGATCCGTTGGGATCTTCTGGCTGCTTCACAGCACCAGGTTGCCGCATGACCGTGTGCCGGCGACGCGGAGTCGTCCGTAAGCGATCGTCATTGGCGGTCTGGCTGGGCGGTGGCTGCCTGAAGTTCTTGGATGATTGCCGCGAGGACCCCTGAGGCCAGGAGTCCTTTGCCGAGCGGTCCGGCGGAGTCCTGGCCGAGCTTGGGAAGCAGCCGAAGGGCGGCCTTCACAGGCGTCGTCATGTGCGCGAGCTGCCAGTTGATCTCGTCCTGTGTCGCGGCGGTGTGATCCGGTGCCGCGAGCCCTGCGGCCTTCGCCGCGTACGCAGCCGCGCCCAGAGCGTGCGCACCCATGTGAGCCACGCCGGAGGCCTGTGCGGCAGCGCGTGCCGCCGCGATGGCGGGGGGCGAGCTGACCGCGTGTGCTGCGCGACCGGCTACGGAACGACGGCGTATCTCCTCGGCCGTCCCGAGTTCCCCGCGGCTGTAGGCACGAGTGCGCTCGATCGCGTCGCGTGGACGTCGATCGGCTGGCGCCTCCGCTTCGAACAACGCAAGGACACGCTCAGCGCAGTCGGCAGCCCATGCAGCCACACATCGGCGGTCCGAATCACTGAGCGTCTGCGGGGAAGGCACTGCCTCAGTTTCCCATCCGCCTGCTCGGACGGATCGGGCCCGGTCAGGGTCTGGAGTCTTCAGCAGTCCGGAATAGTTGCACCTTCAATCATGTTGAGACGTGTGGGTCGCCGAGTTGGCGGCATCGACTTCGGCAGTCGGATGACTGGCCGGCTTCGAAGTTGACAAGGGAACACTTTCGGCAGCACAACTGAGGAGAACTTCCATGGTGAATGTCACGGTTTTCGGTAA
>JBAQVA010000187.1:0-5861 GCA_049297835.1 Propionibacterium sp.
CCCGTCGGCGGCGCAGCCCGCTGTCGGCGCCCGGCACCCAGGCCCCGGCCGCGACCAGCTCCTCGCGGTGCCTGGCGAAGACCTCCTCCGGACAGCCGTCGGCCAGCAGGCCCCCACCCGGGGCGAGCACGATCACCCGGTCGACCAGCTCGGCCCAGACCTCGACCCGGTGCTCGACGACGATCAGCGTGGTGCGGCGGTCGGTGACCACCGAGCTGATCACCTCACGGACCTCCCGGACCCCGACCGGGTCGAGGTTCGCGGTCGGCTCGTCCAGGCAGAGCACTGCCGGGGCGCTGTCCTCGCCGGCCTGCATGGCCAGTGCTCCCGCGATGGCGAGCCGTTGCTGCTGGCCGCCGGACAGCTGCTGGGTGGGGTGGTCGAGCGGCAGGTCCAGCCGCACGGCGTCCAGCGCGGCCCGCACCCGCGGCCAGATCTGCTCGCGCGGGACGGCGAGGTTCTCACAGCCGAAGGCGACGTCGTCGCCGATCCGCTCGAGGATGACCTGCGAGCTGGGATCCTGCATGACCAGCCCCACCCTGCCGTGCAGCCGGCTCGGATGGACTCCGTCGACCAGCAGGTGGCCCTCCTCCTCGCCCTCGTCGTCGCCGCCCAGGATGCCGTTCATCGCGGACAGCAGCGTCGACTTGCCCGCTCCCGAGCCACCGAGCAGCAGGACCCGCTCGCCGGGCTGGATGGCGAAGCTGATCCTGCGGGTCGCCCAGCGCCGGCGGCCGGCATATCGCCAGCCCCAGCCCTGGGCGAGCACGGCGGCTCGTTCGGACAAGTGCTCAGGCCTCCCGGCCGGAGGCGAAGCGGTTGAGCGCGCCGGTCCTGGCCAGCGCCTTGGTGATGAGCCAGCCGACCAGGCCGGCCAGCACCGCACCGGTGACGAGGTTGGCGAACAGGTAGATCACGTTGAAGGCGAAGCTCATCGTGATGTTCGGGGTCTCGCCGATGAACAGCTCGTTCGCCCAGGCCCCGAAGCCGGCGGCGGCCCCGGCGATGAGTGCGACGGGCAGCGTCCACACGCGGTAGCGCACGACGAGGAAGACGATCTCGGCGCCGAGTCCCTGGAAGAAGCCGGAGGTGACGGTCGTGATGCCCCACTGGTTGCCCAGGGCCATCGAGACCACGGCGGCCAGCGTCTCCACGAAGACGGCGGCACCCGGCTTGCGGATCACCAGCGCGCCCAACGGGCCGCCGAGGAACCAGATGCCGGAGGCCAGCCCGCCCAGCCCCGGGGTGAGGGTGTCCATCACCGTGAACCAGGCGCTGCCGATCGTGTTCCACGCCCAGAAGATGAGTCCGACCGCGACGGCCAGGACGGCCGCCACGACGATGTCGACGACCCGCCAGTGCCCGGCGCCGTACTGAGCCGGCCGGGTCCGGTCGACTCCTGATGTTGTCCTGGATGACATGTTGTGCCCCTTCTGGTACTTCTCGGGCACGGTGCGGGCGACGCCCGCAAGAGAGGCCTCCCTGCGCCGGCATGATCCGGATCAGGTTCGACGGTCGAGAGCTCCTGCTCTCCTCTCAGCCCGGTGTACCGGACTCCCGTGTGATCGACATCCTAGTCGTCAGCGAGGCGTGCCCTGCGGGCCGGATGTCCTGCGAGAACCCGGCAGGACGGTGGCCAGGCGCCCGAGCAGCCAGGCGGCGAGCCCGGCGACGACCATCGAGCCCAGGGTCGAGCCGAGCCAGCTGGGGGCGTGCACCCCCAGGATGGCGCCGAGCTGTGCCCAGATGCCCGACCAGCCGGGCACGGTGCCCGGATAGATGAGCTGGTAGGCGACGAACCCGATCGCCCAGGCGAGCGCCGGGGACCAGCGGAAGGGCGCGCCGGCGGAGGTGTCCCAGCGGGAGTGGCTGACCCAGAAGAAGTCGACCACCGCCACCGCGAAGAGCGGCACGAAGGCCGAGCCGATCAGGTACAGGAAGTTCTCGTACTGGTCGAAGTCGAGCACCCCGGCGAGCGCCGTCGACGCGACGCCCATCACGATCGCGATGACGCGCCGGTCGAGTCCGGGCAGGATGTTGTGCACCGAGACGGTGGCCGAGTAGACGTCGGCGAAGGCATCGTCCACCTCGTCGGTGAGCAGCAGCGCCAGCGCGACGGCGCCGGCCGGCAGCGCCATCAGCGCGCCGAGCAGATTCGTCCCGGACAGGTCGCCGTGCAGGTGGCCGACCGCCACCACGCCGAGGCAGTAGTAGGCGAAGATGGCCAGCCCGTAGCCGATCGAGGCCGAGCCGAAGGCGGCCCGCCCGGAGGTCGAGTGCCGCGAGTAGTCGGCGGCCAGCGGGGCGAAGGAGACCACCTGGGCGGCGGCCAGGTCGGCTGCCGGCCACAGCCCGATGACGGAGTCCTGGGCGATCGGCTGGGACGGCTGGCGCAGCACCATGACGAACAGGTAGACCGATCCGGCCAGCACCAGCCACAGCATGACCCGGCGCAGGAAGGTCACCGAGCCGAGCGGTCGCACCGCCATCAGGGTGGCGAGGCCGCCGGCCAGCACGATGAACGGCCAGCGCCAGGCCTCGCCGAGAATGCCCACCGCCGCGCTGGAGATGACGATGATCTCCATCGTCGCCCAGCCCACGTTCTGGGCGATGTTGAGCACGGTCGGGAGGATCGACGCGCGCCGGCCGAGCAGGCCGCGCAGGCCGACCATCGAGGGGGTGCCCAGATGGGCGCCGATCGCGGCCGCGCCGCCGAGCAGCAGGGCCGCGATGACGGTCCCGATGGCACAGGCGAGCAGCCCGCCGGAGACGCTGCCCACCGAGAGCGCGACGAGTGCTCCGGTCAGCGGGCCGAACAGGGTGATCCCGAACGAGCCCCACATCGCGGTCTGCGGCCAGAAGCCGAGGGTGCGCGGTGGCTTGTCGGTGAGGGTGAGCGGCGCCTCGGTGCGTGGGCCCGCGGCGGCGAGGGGGGTGCTGGTCATCTGCTCACCACCACCGGTAGAAGTGGTGGACGGGGCCGGATCCGGCTCCGATGTCCAGCTCGTCGGCGTGCTGGAGAGCCCCGGTGAGCCAGCTCTTCGCATCGCGCACGGCCTCCAGCCAGCCACTGCGCCGGGGCCGCAGGGCGGCGATCGCCGAGCTCAGCGAGCAGCCGGTGCCGTGGGTGTTGCCGGTGGGGACGCGAGGAGCCCGCAGGAGTTGCGGGTCCTTCCCGGCCTCGGCGAAGACGTCGGTCGACTCGGGGCCAGACCCGTGGCCGCCCTTGAGCAGGACGCGCGGCACGCCGAGCCCGACCAGCCGGGTGGCCTGGCCGATCATCTGCTCCTCGTCGGTTGCGGCCGGCTCGTCGAGCAGGACGCCGGCCTCGGGAATGTTCGGGGTGATCAGACTGGCATGCACGAGCAGGGCGCGCATGGCGTCGACGGCGTCGTCGGCGAGCAGGCGTGCGCCCGAGGTGGCCACCATCACGGGATCGACGACCACGGGCAGCTCGGCGTCGGCGCGGCGCAGCCGGTCGATGCCCTCGGTGACGGTGGTCACCAGCTCGGCGGAGGCGAGCATGCCCACCTTCACCGTGTCGATGCGCACATCGGAGGCGACCGTCTCCAGCTGCAGGCGCACGAAGTCGGCGGGCACCTCGAGCACACCGGCCACGCCGGTGGTGTTCTGCGCCGTCAGGGCGACGATGACGCTCATCCCGTAGGCGCCGAGCGCCGAGAAGCTCTTGAGATCGGCCTGGACACCCGCGCCGCCGCTGGAGTCGCTGCCGGCGATCGTCAGCGCAGCCGGGGGCCTCATCGCAGCGTCCCGGCCAGGGGGGCGGTGGCGTCCGTCCAGGCGTCCTTGAGGATCCTGGTCGCGGCGGCGGCGTCGGGCTGTCCGCAGATGGCGCTGACCACGCTCATCCCGGCACAGCCGATCCCTGCGAGATCCGGCGCGTCGGCGGCCTTCACGCCACCGATCGCGCAGATCGGCCAGGGACTCACCTCGATGAGGGAGGCGATCCTGGCGAGACCGATCTCGCCGGTCTCGGGCTTGGTGCCGGTGGGGTGCAGGGCGCCGACGCCGAGGTAGTCGATCAGCCCGGGACCGAGTGCCCGGGCCGCGGCGAGCTGCTCGCGGGTCTGTACGGTCAGGCCCAGGATGGCGTCGGGCCCCAGGATCCGACGGGCCTCGGCGATGCCCAGGTCGGACTGGCCGACGTGCGCTCCCTGGGCGCCGATCGGGGCGACCAGGTGCACCCTGTCGTCCACGAGCAGCGGCACCCCGGTGCCGGCCAGGGCGTGTACCAGCTGCCTGCCGAGCGTCACGAAGTCGTCGTCGGGCAGCTGGTGGTCGCGCAGCTGCACGAGCGTGACACCGGAACGGGCGGCCTGCCGCGTGGTGGCGACCACGGCATCGGTGCCGCCGCACATGCGGGTGTCGGTGACCAGGTAGACCGACAGGTCGAGCTCAGGCCGCGACATCGTCGACCGTCCCCGCGTCGGCGAGCTCGCCGGGTGTGATGAGGAAGAGCTGGTCGACGAGCGCGACGGCAAATGAGCCGGGCGCCCGGGTCTCGGCGGCCGCGCGTTCGGCGGCGACGCACAGCAGCGTGGTCGCGGTGACGGCGGCGTCCAGGGGTGGGCAGACCGCCGCGAAGCCCGCCATCAGCGCGCCCAGCGAGCAGCCCACGCCGGTCACCCGCGCCATCCAGGGGTGGCCGTTGGTGACGGAGAGCACGCGGCGTCCGTCGGTGATGAGGTCGACGGCGCCGCTGACGGCCACCACCGTGTGGTGCGCCCGGGCGAGCTCGCGTGCCGAGTCGAGGGCGGCCGAGGGCTCGTCGGTGCTGTCGGCCCCGCGGCCTCCGGCGCTGGCCCCGGCGAGGGTGATGATCTCCGAGGCATTGCCGCGGATGATGGCCGGGTCGGAGGCGTCCAGCGCGTCATGGGCGATCTGGCCGCGGAAGGGCAGCCCGGGGGCGATCGGGTCGAGCACCCAGGGGTGCCCCGCGGCGGCCGCGCCGCGCGCCGCGTCGACCATGCCCAGCGCGGTGTCGGGATAGGGGGTGCCGGTGTTGACCAGCGTCGCGCTGGCCGCGCCGGCGAAGATCTTCGCCTCGCTCGAGTTGTCCACCATCGCCGGGGCGGCGCCGACGCTGAGCAGGACATTGGCGGTGAAGTTCGCCACCACGATGTTGGTGAGGCACTGCACGAGTGGATTCGCCTCGCGCAGCCGCGTCAGCGCGTCACCGAGATCGAGATCGCTGGGGGTGTGTGGCACCGGATGTCTCCCTTCGCCGGCATTACCCGGACAGGTTCTGCGGTCGACGCACGATGCGTCCTCTCAGCCCGCCTGCATGAGCTCCCGCGTTCGGGGCGATTATAGGCCCGGCACCGGTCCTGGCAGCGGCTCGGCCGCCCGGGCGTCTCAGAGCGTCACGAGTCCCTGGGTGCGATGGGCGAGGCCGTCGGCGAGCAGCCCGTCGAGCGCGCGCCGGGCCTGGTCCGGGTCACTCGGCCAGCAGGCGAGCAGGAGCTCGACGTCGACCCCGGCCGGGCTGGTCCTCAGTGCATCGAGCAGCCGGCCCCTGGCCTGGCGGTCGGTGCCCACGAAACGCTGGGTGCGCCGGGGCGCCCCGGCGTGCTCGGGCCGGCCGGCCAGCAGCCAGGCGCAGTGCTCGGCGACCGGGCACCGGGTGCAGTGCGGGGAGGCCGCGGTGCACACCAGCGCACCGAGCTCCATCGAGGACGCCGCCCAGCGCGCGGCGGTCTCCCGCTCGTCGGGCAGCCACTGCCCGGCCCGGCGGCGCTCGGCGGCGGTCGTGGAGTTGGCGGGGAACTGCTGGCCGGCGTCCAGGCGCGCGAGCACCCGGCGGACATTCGTGTCCAGGACGACGGCCCGGGCGCCGAAGG
>JBAQVA010000188.1:0-7404 GCA_049297835.1 Propionibacterium sp.
GCGCTCCTACCCCTTCAGCCCCGACCACGTCTGTGGCCGATGGCCGCTCGAGGGGCTGTGCGCCGAACGTCTCCACCACTTCCCCGACCAGCCGGTGGGGCCCGAGACGGTCAGGCACGAGATCGAGTGGGTGATGACCGTCGCCCGCCGGGTGGCGGGCCCACAATGGGTCTACGACAACCTCGTCATGCCGCTCACCAGCAACGGGGCGACCTGCCCGCTGCCCGAGGACCACGCCTGCGACGAGGAGCTGGACGTGGAATCGCTGCTCTCACGCTGGTTGCGGATCAGCTATCTGCGGCACCGGACGGCCGGACTGGCGCGCCACACCGCGCTGCGGCTGGCCAGCCTCGAGGTGACCGGCCTGGAACCACCCGCCCCAGGCCCCACGGTGGACCTGCTCCTGCGCGAACTCGACCGCTCGGCGGCGCCGACGGTGCTTCCCGTCGTCCTTCGTCCGCAGACCCCCGAGCTCGACGAACAGCGGTCCGCCTGAGGACCGCCTCAGCTCTCGATGGCCGGCGGCGTGGTCGGACGGCGGAAGCGCGAATAGTCGACCGCGCCCTGGGAGCCGGCCGTGAACACCCGTTGGACCTCGTCCTGGACCTCGGTCATCTGGCGCATCAGCTCGGCCATCTGGACAGCACGCTCGCGCATGTTCTCCATCTCGTTCTCGAGCTCGATGATGCGCCGGATCCCGTTGAGGTTGATCCCCTCCTTCTGGGAGAGGTGCTGGATGAGCCGCAGCCGGGTGACATCACGCGGGGAGTAGCGCCGGCCACGACCCTTCGCGCGACGCGGCACGACCAGACCCATCCGGTCGTATCCGCGCAGTGTCTGCGGGTGCATGCCGGCCAGACCGGCGGCCACCGAGACGCTGAAGATGGGCGCGTCCTGGTCAATGACCTCGGGCAACGCCACCGGCCTCATCGCAGGTCACCCGCCAGCCCGACCCGGGGATCGGCCTCGTCGGCCACCGCCCGGTAGGAGGCCAGGGCATCCTTGGCCGCCTGGGAGAGCTGGGAGGGAACCTGCACCTCGATGGTGACGAGAAGGTCGCCATGGTTCCCGTTCGACTTGGCGATCCCCCGCCCGCGCACCCGGAAGGTGCGCCCGTTGGGGGTGCCTGCGGGGACCCGCAGCTTCACCGATCCGGACTGCAACGTGGGGACCTCCACCTCGGAGCCGAGTGCCGCCTCGGGGAAGGTGACCGGAACCGTGACGGTGAGATTGTCGCCGCTGCGGCCGAACAGGGGGTGCGGGTGCACGTGCACCAGGACGTAGAGATCGCCCGACGGGCCGCCGTTCTCGCCCCGGCTGCCCTTGCCCTTCACGCGGATCCGCTGCCCGTCGGTCACCCCGGCGGGAACCCGGACCTGCATGGTGCGGGTCGAGGAGGCCCGCCCGGAGCCGTGGCAGACCTCGCAGGGATCGTCCACGATGATGCCCCGGCCGTGGCAGGTGCGGCACGGCTCGGACAGCGAGAAGACGCCGCCCGCGCTGGTCGGCTGCATCCCCGAGCCCTGGCAGGTCGGGCACATCCGCGGCATGGTGCCGGCCTTCGCGCCCGTTCCGCGGCAGGCGGGGCAGGGCTCGTCGCTGACCATCTGCATGCCGACGGTGGTGCCCTTGACCGAGTCGAGGAAGCTGATCGAGACCTCGCCCTCGACGTCGGCGCCCCGACGCGCGGAGCGCACCGTCGTACGGCGTCCGGAGCCGGTGCCCTGGTTGAACAGATTGCCCAGCAGGTCGCCGAGGCCGCCCTCGCCCATGGTGGCCCCGCCACCCATGGTGCGGAAGACGTCGTTGACGTTCCCGCCGGAACCGCCCTGGCCGCCGTGCGGGAAGTGGAATCCCCCGCCGAGACGGCGGGTCTCGTCGTACTCCTTGCGCTTGGCCGTGTCGCTCAGCACGTCGTTGGCCTCGGAGGCCTCCTTGAAGCGCTCCTCGGCCCGCTTGTCACCGGGATGCTGGTCGGGATGGTTCTCCCGGGCGATCTTGCGGAAGGCCTTCTTGATCTGGTCTGGTTTGGCGTCCTTGGGCACGCCCAGCACCTTGTAGTAGTCCTTCTCCAGCCAGTCCTTGGTGCTCATTGATGCCCCCTGTCCCCGAACTCAGAAGCTCTTGTCGTCCGGCCCCGCGGTGCCCTTGTCCTGGCCCGCGGCATCGCTGTCCTGCGCCGATCCGGGCTCGCCTGCCCGGTCGTCCTGGTCGCCATCGCCCGCAGCGCTGTCCGCCGGCTCCCCGTTCGGCATGGAGACGACGACGCGCGCCGGGCGCACGACGATCCCGTTGAGCTCGACGCCCTTCTGCATCACCTCGTGGACGAGCATCTCGCCGTCACCGGGCACCGGCACCTGCATGAGTGCCTCGTGCTTGTGCGGATCGAACTCCTCGCCCTGCTCGCCGTAGAGCACCAGCCCGTGCTTGGTGGCCAGCCGGCCCAGCTCGTCGGCGACGAGCTTGAAGCCGCCGGTCAGCTCGCCGTGCGCGGAGGCCTGGTTGATCGCGTCGAAGACCGGCAGCAGATCGCGCACCACGGACTCGACCCCACGGTTGCGGGCCAGATCGCGGTCGCGGTCGACGCGACGCTTGTAGTTCACGTACTCGGCCTGCAGACGCTGCAGGTCAGCGGTGCGCTCGGCGACGAGCGCCTTCAGGCTGGCAAGCGGGTCGTCGGGCTTGGCCTGCGCATCGTCCCCGGACGCGCCGGCTGCGGGCTCGGTGGCCGAGTTGGCGGCCGTCCTGTCCAGGAACTGCTCCGGGGTCAACTGGGAGAAGTCCTCGCCGAGCTTGTCCTCGGGCTCGTCCTTGCCGTTGCCCTCGGCTGGCTTGTCGGTCATGTCTGTATCTGCTCCTCGTCGCCGGGTCATCACACCCGACGGGATGTCTTCACTGGTGGACGGCGCCGGGGGCCGGGGCCGGACTGCGACCCACGACCCCCGGCGTCAACGATCACTTCTTGTCGTCGTTGTCGTCGTCGACGATCTCGGCGTCGACGACATCATCATCACCGCTGGTGGGCTGCGACTGCGAATCGGCGGCCTGCTGGTCGTCCGCCGGCGCGGACGCATCGGGCTGGGCGGACTGCGCTGCCTGGTAGATGGCCTGGCCCATGGCCGAAGCCTTCTGGTTCAGGTCGTCCATCGCGGCACGCACCTCGTCGTCGTTGTCGGTGCCCTTGAGGGCTTCCTTCAACTTCTCGATGCCCTCGGTGACCGGCTGCTTCACGTCGTCGGGGATCTTGTCCCCGTTGTCGGTGAGCAGCTTCTCGGTGCGGAAGCACAGCGCGTCGGCCTCGTTGCGCATGTCGACGGCCTCACGACGCGCCTTGTCGGCCTCCTCGTTGGCCTCGGCCTCCTTGACCATGTGGTCGATCTCGTCCTTGCCCAGCGCCGATCCGCCGGTCACCGTCATGGACTGCTCCTTGCCGGTGGCGGTGTCCTTGGCGTAGACGTGCACGATGCCGTTCGCGTCGATGTCGAAGGTGACCTCGATCTGCGGCAGACCCCGCGGGGCGGGCATCAGGCCGGTGAGCTCGAAGTTGCCCAGCGACTTGTTGTCACGGGCGAACTGGCGCTCGCCCTGGTAGACCTGGATCATCACGGAGGGCTGGTTGTCCTCGGCGGTGGTGAAGATCTCGGAGCGCTTGGTCGGGATCGTGGTGTTGCGGTCGATGATCCGCGTCATCACGCCGCCCTTGGTCTCGATGCCGAGGCTCAGCGGGGTGACGTCGAGCAGGAGCACGTCCTTGACCTCGCCCTTCAGCACGCCGGCCTGCAGGCTGGCGCCCAGTGCCACGACCTCGTCGGGATTGACCGACTTGTTGGGCTCCTTGCCGCCGGAGAGCTGCTTGACCAGGTCCTGCACGGCGGGCATCCGGGTGGAACCGCCGACCAGGATGATCTCGTTGATCTGGCTGACGTTGACCTTGGCGTCCTTGAGGACCGCGTTGAAGGGGCCGGTGCAGCGGTCCAGCAGGTCCTGGGTCAGGCGCTGGAACTCGGTGCGGGTGAGCTTCTCCTCCAGGTGCAGCGGGCCGGACTGGTTCGCCGTGATGTAGGGGATGTTGATGTCGGTCGACTGGGCCTGCGAGAGCTCGATCTTGGCGTGCTCGGCGGCCTCCTGCAGACGCTGACGGGCCATCTTGTCGTTCGACAGGTCGACGCCGTTCTTGTTCTTGAACTGGGTGACCAGCCAGTTGACGACGCGCTCGTCCCAGTCGTCGCCGCCCAGGCGGGCATCGCCCTTGGTGGCCTTCACCTCGAAGACCCCGTCGGAGATGTCCAGCAGGGAGACGTCGAAGGTGCCGCCGCCGAGGTCGAAGACCAGGACGGTCTCCTCCTTGTCGGCCTTGTCGAGGCCGTAGGCCAGCGCAGCTGCGGTCGGCTCGTTGATGATCCGGTCCACGGTCAGACCGGCGATCTCGCCGGCCTCCTTGGTGGCCTGACGCTCGGCGTCGCCGAAGTATGCCGGGACGGTGATCACGGCATTGGTGACGGTCTCACCGAGGTAGGCCTCGGCATCCCTCTTCAGCTTCTGCAGCACGTAGGCGCTGATCTGCTGGGGCTTGAAGTCCTTGCCGTCGACCTTGGTCGTCCAGCTGGTGCCCATGTGACGCTTCACGGAGCGCACCGTGCGCTCCGGATTGGTGACGGCCTGGCGCTTGGCGACATCGCCGACCAGAACCTCACCGTTCTTCGCGAAGGCGACCACCGACGGAGTGGTGCGAGCACCCTCCGCGTTCGGAATGACCGTCGGATCGCCACCCTCAAGGACGGCGATGACCGAGTTGGTGGTGCCGAGGTCGATACCTACTGCACGAGCCATTGTTTCTGCTTCCTCCAGTGTCTGGGCGATGACCGCCCGTGTTCCATGTGCGGGCGGGGATCGCCCTGTTGTCCATCCGGTGGTCACCCACCGACTCGGGCCCGGATGCCGCAACCGCCTTCCGGCGCCCCCGGCCCACAAGCCTTGTGTCGCTCATTCACGCACCGCCTGGCGGCACGTCCTTGAGCTTACATCACTCAAGCCCAAACCTTGAGTCCACTGGGCTCAACCGTCATTCGGGGATTGTTATTCCACCACGGGACGTGCCGCACAGGGGCACGGACACGGCGAGGGGCGCCCCGCCGGAGCGGGACACCCCTCGAAGATCCTGCGTGCAGACGCTCAGGCCATCGACACGGCACGGCACGGAGCCGCAGACCCGGCCAGGTACGCGAACGACCCGGTCACGGCTGCTCGGGATCCTTCCTGCCGATCCGCCCGACCGCGTCCTGGACGCTCTTGACCGCGTCCTCCGCCTTGTCCTTCAGGCTCTCCAGGCCTTCCTTGAGCTTGCCCTCGGCCTGGTCGCCACGGCCCTCGGCCTGCAGGTCCTTGTCATCGGTGACCTTCCCGATGCCTTCCTTGATCTTCCCGCCGACCTGCTGACCCTTGTTCTCGAGATCCGACATGTTCTCTCCTCACTGATGAGACGTGCTCCTGGTCGTCACCGGTCATCGCGCTGCCTCGGCAGCCGACTCCTGGTCAGCATGCTGTTACCCACTCGCCTTCCCCCTCACACCGGAGCCGTCCCACCGCCCGGTCTGCGGTCGCGGGTGGGGGGACGGGGGCGCTGTCATCGCAGTGGGTTTCGGCATCGGCCCGGTCTGCGGTCGCAGGGGAACGGGGGCTGCGCGCGGTGTAACTTCTCCAGCAATCGCCTGCTCCCGCCGGATGCGCCCTGTCGCGCGGCGCGGGACCGGCATGCACACCGATGGAGGAGTCCCAGTCGCCATGAGCGCCAGTCCTGCCGTGCCACCTCGTCCGCACGATCCGGGCGATGCGGTGAGCCAGCTGTGTCAGGCGCTGGGCAGGTCTGCGGTCTCCACCGATCCCGGCGAGCTCGCCCGCCGGCTGCGGGACCGCTCCGACGCACCCGCCTCGGCCACCCCGCTGGCCCATGTCCGGCCGGCCAGCACCGCGGACGTCGCGCAGGTGATGCGGATCGCCAGCGCCCATCGGATCGCGGTCGTACCGCAGGGCGCCCTCACCGGGCTGGCGGGAGGCGCCAACGCGCTCGACGGGGCGATCCTGCTCGACCTCACCGCCATGGACGCCATCATGCGGATCGACCCGGTCGAGATGGTCGCCGTCGTGCAACCCGGCGTGCTCACCTCCGAGCTGGCCGAACGCGCCGCCGCGGAGGGCCTGTTCTACGCACCGGACCCGGGCTCGATCGGCGAGTGCAGCATCGGCGGGAATGTCGCCACGAACGCCGGGGGGATGCGCTGCGTGAAGTACGGCGTCACCGGCGACAGCGTGCGCTCCCTCGAGGTCGTGCTCGCCGACGGGGAGGTGCTGCGCACCCGCCCGCCCACGGTCAAGGGAGTGGGCGGCCTCGACCTCACCTCACTGTTCGTCGGCAGCGAGGGGACGCTCGGCGTCATCACCGAGATCACCGTCTCCCTGCTGCCGGCACCCGGGCCGACGCTCGGCATCACGGCGAGCTTCGCCTCGGTCGACGACGCCCTGGCAACGGCCAACGAGATCATCGCCGGCCCGCACCGCCCCAGCGCCCTGGAGTTCTTCGACGCCCGGGTCATCGACGCGGTGCGCGCCCACGAGCCGCAGGCCGATCTCCCGGTGGGAGCCAAGGGCTGGCTGCTCGTGCTCAGCGACGCGCTCAGCGGGGCAGAGGAGGACATCGACTGCTACGCCCGAAGCGCGCGCGAGCACGGCGCGATCGCGGTGCAGCAGGCACGGGACGCCGACGAGGTGGAGCAGCTCATGGTGGCCCGCAGATCGCTCAACGTCTCGATGCGCGCCGTACGCGGCGGAAGTCTCAACGAGGACGTCGCCGTGCCCCGCTCACGGCTGTCCGAGCTGCTCCTGCGTCTCGACGCCCTGGCGGCGAGCAGTGGGCTGCCGATCGCCACCGCCGGTCACGTGGGCGACGGCAACCTGCACCCGGTCATCGTCTACGACCCGGCCGACGCCGAGCAGACCAGGATCGCCCACGAGACGCACTGGAAGGTGCTTGCCCTCGCCGGCGAACTCGGGGGCACGGTGACCGGCGAGCACGGCATCGGGCTGGAGAAGCTGGGCGCAGTGGACGCCGAGCTCGGGCCCCGGATCCGCGGGATCGAGCGCTCTCTCAAGGCGGTCCTCGATCCGGACGGACTGCTGAATCCGGGCAAGAAATACTGAACCGACCGAGGCCCGGAACCCACGTGCACCTCGGCGCAGGACTCCTGCCGGCGCAGGCTCGTGGCGGCGCGGGGTCGTGGGATCACGGGGTCGTGGGATCACGGGGTCTGGGTGTGCGCGAGTCCGGCGTCAAAGCGAATGCTGCCGTTCGTGTCCAAGGTGGAGTCCCGTTGTGTCCGGGAGGAGCGGGGGTCTGGGTGTGCGCGAAAG
>JBAQVA010000189.1:0-10092 GCA_049297835.1 Propionibacterium sp.
CCGAGGAAGTCGGCGATCGCCGGGAGCTCCCGGCGGGCCTGGGCGCGGCCGGCGGCGAAGCTGGTGCGCAGCGCCGGCAGCCGGCGTTCGGTGCTGGAGACCGTCATCGTCTCGGGCACGAACAGCCTCGCCCGGCCGGCGGACTCGAGGTCGAAGAGCTCTTCGCGGACCCGGTTGTAACGCGCCGGACGGCTGGCCAGGGCATCGGTGACCAGCGGGTGCCGGCGGAACAGGCGCGAGAAGAAGCGCAGCTTGGCGCCGCGCAGTGGTGCCTTGACGTAGTCGCGGGTCCGGGTGAGCACGACCAGGAATTTGGTGAATCCGGCCTGCTGGGCGAGGCCCAGCGGGATGCCTGCGCCCGGGCCCAGGGCTCCGTCCACGTAGTCGACGCCGTCGATGTCGACCAGCGGCATGAGCCCGGGCATCGTCGAGGAGGCGCGCACCCGGCGGACCAGTGAGGCGGTGTCGGGAGCATCCTGCTTGGTGAACCAGCGCTGTTCGCCGGTGTCCACCCTGAAGGCGCCGATGCTGGCGCGGGCCGGGTTGGCGGAGAAGGTCCCGAAGTCGAAGGGCAGCACCTGGCCGGGCAGACAGGACTGCTCGTAGATGTACTGGGTGTTGAACCAGCCGCGGCCGCGCAGCAGACTCATCGGCCCTCCGAAGTGGGGGTCCGCGGCAAAGTCCACGAAACTCACCGCGGCGCGGTGGATGTCCCGGGACAGGTAGTTCACGGTGTTGCTCGAGCCTGCCGAGATGCCGGCCACCCAGTCCACGTGGATCCCTGCCCTGAGCAGTTCACAGACCAGCGCGCTCGTGTAACTGGCCCGCATGCCTCCGCCTTCGAAGATCAGGGCGGTGTCGGTGACATTGCTGCGCAAGTGCTCCATGTACCCAGTCTGACGCAGGAATCAGTGCCCGTGGTCACCGGCCGGGGGCTCCCATAGCAGATGCGCCGTGGTGCGGAATCACCCGGTGAGTGGTGCACATCCGTGCGCAAAGCTGAGCGTCAATGCCCCCAACGCCTAGCATGGTGGCCAGCCAGCGTCGTATCGAGGCGACGAATTTACCAGGGGGTAACAATGGCGGACTTTTCCGTGGACGTCGTCGTCGTGGGCGGCGGCGCCACCGGGGTCGGTGTGGCCCGAGATGTCGCAATGCGAGGGCTTGACGTGGTTCTCGTGGAGCGAGCAGATCTTGCCCAGGGCACGACGGGTCGTTATCACGGCCTGCTGCACTCCGGCGGCCGGTATGTCGTATCTGATCCGGAGTCGGCGCGTGAGTGCGCCGAGGAGAATGCGATCGTGACGCGTATCCACGCGGACGCGGTCGAGCAGACCGGGGGACTGTTCGTGGTCACCCCCGAGGATTCCGAGGACTACGCCGACGGCTTCCTCAAGGCGGCACACGCAGCGCACGTGCCGGCCGAGGAGATCTCGATCGCCCAGGCACTGGCCCGCGAACCGCGGCTCAATCCCGGCATCAAGCGCGCCTTCGCCGTCTTCGACGGCACGGTGGACGGCTGGCAGATGGTCTGGGGCGCCGCGGAGTCCGCCAAGGAGCACGGCGCGACGATCCTCACCTATCACCGTCTCACCGAGATCCGCCGCGAGGGCGGTCAGGTGGTCGGAGTGCAGTGCCGCGACGTCAAGAACGACCGCGAGCTGAGCATCGACTGTCGCTTCGTCATCAATGCGGCCGGAGCGTGGGCCGGGCAGGTCGCGGCCATGGCCGGCTGTCATGACGTGCAGGTGGTTCCCGGTCGCGGGATCATGATCGCAATGAACCATCGCCTGGTGAACACCGTTGTCAACCGGTGTATCCACCCGGCCGACGGAGACATCCTGGTGCCCGTCCACACCGTTGCGGTAATTGGTACTACCGATGTGAAGGCGCCGGATCCGGATCGGCTGAGCATCCCGCGCGCCGAGGTGCAGCAGATGCTCGACGCCGGGGAGGCACTCATCCCCGGCTTCCGGAAGGCCCGGGCAGTGCATGCCTGGTCCGGTGCCCGCCCGCTGGTCAAGGACACCCGCGTCTCGGCCGGCGACACCCGGCACATGAGCCGCGGAATGGCCATCATCGACCACAAGGAACGCGACGGCCTGTCGGGCCTGTTCAGCATCAGCGGCGGGAAGCTCACCACCTACCGCCTCATGGCGCAGCGCATCGTCGACGAGATGTGCGAGCAGATGGGCGAGCAGCGGCCGTGCAAGACCGCGGACGAGGCAGTCCCCGGTGCGGTGGGCACCCCCACCTACCGGGTGACCCACCGTCTCGCCGAGCGCGAGCACGCGTGGCAGAAGGACCAGATCATTTGCGAGTGCGAGCTGATGGGCCGCTCGGCCTTCGTCGACCTGCTCAAGGACGATCCGCTGGCCACCCTCGACGACCTGCGCCGGCGGCTGAGGATCGGGATGGGCCCGTGCCAGGGCGGTTTCTGCTCCACCCGCGCGGCGGGGCTGCTGTGCTCCGAGGGCGCGACCGATTCGGTCACCGCGACCGGCGCGCTGCGTGAATTCCTCAAGCATCGCTGGATCGGCCTGTGGCCGATCCTGGCCGGCGCCCAGGTGCGCCAGAACGCGCTGGACGAGTGGATCGCCCGTGGAACCCTCGACATCGACCACGCACCCGGGCAGGCGAATCCGTCCGAGCAGTACCCCGTCGGTGTCGAGCAGAAGGCAGAGCAGAAGAAGGAGGAGGTGGCCTGATGCGCGACGTCGTGGTTGTCGGAGCAGGTCTTGCAGGACTCGTGGCAGCGATCCGGTTGCGCCGGGCGGGGCTGCAGGTCTGCGTCGTGCACAAGGGCCTCGGCGGCCTCCAGCTGGGGCAGGGCACCATCGATGTGCTAGGTTATCGCCCCAAGCGGGTGACCCGCCCGCTGGAGGAGCTCGGCGAGTTCTTGGCCGGCGAGCAGCAGCGCGGTGGCCCGGAGCACCCCTATTCGGTGACCGGTGCCGATGCGATTGCCGAGGGCGCCGGATTCGTGGCCGAGATCGCCGGGCCGGGGCTTCTGCTGGGTGATCCCCAGGTGAATGTCGCGCTGCCCACCGCAATCGGTGCGCTGCGTCCCACCAGCCTCTACCAGCCGAGCATGGCCGAGGGAGTCGTCAGCCTCGACCCCGCGGTCCCCGGTGCGCTGCACGCCGGCAGCCGCGTCGTGGTCGTCGGGATCGACGAGCTCAAGGACTTCCCGGCTGCGCTGATCGCCGGGAACCTCGCCGAGGCCGAACTGCCCGACGGCGGTCGGCTGAGCGTCCGGGCCACCCATGTGTCCTTCCCGGCGCGCGCCGACGAGGCCGACTCGACCGGGTTGAACATCGCCCGGGCCCTCGACGACCCGGCCAGGCGCCGCGAGTTCGTCCGGCTGCTGGCAGCGGTCAGCGAGCGCGGGGAGACCCTCGCGGTTCCCGCCGTGCTCGGGGTCGAGGACGCGGACGCCTTCAGCGACCTGCGCGCCCAGCTCGGCGCGCCCCTGTTCGAGATCCCGCTGCCGCCGCCCGGTGTGCCGGGCATCCGCCTCAACGAGAAGCTCACCCGCACCGCCAAGGCGGAGCGCGTCGAGTTCGTCCTCGGCAGCCGGGTCACCGGCGCCTCGATCGCCGGCGACCGCCTCAGCGAGGTCATCGTCGCCACGGCCGGGCACGACACGCACATCCCGGCCCGGGCAGTGCTCTTCGCGCCGGGCGGGTTCGAGTCCGGCGCCCTCGAGCTGGACTCCCACCAGCTCCTGTCCGAGCCGATCCTCGACCTTCCGGTCGACCGGCCCGAGGGAGAACTGGTCAACGACACGTGGGCGGGCGAGCAGCCGCTCTTCCGCGCAGGCGTGGCCACCGACAAGAGCCTGCTGGTCGTCGACCCGGCCACCTCCGGCGCGGTGCACGGGAATCTCTACGCCGCGGGGGGCATCCTCGCCGGCGCCCAGCGCTGGGACGAGAAATCCGGCGACGGCATCGCCCTGGCGAGCGCGGTGCGCGCGGCCGATGCCATCATCACGAGCCTCAAGGAGAGCATCCATGACTGAGACGAGTCAGTCGACAGCGCAGCCGTCCGAGCAGACTTGGACGGACGAGGGTTCGGGCATCTCGGTGTGGGAGCACCTCAAGAAGTCCAGCCCCCGCCTCAACCACAATCCCAACAGCTACGAGGCCCAGCAGCTCAACCGGCTCTCCCTCGACCAGTGCGTCAAGTGCACGATCTGTGAGACCCAGTGTCCGGTCGCGCGGGTCACCGAGCTGTTCAGCGGTCCCAAGTACGTCGGCCCGCAGGCCGAGCGCTTCCGCAACGGCGAGTCCGTGGACCACACCCTGGACTACTGCTCCAGCTGCGGGATCTGCACGCTGTCCTGCCCCCAGGGCGTGCACATCGCCGAGATCAATTCGATGGCCAGGGCCGTGCTCAAGCAGGGGCACATGCCCGTCCGCGATCGGCTCATCACCCAGACGACCCTCGAGGGCAAGCTGATGACGCCCCTCGCGCCGGTTGCCAACTGGGCGCTCAAGCGCAAGCCGATCCGGATCGCCGTCGAGAAGGTCGTGGGCGTGCACCGCAATGCCCCCATGCCGGTGGCCCAGAGCCAGACCGTGCAGGGCTGGCTGAAGCATCGCAAGGGCCCGGCGCCTCGTCGTCCCGGTCAGCCCGATCGTGGTCCGGTGATCTTCTTCACCGGCTGCGCGGGTGCCTACTTCGAGGTGGAGACCTCGAAGAAGACCATCGAGGTGCTCGAGCACCTGGGCTTCGAGGTCATCGTCCCCAAGCAGGGCTGCTGCGGTCTGGCCGAACAGTCCAACGGGCTGTTCGACGGCGCCCGGGCCAAGGTCCGCAAGCTGTGCGAGCAGCTCTCGGCGGCGGGCAAGGAGCCGACCATCATCTCCAGCTCCGGCTCGTGCGCAGGCATGGTCAAGCACGAGGCCCACGAGATCATGGGCGTCGACGATCCGAAGGTGCTCGATGTGGGCGCCCGGATGCGCGAGACCAGCGAGTTCCTGCTCGAGATGTACGACAACGGCGAACTGCCCACCGACTTCGAGCGCATCGACACCCGCTTCATCTATCACGCCCCCTGCCAGCTCAAGGGCCAGGGCATGGGCATGCCGGCCATCCGGCTGATGGAGCTGGTGCCCGGGGTCGAGGTCGTGGAGTCCGACGAGGCCTGCTGCGGCATCGCCGGCACCTACGGCCTCAAGAAGGAGAAGTTCAAGGTCGCCCAGGCCGTCGGCAAGCCGCTGTTCGACAAGATCAAGGCCACGAACAAGGACTTCGCGGTCTGCGACACCGAGACCTGCCGCTGGCAGATCCGCGGGGGATCGGGAGCCAAGACGGTGCATCCGATCCATGTCATCCACGCCGCCTACGGACTGTCCAGCATCGACAGCCCCGAGGTCTGAGGGCGCGGTCCGGGCGGCGGGTCATCCGCCGTCCGGACGTGCTGCCGGTCGGCGGGCCCTGTGCCCGGGGCAGTTCGGGCTCAGAGCAGTTCGAGCAGGGCGTTGGCGGTCTGCAGGTCGACGATGAGTTCGGTCATCACCTTGGCCCGCAGCGCGGCCAGCAGGGACAGCGCCTTGCCGGCCCCCGAGACCACGCAGATCCGGCGCGGAATGTGGCGCAGCTGGCTGGGCGTGGGCCCGGATGCCCGGGTGTTGAGCGAGATGTCGGCCCAGCTGCCGTCACTGCGCAACAGCACCGTACAGACATCGCCCACCACGTGGTCCGCCACCAGGGCGGCGCGCTCGCGGTTGTCCAGATAGCCCGACGCGTAGACATGGCTCGGCAACTCGCTGGTGAACGAGCCGACGCTGAAGACCGCCAGCCTGCACTGCTCCTGGGCGGCCCGCACCCGGGTTATCGAGCGCTCCCGCCACAGCGCCTCCCGGGTGCTCGCGTAGTCGAAGAAGGCCGGCACCGGGAACAGGATCGAATCCGCGTCGAAGGCCTGCGCGAAGCGGGACATGATGTTGGAGACATAGTCGATGCCCGTCGTGCGGTCATTGGCCGCGCCGTTGAGCTGCACCAGCGTGCACCCGGTGACATGGCGGGTGACCAGGTGATTCGCGACCGCCGCCAGCGTCGTTCCCCAGGCCAGCCCGACCATCGTGTTGTCGACGATCGCATCCGAGATGAAGTTCGCCGCGACCTTGGACACCCGGTCCAGGCGGGCCACCTCGCTCACCGAGTCCCGCATCGTCACGATGTGCACCTTGACCCCGAAGAGCTGCTCGACCGTTGACTCGAGCCGCGACGACGCGGCGTCCGGGGTGCTGAGCGAGATGCGGACCAGACCGGACTCCCGGGCCTGCTTCAGGTGACGTGAGACCGTCGAGCGGGAGACGTCGAGCTGACGGGCAATGGCCTCCATCGACTCGCCCTGGATGTAGTACAACAGCGCCGCGCGGTACAGGTCGTCATGATGTGCCAACTTTGGTCTCCACTCTCGCGTCGCACCAGCTTAGGGGAGAGCGTGCCGGACGAGGTCCGGCTCGCGCGAGAATGTGCGGGCCGGCGGCCCGGTGACCAGCCCTGTGGACCCCGTCGTGCGCGCCCCGCGGATGCGTAGACTCATGGGCCGTGCTCGATGTGCTCAGCGGATTCGCCACCATCTGGGTGGTGATCGGCCTGGGTGCGCTGGTCGCCCGGCTCGGAGTGCTCGACGAGGCCGCCGAGAAGATGCTCAACCGGCTGTCCTTCGCCGTCGGCATGCCGGCCCTGATGTTCATCACTCTTTCCCGGGCCGATGTCGCCCGCATCTTCAGCACCAATGTGCTGGTGACGCTGGCGGCCGTCGGCGTCACCATCGCCGCCTATCAGCTCGCCTGTGCGGTGCACTTCCACGGCGCGGCCGGGCATCGCGTGATCGGCACCTTCTGCGCGTGCTACGTCAACGCCAACAACATGGGCGTCCCGATCGCCGCCTATGTGATGAAGGACACGAGCTGGGTGGCTCCGCTCCTGCTCATCCAGCAGGGCTGCCTGCAACCGATCGGGCTGAGCATCCTGGACGTGCTGGAGAGCCGGCGCAGCGGCCGGGCGAGCTCGTGGCTGCACAATGTGAGCACCCCGCTGCGCAATCCCATGACCCTCGGTGTGCTGCTCGGCCTGGTGTTCAACCTGGCCGGCATCCCGGTGCCGCGACTGGCCGGTGACACGCTCGACATGCTCGGCGGGCTCGCCGTGCCCTGCATGCTCATCGCCTACGGGATCTCGCTGTCCCGGGGGCTGCACTTCGACCTCTCCCGTGGCGGCGAGACGATCTACGTCTGCGTGCTCAAGTTGTTCGTCCAGCCGCTGGCGGCCCTCGGCTTCTCCTGGTTGCTCGGGCTGGACCGGACGACCGCGCTGGCGGCCGTCGTGCTGGCGGCGCTGCCGACCGCGCAGAACGTCTTCGTCTTCTCCTCCCGCTATGCCACCGCCGGCCGCTTCGCGCGGGACGTGATCCTCATCACGACGATCCTGTCGATCGTGACGATGGCGGGCTTCGTCGCCCTGGTCCATCTCATCTGGTGAGTCCGGGGGCCGGGAGACGCTGCGCCGGCCCGTCCAGAAGTTGTTAGTTTCGGGTCATGACCTCAGTTGCGACATCCACTGTCCCAGAATTGAGCATTGACGAGCTGCATTCGGTCGACGCCTGGTGGCGCGCCTGCAACTATCTCGTCGTCGGGCAGATCTACCTGCAGGAGAATCCCCTGCTGAAACGTCCCCTGACGCCCGAGGACATCAAGCCCCGTCTCCTCGGCCACTGGGGGACCAGCACCGGCCTGGGCTTCATCTACGCGCACGTGAACCGCCTCATCAGGCACACCGGCCAGGACTGCATCTACCTGGCCGGCCCCGGGCACGGCGGACCGGCGCTGGTGGCGGCCGGCTACCTCGAGGGTGGTTACACCGAGGTCTACCCGCGCGTCACCCAGGACGAGGAGGGCATGCGCAGGCTCTTCCGCCAGTTCTCGGCCCCCGGTGGCATCCCCTCGCACGCGTCGGTGACGACTCCCGGGTCGATCCACGAGGGTGGCGAGCTGGGCTACGTGCTCTCGCATGCCTTCGGGGCCGTCTTCGACAACCCCGAGCTGCTGGCGATCACGGTCGTCGGTGACGGCGAGGCGGAGACCGGCCCGCTTGAGGGCGGATGGAAGGGGATCAGCTTCCTCAACCCCGAGCGCGACGGAGCAGTGCTGCCGATCCTGCACCTCAACGGCGCCAAGATCGCCGGCCCCACCGTCCAGGCGCGCAAGGATCCCGCCGAGCTGCAGGCCCTCTACGAGGGCCACGGCTACGAGGTCGTGTGGGTCCAGGGGGACGACCTGCCGTGGATCCACGAGCGCTTCGCCTCCGCGCTGAGTTACTGCTACAGGCGGATCCAGGAGATCCAGCGGACGGCGCGCGAGGGCGGATGGAACGGGGAACGCCCGCACTGGCCGATGATCATCCTGCGCACGCCCAAGGGCTGGACGGGACCGAAGATCGTCGACGGCGTGCAGGTGGAGGGCACCTGGCGTGCCCACCAGGTGCCGCTGTCGGGGGTGCGCGACAACCCCGCGCACCTGGCCCAGCTCGAGCAGTGGATGCGCTCGTACCGCCTCGACGAGCTGTTCAACCCGGACGGCAGCCCCACCGAGCTGGTGCTGGCCGACAATCCGGTGGGGGAGAAGCGGATGAGCGCGACCCCCTACGCCAACGGCGGCAAGATCTCGGTGGACCTCGACCTGCCGGAATACCGCGACTACGCTGTGGACGTCGATCCCCGGCACCGCGGTGTCGAGCAGATCGAGTCCACCCGCAAGCTCGGGGAGTACATGCGCGACATCTACCGGCGCAATCCCACGAACTTCCGCCTGTTCTGCCCCGACGAGACGAACTCCAACCGGCTGGGTGCCGTCTTCGAGGCCAGCGAGCGCGCCTTCGCGGAGCACACCGACATCCTCGACGTGAAGCTCTCGCGCGCCGGGCGGGTGATGGAGGTGCTCTCCGAGCACAACTGTCACGGCTGGCTGGACGGCTACACGCTCACCGGCCGGCACGGGCTGTTCGCCACCTACGAGGCCTTCTCCATGGTCTCGGCCTCGATGACCATGCAGCAGGCCAAGTGGCTCGAGGAGGCCTACCGCCTGGAATGGCGCGAGAAGGTGCCGAGTACGAACATCCTGCTCAGCTCGACCTGCTGGCGCAACGACCACAACGGCTTCAGCCACCAGAGCCCCGAGCTCATCTCGGTGGTGCTCAACCTGCGCGGCACGGTGAGCCGGATCTTCCTGCCACCGGACGCGAACTGCCTGCTCGAGGTCTCCGAGCACTGCCTGCGCTCGCGCAGCTATGTCAACCTCATCGTCCAGGACAAGCAGCCCCAGCCCCAGTGGCTCACCATCGACGAGGCGGTCGAGCACTGCACACGTGGCTACGGCATCTGGGACTGGGCCGGCACCGAGGGGCTGGGCCAGGAACGGCCCGACATCGTGCTCGCCTGCGCCGGCGACGTGGTGACCATGGAGGCGGTCGCGGCGGCCGAGATCCTCAGGGCCCGGCTTCCGGAGCTCAAGGTCCGCTTCGTGAACGTCGTCGACCTCATGTGCCTGTTCCGGCCAAAGGACCACCCGCACGGGATGAGCGCCAAGGCCTTCACCGACACCTTCACCGACGACGTGGACGTGGTCTTCGCCTTCCACGGTTACCCCGGGGCGATCCACCAGCTGGTGCACGGCCGACCCGACGCCGACCGCTTCCGCGCCCGCGGTTTCCGCGAGCAGGGCACCACGACGACGCCCTTCGACATGGTCGTGCGCAACAAGGTCGACCGCTACCACCTGGTCATGGACTGCCTGAACAATGCCTGGCAGACCCCACAGGGAAGCCACGAGCTCTACCGCTGGTGCGAGGAGCAGCTGCGCCGGCACAGCGACTACATCGTCGAGAACCTCGAGGACATGCCGGAGATCCGGGACTGGCGGCTCGGCGGTGACGCCTCGGGGGCGCTGCCGCTGCCCCAGCGTCCCGAACGCCGGGTGAGGCCACACACCGACGAGGAGCAGGAGCCCGGGACCGAGTTCCCGCCGGCCGGCTGAACCGGCGTCGCCAGCCGCCGGCCACCGCCTCCCCGTGTCGCGGAGC
>JBAQVA010000190.1:0-12771 GCA_049297835.1 Propionibacterium sp.
GCCCGACGGCCTGCGCGGTGGCGGCCTCCCGATCCGCTGCCGGGCGGCCGGCGAGGGCGCGCAGGTCCACAGCGCCCGGCCACCGCGCCAGGCTGTCGAGCAGCCGTCCGCGTGCGCCGGCGGTGTCGGGGACGAACTCGTCCACGGGCGTCAGCTCCGGTCGCCCCGGATGCCGTGCATCGACGGTGGCGGGAAGCGTGACCGTCGCGTCGAAGCGATTGTGCGTCTTGACCGGGCAGGTCCGTGCCGCGTCGGCGTCCAGCAGCAGCTCAGCGCCGCCGGGCGTGGCGGCAGCCGGGGACACGGGCGGGAGCTCTGCGCACATGCCTCATTCCGCCCACGCCCGGTGCAGGGCGACGATGCCTCCGGAGAGGTTGCGCCAGGCAATCCGGGACCAGCCGGCCTCGGCCATCATGTCCGCCAGCACGCGCTGGCTCGGCCACGCCAGGATCGACTCGATGAGGTAGTCGTAGGAGTCCGGGTCGGAGCCGATCCGCGACAGCAGCGGCATCACGTGGGCCAGGTAGAAGTCCTTGTAGACCGTGCGCAGCGGCCCCCAGGTGGGTGTGGAGAACTCGCAGATCACCAGCCGTCCACCCGGACGGGTGACCCTCCGCAGCTCGCGCAGGGCTGCCGCGGTGTCCTCGACATTGCGCAGCCCGAAGCTGATCGTCGCGGCGTCGAAGGCCCCCTCGCGGTAGGGCAGGGCCGTCGCATCGCCGCGCACGAAGGACAGCCCCGGCTGACGCTGCTTGCCGGTGACCAGCATTCCCATCGACAGATCGGTGGGGAAGACGTGCGCCCCGGCAGCCGCGAAGGGCGCCGAGGAGGTGCCCGTCCCGGCGGCGAGATCGAGCACGTTCTCGTCGGGACGCGCGTTCACCGCGCGCACCACCTCCCGGCGCCAGGCGCGGTCCTGGCCCAGGCTCAGCACGTCATTGAGCAGGTCATAGCGGGGCGCCACCTGGTCGAACATTCCGGCCACCTGGTCGCGCTTCTTCTCCAGCGTTGCACGTGTCACCACGTCCACATTCTCGCAGACCGGGGAAACCCCGCCCCGGGCCAGGATGCCGGGCCGCGGAGCCCGGCCCGGGGCGCCCGCGGGGGCTCGACTGGGACGGATTGCCGCCGTGCACCACAATGGGGGCCATGGCGAGGCGCGCAACAGTCCTGAAGATCAGCAACTTGGTGAAGAAATATGGTGAGCACACTGTGCTCAGCGGTTTCAATCTCGATGCCCACGAGTCCGAGGCGATTGCCCTGACCGGACGCAACGGTTCGGGCAAGTCGACCGTGCTCCGCTGCATCGTCGGCTCGGACAAGCCGACCGAGGGGACCATCGAGGTGCTCGGCGTCAAGGCCAAGGACACCGATCCGGAGTTCCGCCGCAATGTGGCGACGGTCATCGACGACCTCGACTTCTTCCCGGACCTGTCGGTCGTGGAACACCTGGACCTGCTGGCCCGGGCGCACGGCCTCGAGGACACCGACGAGCTGGTCGACTCGATCCTCGAAGAGGTCCAGCTGGTTCCGCAGTCCGGGCAGCTGCCGGGCACGCTGTCCAGTGGCCAGCGCCGTCGTCTCGCCCTGGCAACGGCATTCGTCCGGCCCAAGCGGCTGCTGGTGCTCGACGAACCCGAGCAGCGCCTGGACCAGGAGGGCATCGCCTGGCTCGGCCAGCGACTGCGCCACGAGAAGGACGACAACGGTCTGTGCATCATCATGGCGAGCCACGAGCCGAGCCTGGTCGCCGCGGTCGGGGCCCGGGTGGTCCGCCTGGGGGCCCCCGAGTCGAGCGCCCAGTCCCTCGCCGAGCCGGAGCAGCTCGTATGAGCCGCAGGAGGAATCGCCACAGGAACAGCCCGAAACCCTCGACCGCCGCGCAGCACACCGAGGCCCCGCTCGAGCAGAGCGAGCTCGAGGAGCCGGTGCCCCAGGTCGACTACGACTTCGCGGACGTCGGATTCGACGGCCAAGGGATCGTGGACGAGCGTCAGCTCATGCTCCTGGTCAAGGACTGGCGCAAGGGCCGGGCCACCCGCACCCTGTGGGACGTGCTCACCGACGGCTATGTGGCCGTCTTCACCCTGGTCGTGGTGGCCGCGATGGTGATCAGCGCGATCCGTGCCGCCCAGAACCAGGCCTCCGGCTGTTCGACGGCGGGCTGTGGCACCGCCCGCGAGTTGCTGCCCTGGCTGGTGATGACCGGCGCCTGGGTTGCGGCGCTGGCGGTCAGCCGGATCTTCGGCCCGGTCGTCGCGTCCGCCGCCGAGGGCTTCTGGCTCCTCGACGCGCCACTGCAGCGGTCCAGGGTGCTCGCCCGGCGGATGTGGCTCATGGTGGCCGGTGCCGGGGTGCTCGGCGCGGCTCTCGCCGCACTGGTCACGGCCCTCACCGGGCTCCCCACCGGCGCCGTGGTGGCCTGGACCGTCGCGACCGGCATCACCTCGGCCGGATGGATCGGTTTCGCGGCAGCCCAGCAGGGCGCCGCGCGGACCTCGCTGGTGCGCATCGCCCAGGCCATCGTGGCGGCGCTCGCCGTCGCCGTGCTGCTGGGGGTGATCGCCACGGCGAGTGGCTGGGCCACCCTCGGCATGGCGGTCGGGCTCTCGGTGCAGCTGGCGATCGTGGTCGGCGCGGTGGGCCTGGTGCTGTGCATCGTGGCCGCTCTGCTTGCCCGCAGCCGGCTCGACAAGGTCGGACGCAGCCAGCTGGTGAACGGCGGGGAACTCGTCTCGGGCATGCAGGGCGCCGCCTTCGCCCTCGACTTCGCGCTGATGCGCGACATCCTGGTGGAGCGCCGCAACCAGATCCGCGGCCAGGTCAGGCCGCAGCGTGGCCACGGGCTCGGCACCCGGGCGATCGTCTGGCGCGATGTGCAGAGGCTGACGCGCAATCCCGCGCCCCTGGTGGGCCTCGCGGTGAGCGTGGTGGTTCCCTATGCCCTCAACTCACTGGGTCTGAGTGCCCTGGCGCCGAGCCTGTCGGCGCTGGTCCTGGTCGCCGTGATGGTGCCCTTCCTCGACTCGATGAGGGTGCTCAGCAGGACGAAGGGCCTCGCCCGGCTCTTCCCGATGAGCAATGCGCAGCTGCGCGATGCGGTGAGCATCGTCCCGGTGGTGCTGGCCTTCCTGTGGGCGGTGCTCGCCACCCCCGCCTTCATGCTCCCGCTCGGCGGCCAGCACGCGGGCTTGCAGCCCAATCACCTGCTCTACGGGCTCGTCGCGGCCGCGGCCGGCCTGCTCGGCGCCATCCGCTGGGTCAGCGCCAAGTCGGCCAACTACAACGTGCCGATGGTCTCCACCGGTGCCGGTGCCGTGCCCCCGGGTCTGATGTTCAACCTGGTGCGCGGCGTGGACGTCGTCGTCGTGGTGACCTTCCCGCTGGTGATGAGCTGGTCGCCGGTCATCTCGGCAGTCATCGCGGTGATCGCCTGGACGCTCCTGCGCAGCGGCGGCATCAACCAGCAGGAGATGCTGGAGGCCTCTGCGGAGTCGCGCAAGGAGCTGGCCAAGATTCGCGAGGAGCGCCGGACCGGAGTCAGCTCCGGTGGTGCCAGGACCAAGCAGGTCGTCACCCGATCCGGTTCGGGGCCCGCCCGTAAGCGTCCGCCGCTGCGCACCAAGTAGCCGGCCTGGGCCTCACTGACCCCGCAGGATCTGGCGCATCTGGGAGAACTTCATCTCGGTGGAGACGAGCTTGTTGTGCGGCAGGGTGGTCGCCGAGATGGTGGACGAGGCATACATCGTCAGCTCGGTGCCGCCGGCCAGACGGTGGACGGTGCGCTGCGCGACGAACCACTCACCGTCGCCCTGGGCATCGATCCAGCCGACCGGTGCGGTGAAGTGCCCGCGCTCGAGCCTCTCGTCCTCGGAGATGATCTGGCGGGCGTTGCCGCGCGGGGAGCCGACGATCGATGCCACCGGGTGCAGTGCCGCGGCCAGCCCGAGCGACGAGTTCTCCGGCCCCGCGACCCCGCTGATGTCGGTGGCCAGGTAGAGCATGTCGGGGAAGGTCGCGACGAAGGGTGCCTCGGGCACGTGCATCCCGGTGAAGTAGTCGCGCAGTGAGGCACTGGAGGCCTCGACGGCCAGCCGGTGCTGGTGCATCCGCTCGCTGGAGGACAGCAGGGTGGCCATCCGGGTCGAGTTGTCGACGCTGCCGAGCCTCTCGATGCCCCCGGCCAGCACCCGCGAGGTGACCAGCCCGTTCTCCCGGTGGAGCATGACATCCGGAGTGGCGCCGACCACCCCGTCCACCAGATAACAGGTGCACCCGCCGTAGTTGAGCAGCCACTGGCGCAGCACCCAGGACATCGAGAAGGCCGTGGTGGCGATGGCCCGCAGATCGCGGGCGAGCACCACGCGCTCCGCGTCGCCCCGCTGCATGCGCTCACTGACATGGGCGATCAGCTGGAGCCAGTCCGCCCCGGTCACCTGTCCGTCCTCGAAGTACAGGCCCATCGGCGGCTGCGGTGCGGGCTGCGGATCGGGACGCTGGGGACTGACCCGGTCGTAGCCCACCTGGGTCAGCCAGGCGACGCCGTCGCGCCGGCCGATGACGATCTCGGGGACGACGAAGACAGGCTTCGTGTTGCCACGCTCCGGGTCGAAGACGAAGGCGCCGTAGGCCAGCGGGCCGGTGCCGAAACGCCCCGGCATCTCGGTCTCGTTCTCGACGTTCGCGGCGAAGTCGGTCCACCAGGCGTCGGCCTCGGACATGGTGTGGCCCTCGAGGCGCGCGATCTCGCCGAGGGCGACGAAGCCGTCGTTGCCGTGCAGGAAGGCGGCACCCGAGCCATCGGTGAAGCGGGTGAGGGGCCCCGGGTCCGCAATGGCGATGGTGGCGGCGTGCAGACGCGACGATCCCGGGTTGATGATCACGCATCGAGGCTAACCGACCCGAGGCTCCCGGCCACCGAGGTCCGCCGGATAGGTGTCGCGAAAGCCAGGATTCGGCCCCGCAAGGCGCTGGGCGACCGGTTCGGGCGGGCCGACCAGGCATTGCGTCGGTCCGGGCGCTGGATGCACGGGGGTTGGGCTCCTAGACTGGCCGCGCGAGGAGGCCTGCCGGCCTCGTCGCGAGCCCAATCCGATGTCGGACGGAGAGCCATGGAGCACGAGGCAGTGCAGGACGGCCCGACCGGCGAGCTCGCCTCACGGCTGCTGGCCGGACACAGCGGGAGCCAGGACTTTCCCACCGAGGCGGATGTCATCGTCGTCGGCGCCGGGCCGGCCGGATCCTCCACCGCAGCCTTCCTCGCCCAGCGCGGCCTGCACGTCGTGCTGCTCGAGAAGTCCACCTTCCCCCGGGAGAAGGTCTGCGGCGACGGGCTCACCCCGCGTGCCGTGCGGATGCTCACCCGGCTCGGGATCGACACCTCCCAGGAAGCCGGCTGGCAGCACAACCGTGGCCTGCGGGTGTACGGCGCGAAGTCGCGCGGCTTCGAGCTGCCCTGGCCGGAGCTCGCCGACTATCCCGACTACGGGCTCACCTGTACGCGCTCCCGGTTGGACGACCTGCTCGCCGGGCGCGCCATGGCCCTCGGCGCGCAGCTGGTGACCGGGGCGACGGTGACCGCCCCGCTGCTGGTCGGCGACCGGATCGTCGGCGTCCGCACGGCCGACGGGCACTCGGTGCGGGCCCCCGTCGTCGTCGCGGCCGACGGGAATTCCGCCCGGCTCGGCATCTCGATGGGCAGGGAGCGCCGTGAGGACCGCCCCCTGGGCGTCGCGGTGCGCAGCTACTACACGAGCCCGCGCCACGACGACGAGTGGCTGGAGAGCTGGCTTGAGCTGTGGGACGGCAGACCCGGGCGGTCCCACCAGCTGCCCGGCTACGGCTGGGTCTTCCCGATGGGGGACGGCACCTGCAATGTGGGGCTGGGCATGCTCAACTCGTCGCCGGCATTCGGGCACACGGACTACCGGGCGCTGATGCGCCGCTGGCTCGACACCACGCCCGGCGACTGGCAGTTCGACGAGGAGCACCGCGTCGGCCCGATCCTCGGCGCGGCACTGCCGATGGCCTTCAACCGCCAGCCCTCCTACGCGGACGGGCTGCTGCTGGTGGGTGACTCCAACGGCGCCATCAACCCCTTCAACGGCGAGGGCATCAGCTATGCCATGGAGTGCGGCGAGCTGGCGGCCGACTCGATCGCCGATGCGCACGCGCGGGGCGTCGGGACCAGGGCCTCGGAGCGGGCACTGGAGGGCTACCCGACGGCGCTTGCCGCACGCTTCGGTGGGTATTACCGGTTGGGGACGATCTTTGTCAAGCTCATCGGCAATCCGAGGATCATGCACATCTGCACCACATACGGGTTGCCACGCCGCACGTTGATGATTTTCGTCAACAAGCTGCTCGCCAACTTGACCGATCGGCATCGAGGCGATGCTATGGACCATGTCATCAACGGTCTGAGCAGAGTTGCTCCCACGGTGTGATGGTCAACTGACAAGGACAACGATGACGCATGTCTTGACAATGCACCTCCCGGCACGGGTCGTGGCGACGCAGATTTCGCAGGAGAGGACGGGTCGGTGATGAATCCCTACATTCCGATCATCGGGCTGGTTGCACTCGCCGTCGTGTTCGTCTGGGTGGCGGCCATCTGGCTGTCGCCGATGGTCGGCCCGCACCGGTACAACCGGACCAAGTACGACTCCTTCGAGTGCGGCATCCAGCCCACCCCGCAGACCGCCACCGGCGGCGGCCGGTTCTCGGTGAAGTACTACATCACCGCCATGCTGTTCATCATCTTCGACATCGAGATCGTCTTCCTCTACCCGTGGGCAGTGGCCTTCGACCAGCTCGGCAGCTTTGCCGTGGTGGAAATGCTGACATTCATCGTCGTCGTCTTCGCGGCCTACACCTACGTGCTGCGCCGCGGTGGACTGGACTGGGACTGAAGGGACAGGGATCGAGATGGGTATTGAGAACAAGATTCCCAGCGGCATCTTCCTCACCACGCTCGAGGCCGTCCAGGGCTGGACGAGACAGGCCTCCTTCTGGCCGCTGACCATGGGTCTGGCATGTTGCGCCATCGAGATGATCAGCTACGGCGGCCCGCGGGCGGACTCGGGCCGGTGGGGCCAGGAGGTCTTCCGCGCCTCGCCGCGCCAGGCCGACCTGATGATCGTCTCCGGGCGGGTCAGCCAGAAGATGGCGCCGGTGGTGCGTCAGCTGTGGGACCAGATGCCCAACCCCAAGTGGTGCATCGCCATGGGTGTGTGCGCCAGCTCGGGCGGCATGTTCAACAACTACGCCATCGTGCAGGGGGCCGACCACATCGTGCCGGTCGACATGTACATCCCCGGCTGCCCGCCGCGACCCGACATGCTCATCGACGCCGTCTTCAAGCTCAAGAAGAACGAGGTCATGAAGCACCCGGTGGGCGCGAACATGGACCGCGCCGTCGCCGACGCCGAGCGGGCTGCCCTCGATGCCCCGGCCACGATCGAGCAGAAGGGCCTCATGCGATGAGCGACGAGTCCATCCCACCCGACGCCGGGACCGGACGCGCGGAGCGCCCGGACGATCCGGGGCAGCGCGCGGAGCGCGGTGGGGACATCGAGCTCACCCATCCCCATCTCGCGGAGCTGTACTCCCCGCCGCCGCAGACCGATGAGGTCATCGCCCGGCGACGCGGCATGTGGGGTTCCGGTGAGGGCTCCGGGGACACCTCCGGATTCGGGGACCTGGAGCGGACCTATGTGCTGCCCGGCGTCACCGAGCCGCCCTTCGGCGGCTGGTTCGACGACGTCGCCGACCGGATGGCCGAGCTGGTGCCGGGCTTCGCCACCCGGGTCAGCGTGCACCGCGGCGAGATCACCTTCTTCGTCGCGCGGGGCGCGTTGCGCGACCTGGTCAGGGCGCTCAGGGACGATCCCGCGCTGCGCTTCGAGGTCTGCGTCTCGGTCTCCGGGGTGCACTACCCCGAGCAGACGCACCAGGAGCTGCACGTCGTCTACCAGCTGCTCTCCATCACCCACAACCGTCGGATCCGCCTCGAGGTGGAGCTGGACGACGCCGATCCGCACGTGGACAGCGTCGTCCCGGTCTATCCGATGGCCAACTTCCACGAGCGTGAGACATGGGACATGTTCGGCGTGATCTTCGACGGCCACCCGGGCCTGACCCGCATCCTCATGCCGGACGACTGGGTGGGCCACCCCCAGCGCAAGGACTACCCGCTCGGCGGCATCCCGGTCGAGTTCAAGGGAGCGGTCGTGCCACCGCCCGAGGAGCGCAGGAGGTATGACCAATGAGCGACGAGCAGGAGTCCCCGGCCGGTGCCGATGACATCTTCGCCGGGCCGGGCGAGCAGCCCACCGACCAGGCCTATCTGGCCAACGGCTCCGACTGGGACCAGGTCGTCGACGCCCAGCGCGACCGTTCCGACGAGACGATCGTGGTCAACGTCGGCCCCATGCATCCCTCGACCCACGGCGTCATGCGGTTGGTCATGGAGATGGACGGCGAGACCGTCGTCTCGCTGCGGCCGAGCATCGGCTTCCTGCACACCGGTATCGAGAAGAACCTCGAGTACCGCAGCTGGACCCAGGGATCCACCTTCGTGACCCGGGCCAACTATGTCGCCGGGATCTTCAACGAGGCCGGCTATTCGCTGGCCGTCGACAAGCTGCTCGGCATCACGGACACGCTGCCGCGGCGCACCAGCCAGCTGCGGGTGCTCATGATGGAGGTCAACCGGATCGCCTCGCACCTGACCGGTGTCGGCGCCGGTGGCCTGGAGCTGGGCGCCACGAGCGTCCAGGAGGTCTGTCTGAGGGAGCGCGAGCGCTGCCTGGACTTCACCGAGGCCATCACCGGGCTGCGCATGAACAACGCCTACATCCGCCCCGGCGGGGTGCAGAACGACCTGCCCGAGGACGGCCTGGACCTGCTCGACGAGCTGATCAAGCAGTTGCGCAAGAACCTTCCCGAGGTCGCCGAGTTCACGCTGACCAATCCGATCTTCAAGGGCCGCATGCAGAACGTGGCCTATCTCGACCTGTCCGCGGCGATGATGCTGGGCTGTTCCGGCCCGGTGCTGCGCGCCACCGGCTATCCCTGGGACCTGCGCAAGTCCCAGCCCTACTGCGGCTACGAGAACTACGACTTCGAGGTGTGCACGGCCGACTCCTGCGATGCCTACGGACGTTTCCTCATCCGGCTGCACGAGATGGACCAGTCGGTCAACATCCTCGAGCAGGTGCGCGATGCACTCGCCGAGAGCAGGGGGGAGCCCTACCGCATCGAGGACCCGGACCTGCACTGGCCGGGCGATCTCACTGTCGCCGCCGACGGCCAGGGCAACTCCAACGAGCACATCCGGCACATCATGGGCGAGTCCATGGAGGGCCTGATCCACCACTTCAAGATCGTCACCCAGGGTTTCCACGTCCCGGCCGGTGAGGTCTACCAGGCGATCGAGGCCCCCGGTGGGGAACTGGGCTGCCATGCGGTCTCCGACGGCGGCACCCGTCCCTATCGCGTGCACCTGCGCGATCCCGGTTTCAACCACGTCCAGTCGCTGCCGCTGATGTGCGAGGGCTCGATGCTCTCGGACGCCATCATGGCGGTGGCCTCGATCGATCCCGTGATGGGCGGCGTCGACCGATGACCCGATCCATCGCGCGCCCGGTGCACACGGGGCGGACAAGGAGCTGCAGACAATGAGCGGGCACGACTTCATCTCGTCCTTCGACGACGCGAGCGGCATCGACGTCTCCGACGAACAGACCGAGATCACCGAGCAGACCGTCGAGGAGATGCGCTCGCTGGCGGCCCGCTACCCGGACGGGCGCTCCGCACTGCTGCCGATGCTGCACCTCGTGCAGTCGGTGGACGGGCGGCTCAGCAATGCCGGCATCAAGGTCTGCGCGCAGGTGCTCGGCATCTCCACCGCACAGGTGAACGGCGTCGCCACCTTCTACACGATGTACAAGCGCCGTCCGGCCGGGCGTCACCACATCGGGGTGTGCACCACCTCGGTCTGCGCGGTGCTCGGCGGCGACATCCTGCTGGAGCACATGGAGCACCGGCTGGGGATCCACGAGGGCGAGACGACCTCCGACGGCGAGTTCAGCCTCGAGCGGCTCGAGTGCAATGCGGCCTGCGACTTCGCCCCGATCATGATGGTCAACTGGGAGTTCATGGACAACATGACTCCCCAGAAGGCCGACGAGCTCATCGACCGGCTGGCCGCCGGCGAGCCCGTGCAGTCCACCCGCGGCGCGACGATCGTGGACTGGAAGGACGCCGAGAGGGTGCTGGCCGGATTCGACGACGGCCGGGCCGACGAGGGGCCGAGCGCCGGCGAGGCCTCGCTGCGCGGGCTGCGGATCGCCCGGGAGCACGGCTGGCATGCACCCACCGAGCCCGAGCTGGGCGCCGAGCCCGAGGGGGAGAAGTGACCGACATCCTCACACCCGTTCTCACCGAGAACTGGGACGTGCCCGGCTCCTGGAAGCTGTCCAGCTACGAGGAGCGCGGGGGATACCAGGCCGCGCGCAAGGCGCTCACCGAGATGACCGCACCCGAGGTCATCTCGCTGGTCAAGGACGCCGGGCTGCGCGGCCGTGGCGGCGCGGGCTTCCCGACCGGCATGAAGTGGTCCTTCATCCCCCAGGACAACCCCAAGCCCAAGTACCTGGTGGTCAACTGCGACGAGTCCGAGCCGGGCACCTGCAAGGACATGCCGATGCTCATGGCCAGCCCGCACACGCTGGTCGAGGGCGTGATCATCGCCGCCTACGCCGTCAACGCCCACAAGGCCTTCATCTACATCCGCGGCGAGGTCCTGCACGTCATCCGGCGGGTCCGCAAGGCCGTCGCGGACGCCTACCGGGCCGGCTTCCTCGGCAAGGACCTCTTCGGCACCGGCTACGAGCTCGACATCGTCGTGCACGCCGGCGCGGGCGCCTACATCTGCGGCGAGGAGACGGCCCTGCTCGACTCGCTCGAGGGGCGCCGGGGCCAGCCGCGGCTGCGCCCGCCCTTCCCGGCGGTGGCCGGGCTCTACGCCAGCCCCACTGTCGTCAACAATGCCGAGTCGATCAGCGCCGTCCCGGCCATCGTGCGACACGGCGCGGCATGGTACCAGTCGATGGGTACTGAACGCAGTAAAGGTACGACCATTTATTCGCTGTCCGGGCACGTGAAGAATCCCGGCCAGTTCGAGGCACCACTGGGAATCACGCTGCGGCAGATCCTCGATCTGTCCGGCGGGGTCAGGGAGGGCCACCAGCTGAAGTTCTTCACCCCCGGGGGTTCGTCCACCCCGATGTTCACCGCGGACTTCCTGGACGTGCCGCTGGACTACGAGTCGGTGGCCAAGTCCGGTTCGATCCTCGGCACCAAGGCCCTGCAGGTCTTCGACGAGACGACATCGGTGGTGCGCACCACCCTGCGCTGGACCGAGTTCTACAAGCACGAGTCCTGCGGCAAGTGCACGCCCTGCCGCGAGGGCAGCTGGTGGCTCGTCCAGACGCTGCGCAACATCGAGGCGGGGAAGGGCCAGGAGGGCGACATCGAGAAGATCCTCGACGTCTGTGACAACACCTCGGTGAAGAGCTTCTGCACCCTGGCGGACGGCTTCGTGGCCTGCATCACCAGCGCCGTCAAGTACTTCCGGTCCGAGTTCGAGGCCGGCTACCACACGCCGGCGTGGGAGTTGTTCCCCTACGAACGCAGCGCGCTGTTCGCCAGGCCGGTGGAGGTCACCGGCCAGGGCGCCGTGGCCGGCGCCGCACGGGAGGTTTCAGCATGAGCACCGAGGCGAAGCACTCCGAGGTCGAGACCAAGCCCGAGCTGGTCGAGTTCACCATCGACGGCCGCCCGCTCAGCGTGCCGAAGGGCACGCTGGTGATCAGGGCCGCCGAGTCGATCGGCGTCGGCATCCCGCGCTTCTGCGACCACCCGCTGCTCGATCCGGTGGCGGCCTGCCGCCAGTGCCTGGTCGAGGTGCCGGACGCCGGCAACGGGCGCGCCATGAAGCCCCAGCCGGCCTGTGCGCTGGTCGCCATGCCCGGCATGAAGGTCGAGACCGCGTCCAGCAATGCCACCGTGGCCAAGCACCAGGCGGGGATGCTGGAATTCCTGCTCATCAACCACCCGCTCGACTGCCCGATCTGCGACAAGGGCGGCGAGTGCCCGCTGCAGAACCAGGCGATGAGCCACGGCCGCGGCGACAGCCGCTACGAGGGGCTCAAGCGCACCTTCGCCAAGCCCATCCACATCAGCGCCGAGATCCTGCTCGACCGGGAGCGTTGCGTGCTCTGCCAGCGCTGCACCCGGTTCAGCACCCAGATCAGCGGAGACGAGTTCATCTCGCTGTCGGAGCGCGGTGCGCTCTCCCAGATCCGCAGCTACGAGGACACCCCCTACGAGTCCTATTTCGCGGGGAACATCGTGCAGATCTGCCCGGTCGGCGCGCTGACCAGCGCCGACTACCGTTTCCAGTCGCGCCCCTTCGACCTGGTGAGCACCACCAGCAGCTGTGAGCACTGCGCTGACGGCTGCCAGCTGCGCGTCGACCACCGGGCCGGCACCGTCCGCCGCCGGCTGGCCGGCGACGATCCCGAGGTGAACGAGGAGTGGAACTGCGACAAGGGCCGCTTCGGCTTCCGCTCCACCACCCGCGACGACCGGCTGCGGGGCCCGCTGGTGCGCCGCGGAGGCGTGCTCGAGGCCGCGAGCTGGCCCGCAACGCCCAGGAGGGGATGCTGGAACTCCTGCTCATCAACCATCCGCTGGACTGCCCGA
>JBAQVA010000191.1:0-5581 GCA_049297835.1 Propionibacterium sp.
GCGGCGAACTCGCGGGGGGTGCACCGCCCGGCCCGGACGAAGTCCTTGTCCTTGTCGCGGTACTGCCAGACGAACTCGGTCGGCGGGACGCCCAGATGGGTGGCAAGGATCCGGTGCGCGTCCCCGAGCGCCGCGCGGCGTGCCAGCCCCGGGTCGCGGCCTGCCGCCACGTCGGCCCGCAGCTCCAGCGCGGCACGTCGCAGCACCGTGGACAGGTGCTGGCCCATCGCCGCCGAGTTCCTCGCCGAGTCGGTGTCGGGCATCGCCCACACCGGCACCACCCCGTACTTGCGCACCAGCGCCACGAACTCCGGCCAGTAGCCGCCGTCGCCGATCGGGTTCTCCAGACCGGCCAGCACCTCGCGGTCGTCCAGCGGGCGGGCGGCGTCGCGGACCGTCCGGGCGAGGAAGGCATTGCTCTTCTCCACCAGGTCGTGGAAGTAGACGAAGTTCTCGCTCAGTTCGAGCTCGGGCAGGCCCAGCTCGGCGGCGATCCGGGCGCGCAGCACATTGAGCCCGGCGAAGGCCCAGCAGCGGCCCGAGTGCTTCTGGTCGGTGACCGCGGCATCCTCGATGCGCTCGGAGACGCTGGAGTCGATCGAGTTCACCACCCCGCGGTCAAGGCTCAGCGCCTCGACGTCCGTGGTGGTCACCGCATTGCGCGCCGCGCGGGCCCGCGGTTCGGCGGTGAGGGCCTCGTTGCGGGCCGTCAACCAGGCCGGATCCAGCGGGTTGCCGGCGGCGGCCGTCGGGTTCTGCGCCGGGATGTCCAGGGCGGAAGAGGTCATGGGGCCAGGCTAGTCAGCGGTCGGATCAGACGGCCGGGACGACGATCGTCTGCACCGGCAGGCCGGAGTTCGCACCGATGCCCAGTCCGCTGGGCGCCAGCCCGGCCTTGACGACCTGGGCGCCCAGGCAGGCGATCATCGCGCCGTTGTCGGTGCACAGACCGGGACGGGGACGGCGCAGTTCGATGCCGGCCGCGGCCGTGCGCTCCTCGAGCAGCGAGCGCAGCCGGGAGTTCGCCGCCACCCCGCCGCCGATGATCATGTGCTCGATGCCGAAGTGCCGGGCCGCGTCCACCGCCTTGGCGGTGAGGACATCGGCGACGGCCTCCTGGAAGCTCGCGCAGACGTCGTCGACGGGAACCTCCCCGCCCTCCAGACGCCGCGTCTCGACCCAGCGGGCGACCGAGGTCTTGAGCCCGGAGAAGCTGAAGTCGAAGCGGTGACGCGCCAGGTCGTGCTGGGCGGTGAGGCCGCGCGGGAAGCGGATCGCCTTCGGGTTGCCGTTGGCGGCGGCCTTGTCGATGACGGGACCACCCGGGTAGGGCATGCCGAGCAACCGGGCCACCTTGTCGTAGGCCTCGCCCGCGGCGTCGTCGATGGTCGTGCCGATCTCGGTGACCTCCGAGGTGATGTCGTCGACCCGCAGCAGCTGGGTGTGCCCGCCGCTGACGAGCAGCGCGAGACAGGGCTTGGCGATCGGGCGGGCGGGCTCGCCCTCGGGGTGGTCGAGCAGGTCGACGGCGACGTGGCCGATGAGATGGTTGAGCCCGTACAGGGGCTTGTCGAGATAGGCGGCCAGCGCCTTCGCCGCGGACAGGCCCACCACGAGCGAGCCCATCAGGCCGGGCCCGGCGGTCACGCTCACCGCGTCGATCTCCGAGAGATCCACCCCCGAGGTGGCGAGCGCACGCTGCAGGGTCGGGCCGATCGCCTCCAGATGGGCGCGTGAGGCCACCTCGGGCACCACCCCGCCGAATCGGGCGTGCAGCTCCACAGAGCTTGCGACCACATTGGCCAGCAGCTGCTCGCCACGCACGATCCCGACACTCGTCTCGTCGCAGCTCGACTCGATGCCGAGCACCAGCGGCTCAGTCATGCGTATTCCTCCTCGGTGACGCCCGGCGCCAGGGTCCTGGCCAGCACGAGCGCGTCCTTGTCCGGGCCGTAGTAGTTCTCGCGGCGATGGATCTGGGTGAAGCCGGTGGCCGCGTAGAGACGCCGGGCGGCGGTGTTGTCCTCGCGGACCTCGAGCAGCATCCTGCGTGCGCCGCGCGAGCAGGCCCATCGGGTCCCCTCGTCGAGGAGCCGCCGGCCGATGCCCCGGCCCTGCTGCGCGGGGTCGACGACGATCCGCAGCAGCTCCGCCTCGCCGAGCAGGACGCTGACCAGACAGGCCGCCACGACCGTCCGTCCGTCGCGCACGGCGAATCCCCGGCGACTGGGGGTCTGCAACTCCGCCTGCCAGGAATGGGCGCTCCAGCGCTCCCGCACGGGAAAGCCGGTGGCCTCCAGGGCCAGCAGTGAACTCATGTCGGCCGGGCTGAGCACCGACTCGTGCTCCGCGGTCCTCACCGTTGTGTCCGGTGTGCCGCAGCGAGCCGGCGATGCCTGCCGTTCAGTGCCGACTTGCGTGCGCTGGGCAGCTCGGCGTCCGGCTTGCGCAGGTAGAGGGGCTCGGTGCCGGCGTCGGGGAGCTCGTCCAGATGGGCGGCCAGGAAGCCGGCATCGATGCTGCGGGCCGCATCCTCGGGACGGCGGCCGGCGAGCAGCTCCGGGTAGACGTCCACGCCGGGACCGGCGACCGGGAGCTCAGGGATCCTGGACGCTGCCCCGACGTGCGGGGTGGCGACCCGTACGCCGTCGCTGTAGCGGGCCCAGTAGAGCTCCTTGCGGCGGGCGTCGGAGGCGATGACGAAGTCGGTCGGGGCATGACCGGTGGCCACCCACTGGGCGGCGAGCAGGTCGAGGCTGCACACCCCGTGCAGCGCGGCGCCGGAGACCTGCGCCAGGGTGACTGCGGCGGACAGGCCCACCCTCAGCCCGGTGTAGGGCCCGGGGCCGACGCCCACGCCGATGTGGTCCACCTCGGTCAGGCTCGCACCCGCCTCGGCGAGGATCGCCTCGATGGTGGGAACGAGCAGCTCGACGTGCGAGTGGTTGTCGCCCACGGCGCGTCCGAAGGTCGGCCCGCCGTCACGCGAGAGTCCGGCGCAGACCCGGGTCGAGGTGTCGATCGCGAGTGTCCAGCGTGTCATGAGGCCTCCTGGCCCTGGCTCGGCGGCGTGGTGCGCAGCGAGAACAGGTCCTCGCCAGCCCAGCGCTCGCCGTGAGCGGTGAAGTAGACGGTGCGCGCGTCGTCCGCGGGATCGGCGCTGCGCACGATGTCGATGTCCAGATGTTCCCGCGAGAGGCCCTCGGCGAAGCCGGCGCCCCATTCGACCAGGGTCACCGACTCGGCCATCGAGGAGTCGAGGTCGATGTCCTCCAGCTCGGCCGCCGAGCCCATCCGGTAGGCGTCGACGTGCACCAGGCCGGGGCCACCGACTGCGGAATGGTGGATCCGGGAGAGCACGAATGTGGGCGAGATGATCGGGCCCTCGACCTGCAGCCCGGCGCCCAGCCCCTGGGCGAGGGTGGTCTTGCCGGCACCGAGCTCACCGTTGGCGACGAGCAGGTCACCCGCCCGCAGGTGCCCGGCGAGCCGGCGACCCAGCGCGCGCATGTCCTCGGCGGTCGGCACCGTGACGCTCACCGGCAGCCCGCGGGTGAGGATGTAGCCACCCTCGGTCTCGTGGTCGATCCCGAAGCCGTGCATCTGCCACCAGGAGACGAGTTCGGGAAGGTCCGCCCGTGCCATCAGCTGGATGGTCCGTCTGCCCTGGTCGGCCGCCCATTCCGCGGCACCGCGGACGAGTGCCGAGGCAACCCCGCCGTGCTGGCGACCGGGCAGCACGCTCACCCGGTGGACCATGAGGGCATCGCCCGGCTGGTAGCTCATCAGCAGGCAGCCCACGTCGGCGTCCCCGATGCTGGCGACCACGGCGCCGCACTCGCGGACCCGCCGGGCGACATCCTCCACCCCGTCGCGCAGTGCCTCGGGGGGCGGGTCGACGGGCCGTCTGGCGGCGAAGGAGGTGCGGATGAGGCTCAGCAGCGCCTGCGAGTCATCCTCGTCCGCCAGTCTGAGCTGCACCTCGTCACCAGTCACGAGGGGACAGTTTACCGCCTCGTCGCGCACCGGGGGCGGTCATACCCTGCCCGGGAGGGGCCGGGGACGCTCAGGACTGCTCGCGGGAACGACGCGGCCTGCCATGGTCGTTGTGTCCTCGACGGGGATAGCGGTGAGGGCCGCCCTGACGCCGGGCCGGCCGGGGCGGTGCCACGATGCCGCGGTACTGCTCATCGGTGACCGGGGCGCCCTCGGGGCGGGTGCCTCCGGTGAGTTCGGCCAGCAGCTCGCCCTCGTGGACGGGGCGCGGGTGCGCGTCGACGCCGGCCTCGCGGGTGATCCGCGACATCCTGCCCCTCTGACGGGGCAGCACGAGGGTGACGACCAGGCCGTCCTCACCGGCGCGGGCCGTGCGCCCGGCACGGTGCAGATAGTCCTTGGAGTCGTGCGGCGGATCGGCCTGCAGGACCAGCGAGACATCGTCCACGTCGATCCCGCGGGCAGCCACGTCGGTGGCCACCAGGACGGGGATCCGGCCCTCGCGGAAGGCGTGCAGCACCCGGGCGCGCAGCCCCTGGGGCAGGCCCCCGTGCAGGGCGCCCGCCATGATGCCGACCCGCCGGAGCTCCGTGGAGGTCTCGTCGGCGTCGGCCTGGGTACGGACGAAGACGATCGTCCGGCCGGGGCGGTTGACGGCCTGGGCGATGATCCCGTGGCGCTCGCGGGAGCTCACCGAGAACAGCTCGTGACGCATCGTCGTGACGCTGGCCTGCACCCCGTCGACACCGTGCTCGGCAGGGTCACGCAGGTAGCGTCGGACGATCTCGTCCACCTGGTTGTCCAGGGTGGCCGAGAAGAGCAGGTGCTGGGCCTGCGCCGGGATCTCGTCGAGGATGCGGGTGACCTCGGGCATGAAGCCCATGTCCGACATCTCGTCGGCCTCGTCCAGGACCACGATCTCGGCCGCACCGAGGTCGGCGGAACCACGCTCGATGAGATCGATGAGCCGTCCCGGAGTCGCCACGACGATGTCGACGCCTCGCTGGAGTGCGCGCAGCTGCGGCGTGTAGCTCATCCCGCCGGCGACCAGCACGACGCTCAGGCCCATGGTCTGGGCGAGCGGGCGCAGCACGTCGTGCATCTGCATCGCCAGCTCGCGGGTGGGTGCCAGCATCACTGCCCCGGGACGCGAGTCCTTGCTCTTCTCGCGGGCGGCGAGCCGGATGATCGAGGGCAGCCCGAAGGCCAGTGTCTTGCCCGAACCGGTCTGCCCACGGCCGAGCACGTCGCGGCCGGCGAGCGCATCGGGGATGGTGGCCGCCTGGATCGGGAAGGCCGACTCGATGCCCTGCCCGGCCAGCAGCTCGACGAGGGCATCGGGGACGCCGAGATCGCCGAACCGCAGACCGCGCTTCTGCTGGCGCTTCACAGCCTCGGCGCGCGGCTTCTTGGTCGTGCGCGCGGCGACCACGGCATCGGGCTCGGCGCGGCGCACCACCGGACGTGCCACAGGGGCCGCACGCCTGGCATCGCTGCGCTCGGAGTCGTCGCGGCGGTCCGAGGACCACTGCTGGTCATCGCGCTCGTCGGCGCGCGGGAAGCGCGACTGCTCGCCGTCCCGGCG
>JBAQVA010000192.1:0-15016 GCA_049297835.1 Propionibacterium sp.
GCGAGGGCCAGATGTTCTCCCACGAGAGCGCTGCCCTGCTCCACGGCATCCATCTCGAGGCGGTGCCCGAACTGGTCCAGGTGATCGCGCCCGGCCGTTCCAAGAGCTGGCGTACCGGGCATCGGAACATTCGTTGCCGTCGCCTCCCAGCGGGCAGCGCGTACGAGATCGACGGCCACCCTTGCACGTCGCTGGCCCTCACCATGTCGCACCTGGCCTGCGCCCTGCCCCACCGGCAGGCGATGATCGCCTGCGACTCGGCACTCGGGCTTGCCACCGGCCATTCGCGCGCACCACACGCCGATGCGGGCATGCGGACGACGGCGCTCACCATGCTCGAAGGGCTGGGGCCGGTCAAGGGCGTTGCACGCGCACGACTGGTCCTGGCCACCGCCGACGGAAGAGCCGAGAGCCCTGCCGAGACGATCAGCCGCATCGTGCTCAGCCGGGTGGGGCTCGCGCCGAGCGCTCTGCAATTCCGGGTGGACGACGAGTACCGGCAGACCATCGGCTACGCGGATTTCGCCTGGGAGGCGGCGCGGGTGCTCGGCGAGTACGACGGCGAGGGCAAGTACTTCGAGCTGGCAGCTGGCCAGGGCGCCCGCCGGGTGTTCCTCAAGGAGAAGTGGCGCCAGCAGCGCATCGAGGAGATGGGCTGGGTGGTCGTGCGCTGGGGCAAGGATGAGCTCAGCCGTCCCGAGCTGCTCGCCGCCGCGGTGCGCCGCGGAATGGCCGCTGCCCGCGCGAGGGGTCTGGTCGCGTGACGTGTCGCCCACGACCGGGACCCGCTCCGGAGGACAATGATTCACAGGCTGACAAGCCCTGCGAGAGGACCACGAGATGTCACACATCCGCATACTGACGGGGCATGGCCGCTACACCGACCCCTGGCACCCATTTTCTGAGACCTCGGCGGCCGTCGCCACGATCCTTGAATCCCAGGGGCATGCCGTCGACGTGCGGCTCGACGAACCTGACGCGCTCACCGGCCTGGGCCGGGTGGACCTCGTGGTGGTGAACCTCGGCGGCAATCCGCCTGCGACCATCGATCCCGATCCCCGGTGGACCGCGGCCCAGGCAGAATTCGGCGGCTGGATCACCGGTGGTGGCCGGGTGCTCGGGCTGCACACCGCCAGCAATGCCTTCCCGGACTGGCCCGAGTGGCCGACCCTGCTCGGCGGTCAGTGGGTGCGAGGGACCTCCTGGCACCCGGAGCGGAGCGTGGCGACCTTCGAGCCCTGCCCGGAGGCCGTCGACCATCCGGTCTGGCAGGGCTGCGTCCCCGTCACCTGCTACGACGAGCGCTATTCGGCGCTCACCCTCCACCCCAATTCGACGCCGCTCGTGCGTCACGAGCTGAGTGAGGAGTGGCAGATCATGGGCTGGGCGAAGGGTGACCGGGTGATCTATGACGGGATGGGGCACGACGCGCGCTCCTACGCGTCGCCCAGCCGGGCGCGGTTCCTCGTCAATGAGGTCGACTGGCTGCTCAGCTGACGACTGTCTCCCCGCCTTCAGCGCCGGCTGGCCGTTGTCGGCTGCACCGGTGGTTGCAGGGGCGGCGTGATGTGCCAGGGGCGGTGGGATATGCCGCCGCGTTCTTGTGATGGCGCCGCGTCTGTCAGGAGAGCAGGGGAGTAGGGCGCGAGTCAGTACCGGGGGTGTGAGGGCTGACGCCTCGACCCACCAGGACCGGGTGCACCCCGACAACCGGACGCCCTCCGGCACGTCCACCCGCTGCCCCTGGACGCGTCCTAGCTCTGGACAGCCGGTACGTCCTACCTCTCAACCACCGGACCGTCCCAGTCCCCAACCACCGAAACGTCCCAGTCCTCAACCACCGGACCGTCCTACTTCTGCACCACCGGCGCGCTCGTCACCCGCAGGTTCGCATTCTCGTCGAGGGCCACACTGATCGTCCGGAGCCACTTCGGGCTCGCCTCGGGATGGTCGGCGCGACGATGCCAGCCACGGGTCTCCGGGCGTGCCGTCGCCGCTGCGGTCACCGCCGCGCCCACGGCCCGCAGATTCGTCGCGGTGAGGTTGAGCTCGCTGAACTCGTCATCGCCGGGGAGGCGGCTGAGGAAGTCCGACGCGCTGCGAAGCTGTTCGTGCTCACGGCTCAGCCACAGCGCGCTGTCGGCAGCAGTACGGATGCCGGGAAGGGTGCTCGCCGGCAGGCATCCCTCGGCCTCGCGCTGAGCGGGCTCACCGGGCTGCGGAAGCGCCGATGATCCGAGCGCCGCACCCACCGCATCCCCGGTCACCAGGGCCTGCACGATGGACGCATTGGCCGGGCCGGCCGCCCCCAGCGCACCGGTGCAGGCCACCTCTCCGGCGGCAAACAGGCCCGGCACATTCGTCGCGCCGCGGCCGTCGGTCGCGATGCCACCCACCATGGACTGCACCGCGGGCCGGATCGGCAACGGAACCCGTGCGGGATCCGCGCCGTTCTCCCGGCACGCCCTGGCAGTGGCCAGATAGGGCGCCAGCCCCCAGGTCTGCTCCCCGAGGCTGCGCGCGTCGAGGAAGATCGCCCCGTCGGCGCGGGCCGCCAGCGCATCGGCGACGGCCATCGCCAGCGTGGCTTCCGGCACCGATTCGAGCGGGCCGAGATCCGGGAGCACCGGCTGGGAGCTCTTGTCGACGATTCGCGCCCCGGCGCGCAGCAGCGCGGAGCCGAGCTCGACCAGCGGCTCGCCCGGCAGCCGGATCCGTGCCGACGCGGCCAGCGCGGTGGCGGTGAAGTTCACGAATTCCAGGTCCCGCAGCGCGGCACCGGCACGCAGGGCCATGGCGAGCCCGTCGCCTGTCGCGTCCCGGGGGGCGGTGGTGGCATCCCACAACTGGCCGGAACCACCGTTGGCAAGCACCACGACGGGTGCCAGGTAATCGCCCACGATGCCGTCACGGCCGACGACGCGCAGCCCCGCCACGTGGCCGCCGTCATCGGTGAGCACGTCGATCGCCCTGCGATCGGTGTCGATCCGCAGGCTGCTGCTCGGCGAATTCGCGGCGGTGTGGACGGCCGCCGCCAGGGTGCGCTGCACCTGTGCGCCCGACGGCTGACGGGGATCTGCCGGCCTGGTGTCGAAGGCGGTGGCGAACTCCCCGAGCCTCTTGAGGACACGGGGCGCCGCAGTCACGAATGCGCTGGCCGCGTCGGCATCGGCCAGGCCCTCGCCCTGCTCGACCAGGGCATCGGTGGTGGGTGGTTCGCGCCACTGCGAGCCACTGGCCAGGGACCAGACGGTCGCCGAGCTGGCGAGCGTCCGCCGGCTGATGAGCACCGCCGGCACATGGGCCCGCAGCAGATGGATGGCCACCCCGAGACCTGCGGCACCGGCACCGACGATCACCACCCCCGTGTGGTGTGTCCAACTCGTCTCGGGCGTGCTGATCTGCTGCGCCAGTCGCATCGTCGTCGCCATCTCAGCTCCCGAAAGGCTTGTTCGCGTTCGATGCTCAGCATGCCACGTGGGATGATTGTCCGGTGCGCATGCACATGCGGGGCACACCGTGTCGTCGCGAACGTGACGAGGGAGGCGGCAATGGCGTCCGAGGACGAACAGAAGACACTGGGCATGAGCGTCGCCCGGTGGCAGCAGGTGGAGGAGAGCCAGCGCAGCAGCGCGGCGAAGCTCAACTGGCTGCGTGCCGGCGTCCTGGGGGCCAATGACGGCATCGTCTCCACGGCCGGTCTCGTGATGGGCGTCGCCGGCGCGAACGCCCAGCGGGCGGACATCCTGGTGGCCGGTGTCGCAGGTCTGGTCTCCGGGGCGTTGAGCATGGGTGCGGGCGAGTACGTCTCGGTGAGCACCCAGCGTGACTCGGAGCGGGCCATGCTGGGCAAGGAGCGCGTCGAGCTGGCGACCGATCCGGTCGGTGAGCTGGCCGAGTTGACCGGCCTGTACCAGAAGAAGGGTCTGTCGGCCGATCTCGCCCACAAGGTCGCCGTGGAGCTGACCGCCCACAATGCGCTCGACGCGCACGCCGAGGTGGAACTCGGCATCGACATGGACGAGCTCGCGAGCCCCTGGCAGGCAGCCGGAGCCAGCATCGTGAGCTTCTCCGTGGGGGCGCTGGTGCCCCTGGTGTTCATCCTCTTCGTGCCCGGCTCCGCCCGGATCGCGGCCACCGTCTTCGCCGTGGGCCTGGCCCTGGCGGTCACCGGCATCGTGAGCTCGCGGCTGGGACGCTCGCCGAGCCGCGCGGCCACCATTCGTAACGTGGTCGGCGGTTTCGTGGCGATGGCTGTCACCTACGGCATCGGCCACCTCGTCGGAGTGGGCCTGCGGTGATCACGCCATGAGCCGGTCGTTGTCCACCCGCGAGCACCCCTTCGCCGGGCGTTGGAACCACAACGACCACTACTACCCGCGCATCGCCGAACTGATCGAAGGCCGTCACCTGGTGCTCGACGTGGGTTGTGGGGACGGTTCGCTGGCGCGTTTCCTGGCGACCGGCCAGGTCGACGCACCCGCCCCGCAGGACTCGATACCCGAGGACACGGTGCCCGAGGACTCGGCGCCGGAGGGCCCCACGACGGTTCCGCCCGAGATCAACCACGAGGTGCTGGGCATCGACATCGACGCCCCGGCCCTGCCCGCCGACAGCCCCGGCACACACTTCGTCCTCGCCGATGCGCACCAACTTCCGTATCCGGCGGCCAGCTTCGACGCCGTGGTCTGCGTCGCGGCGCTGCACCACATGAACCCGCGCCTGGCGCTGGCGGAGATGCACCGTGTGCTGCGGCCCGGCGGCAGGATCGTGCTACTGGGTCTGGCCAGGCAGTCCTGGCGCCCGGCGGGCATGGCTGCCGACCTGCGCGACAAGCTGCTCAACAGCTGGTGGAGGCTGCGCACCACCGCCTTCGAACCCGACACCCTCAAGACCCGTCCGGAGCTCAACTGGTCCCAGACCAGGGCAGTCGTCGAGACGGCGTTGCCCGGCGTCGACTACCACCGGGTGCCGCTGTGGCGTTGGCTGGCGGTCTGGGACGAGCCGGCGCACGCCGACCGGAACCCAGCTGCCCAGCTGTGACTCGGGCGCGGTCCGAGTCGCGTTCAGGCGCGCCGGCGCGCAACAATGGACCCGCTCATCGAGGAGGAGAGTCATGCGCATTGTGTTCGGCAGTGACCACGCGGGTCTGGAACTCAAGGAAGATCTCATCGGGCACGTCCGTGGTCTCGGCCACGAGACCCTCGACGTGGGCACCCACAGCCCGGAGAGCACTGACTACCCCATCTACGGCGCTGCCGCCGCTCGCAAGGTGGTGAGTGGCGAGGCAGATCTGGCCATCGTCGTGTGCGGCACCGGCATCGGGATCGGCATCGCTGCCAACAAGGTCGCCGGCATCCGCTGCGCCATCGTCTCCGACGAGTTCTCCGCGCGGATGGCGCGCACCCACAACAATGCCAATGCCCTGGCACTCGGTGCCCGGGTGATCGGGGCCGGGCTCGCCGAGTCCATCGTCGACGCCTGGCTCGGGGCGGAGTTCGAGGGTGGACGTCATGCCCGCAGGGTCGGCCAGCTGGCGCAGATCGAGGCGGAATCGCTGGCCGAGCTGGCCGCCGATTCCGGAGCTGCAGGAAGCCCTCGCACCATCTCCTGAAGCGCGGGCGGCGCGACCGCGGCCATCGGGACCGCGGACCGCGCTTGCCGTACTGGCCGTGCTGCCCGGATCTGGCAGTGCCGAGCTCCCGCCGGAAGTCCGGACCGTAGATCGGAAGTTCGGACCTCAGATGCCCGGACCCCACATTCCCGGCCTCCAGTGTGTCCAGGCCTGAGGGACGCTCAGATCTGCCAGTCGTCCACGGGGGCCGAGTCGCTCCCGTCGGCCTGGGGCCCCTGGACCATGCCGGCTGCCAGCGTCCATCCGGACTGCGGATCCACCAGCACGAAGGCGCCCCCGTGCCGGGTGTCCGCATAGCTTTCCGCCATCACCGGACCGGCCAGCCGGACGCTGATCCGGCCGATGTCGTTGAGTTCCAGGGAGTCGGCGGGGATCGGGCTCAGCGAGGTCAGGTCGAGCTTGCCTGTGATCTCGGCGACGATCGCCTTCACGGTCGTCGTGCCGTGCTTGAGCAGGACCCGCGCCCCGGGGTGCAGGGGCTGTTCGGCGACCCAGCAGACCAGGGCATCGAGCTGGGTCACGGGCGCTGGCGCGTCCGCGGCCGAGGAGATCAGCGAGCCCCGGGGAGCGTCGATCTCGTCGGCGAGGCGCAGCGAGACGGACTGCCCGGCCACTGCGTGGTCGAGCTGTTCGCCCGCCAGGTCGATGCCGGCGACGGTGGAGCGCAGGCCCGAGGGCAGCACGACCACCTCGTCGCCCACGGCGACCCGTCCGGCCGAGATCTGACCGGCGTACCCGCGGTACTCGACGTACTGGGGATCCAGCGCACCCGACTGGGGTCGCAGGACGAGCTGGACCGGGAAACGGAATCCCTCGACCTTGTCGGCCGACGGCAGCAGGCTGTCGAGCAGCTGCAGCAGGCTCGGCCCGTCATACCAGGGCATCTTGTCCGAGACGTGCACGACATTGTCGCCGCTGAGCGCAGCCGTCGGGATCGTCTGCAGGTCCGCGATACCCAGCTCGCTGGCGACCGCCCGCACGTCCTGCGCGATCCGGTCGTAGACGGACTGGTCGAAGTCGACCAGGTCGATCTTGTTGATCGCCACCACGACCTGCGGCACGTGGAGCAGCGCGGCAACCGCGAGATGACGGCGGGTCTGCTCCAGCACTCCGTGCCGGGCGTCGATGAGCAGCACCAGGACGTCGGCCGTGGAGGAGCCGGTCACGGTGTTGCGGGTGTACTGCACGTGACCGGGGCAGTCGGCGAGGATGTAGCTGCGCTCGGCGGTGGCGAAGTAGCGATAGGCGACATCGATGGTGATGCCCTGCTCGCGTTCGGCGCGGAGCCCGTCGGTGAGCAGCGCCAGGTCGACGTGGCCGAGCCCGCGGGCCTTGCTCACCCGCTCGACGTCGGCGAGCTGGTCGGTGAGGATCGACTTCGAGTCGTGCAGCAGGCGCCCGACCAGGGTGGACTTGCCGTCGTCCACCGATCCGGCGGTGGCCAGTCGCAGCAGCACGCGCGGCTTGAGGGCGGCCGCCGCGTCGGTGTCGGCATTCACGGCGGTCCGGTCATCGGCCGGCGCCGAGGTGGTGGTGCTCATCAGAAGTAGCCCTCTTTCTTGCGGTCCTCCATGGCGGCCTCGGACAACCTGTCGTCGGCGCGGGTGGCACCGCGTTCGGTGATCCTGGTGGCCGCCACTTCGACGAGCACCTCACCGATGGTCGAGGCATCCGACTCGACGGCTCCGGTGCAGGACATGTCCCCGATGGTGCGGTATCTCACGTGGCGCACCTCGACCTTCTCGCCGGCGCGCGGGGTCGTGACCGGGGAGACGGGCAGCAGCATCCCGTTGCGCTCGAAGACCTCGCGGTCGTGTGCGAAGTACAGGCTGGGCAGCTCGATGTGCTCGGCGGCGATGTAGTTCCAGACGTCCAGCTCAGTCCAGTTCGACAGCGGGAAGACCCGGACGTGCTCGCCGGGACGGTGCCGCGGGTTGTACAGATTCCACAGCTCCGGGCGCTGGTTGCGTGGGTCCCACTGGCCGAACTCGTCGCGCAGGCTCACCACCCGTTCCTTGGCGCGGGCCTTCTCCTCGTCGCGTCGTCCGCCACCGAAGACCGCGTCGAAACGGTTCTCCGCGATGGCGTCGAGCAGCGGCTGGGTCTGCAGCGGGTTGCGGGTGCCGTCGGGACGCTCCTGGAGACGCCCGTCGTCGATGTAGTCCTGGACCTTCGCCACCACCAGCCGGACGCCGAGCTTGTCCACGACGGCGTCGCGGTAGGCGAGCACCTCGGGGAAGTTGTGCCCGGTGTCCACGTGGAGCAGCGGGAAGGGCACCCGGCCCGGCCAGAAGGCCTTCGACGCCAGGTGCAGCAGGACCACTGAGTCCTTGCCGCCGCTGAACAGCAGGACGGGGCGCTCCAGCTCACCCACCGCCTCGCGGATGATGTGGATGGCCTCGCCCTCGAGGGCGGCCAGATGGGTCAGGGGAGCGTCGGTCAGGGTCTTGCTCACAGGTGAATCCCGCATTCTGTCTTGGCGATTCCTGCCCAGCGCCCCGAGCGCGGATCCTCGCCGGGTGCCACAGGACGTGTACACGGTTCGCAGCCTATCGAGGGGTAACCCTCGGTGAGCAGCAGGTTGATCGGAACCTGGTGCTCGGAGGCGTAGTCGGTCAGGTCCTCGAAGCTCCAGGCGGCCAGCGGATTGATTTTCACCATCTGGTGGGTGTGGTCCCACTCGACCAGCCCGGCGTGGGCGCGGAGCGCGTTGTCCTCGCGGCGGATGCCGGTCACCCAGGCCTCGTAGCCGGCGAGCTCGCGCTTGATCGGCTCGACCTTGCGCATGGCGCAGCACAGCGTGGGGTTGCGCGCGTAGAGCTTCTCGCCGTACTCGGCGTCCTGCTCGGCCACCGTCTTCTGCGGCAGCACGTCGATGATGTTGGCGTCGATGACGGCCGCCAGGGCATCACGGGTGCCGATCGTCTCGGCGAAGTGGTAGCCCGTGTCCAGGAAGAGCACGTCGACGCCCGGCGCGAAACGCGAGACGAGGTGCGGCAGCACAGTGTCGCCGGCCATCGAACAGGCAACGACGAGGGCATCCCCGAAGGTCTCGTGGGCCCAGGCCGCCACCTCCTCGGCGGACGCTTCCGCCAGCTCCTTCGACGCCTGCTCCGCTATCGCCTTCAGCTCGTTCGCGGAGCGCTTGCGCCCCGGCCCGTGACTGACAGCGCGCCCGGCGCTCTGCTCGACATCGGCACTGCTCATCTCAGACTCTCCTCCGGTGCTCTCTGCACCCAGTCCGCAAAGCTCTCGTCCGCCTCGCGCTCGGCAAGGAACTGCCTGGTGACCCGCTCAACGTAGTCGGGCAGCTCCTTCACGGTGATCTTCAGGCCACGCAGGGTACGTCCCAGGCCGGCTTCGTCACGGAGTTCGGACTCGACCCCGCCGCCCAGGTGCACCTGGAACATGAACTCCGTCTTGCCCTCGCGGTTCTGCTGCAGCTGGCCCTTGAGCCCGATGTCGGCCAACTGGATCCGGGCGCACGAGTTGGGGCAGCCGTTGATGCTCAGGCTGATCAACTGCGGCAGCTCCACGTCGGACAGCCGGCGGTCCAGCTCGGCGATTGTCCGTGCGGCCAGTGCCTTGGTCTCGACGAAGGCGAACTTGCAGTACTCCAGACCCGTGCAGGCCAGCGTCGAGCGCCGGAAGGGGCCGGGGTTGGCGGTCAGCCCGAGTTCCTCCAGACGTGACAACAGCTTGGGGACCTTCGACTTGTACACGTCCAGAATGATGAGCTTCTGCTGCGGAGTGAAGGTCACCCGGTTCGACCCGGCGGCCTCTGCGGCGGTGGCGATGTCACCGAGCAGGCCCCCGCTCAGCCGGCCGACGGTCGGTGCGAATCCGACGAAACGCCGGCCGTTCTTCTGCTCGTGGACGCCGATGTGGTCGGCCGGTGCGGTGGGCTTGGCCGGTGCGGGGCCGTCGGCAAGCTTGTATCCGAGGAACTCGTCCTCGAGGACCTGACGGAAGCGCTCGACGCCCCAGTCGGCGAGCAGGAACTTCAGCCGCGCCTTGGTGCGCAGGCGGCGGTAACCGTACTCGCGGAAGAGCCGGATCATCGCATACCAGACCTCGGGGGCCTGTTCCTCGGTGACGAAGGCGCCGAGCCGGTGGCCCAGCTTGGGCGCGACGGAGAGCGCGCCGGCCACCCACAGGTCGAAGCCCGGGCCCAGCTCGGGGTGGACGACCCCCACCAGCGAGATGTCGTTGATCTCGTGCATGATGTCCAACGTCGGGCTGCCCGTGATCGCCGTCTTGAACTTGCGCGGGAGGTTGGCGAGATCTTCGCGTCCGATGTAGCGATCCTTGATCTGCTTGATCACCGGCCGCGGGTCGATGATCTCGTCCGCCTCCGCTCCGGCGACCGGCGAGCACAGGAAACCACGAGGTGTGTCACCGCAGGCGAGCACGGTGCTGAGCCCCACGGACTCCAGGCGTCGCCAGATCTCGGGGACCGATTCGATCTCGATCCAGTGGAACTGGAGGTTCTGGCGATCGGTGATGTCGGCACTGCCGCGCGCGAATTCCGTGGAGATGCCGCCGAGGACCCGCAGCTGGCGGACGGTCAGTGCCTGCCCGTCGATCCTCACCCGCATCATGAAGTGGGAGTCATTGAGGTCTTCGGGGGCGACGCTGCCGGTGCGCCCGCCGGGGACGCCCTGCTTGCGCTGGGTGTAGACGCCCCACCAGCGCAGACGGCCGTTGAGGTCATCGTCCGGGATCGACTTGAAGCCCTTCTCGGCGTAGTCAGAGATGACTCGCTGGCGGACGTGCAGTCCGATGTCCTTTGCTTTGACCACTTCGTTCGAGTTGAGCGGCTCGTGGCCGTCAACGGCCCACTGGCCTTCGGAACGCTTGTGACTGGTAACGGTCATCGTTGAGCTCTCGCTTGTGGCTCGCACGTCCGGAAGGGAGCCCCTGCCCGGACACGAGCCCGGTGGAATGGAGATTGTGATCTGTGTGCGGGCGCGTGATCAATGGGCGCAACAACACATGGCGGCAACAAGTGGTCCCCTGCGCAGGGACGAGTGCTGGCCGACGGACATGTCGACATCATAGCAAGGGTAGGACCAAGCCAACTGTGGGTCCACGGGCGCAGACCCGCGCGGGGAAGCGCATTCGGGCGCGGCCCGGGGCCGGGTCGGCGCTGGACGGAGACCCTTCTACTGTGCAGGCCTGCCGCGCGGAGATCTGTGGGTCCGGCTCGGATCCACGGGCGCGCCGGCCTCCCGCCCATCTGATGAGCAGCGCGACAAGGCAAGGGAATGTGGTTTATAGTCACCGACATGATGACGACGCGAGACCAGGCAAGTGACCTGCTCCGTGTGCAGTGTTGTTGTCTGTGTCCGGTGTGCTGCTGACCTTTCGGTCACTACCTCGCACGCCATGTCCGGTTGCTGCCCCCGCGGGCCCCGGAATGACCAGATGATCTGATTCGGTCCTTTTTGGGAATACCTGTGTGCTGCCGGCGACCGGCTGCGGAAATCCGCCACCCTTTTCCCATTCTGCATCCCGAAGGATATCGATACATGATCACCCGGCGTTCTCTACTGACAACCAGCGCGGCCCTCCTCCCTGCCGTGGGACTGGCCGCCTGCTCAAACGTCCCCAAGGGTGCGGCGGGGGCCTCGGCCTCGGCGAGCACCATCAAGATCGTCGGCTACGCCACCCCGGCTGAGGCGAACAAGGCGGTGGGTGCCGCGTGGGCCAAGACCTCGGACGGCTCGGGGATCAGCTTCCAGACCTCCTACGGCGCCTCCGGCGACCAGAGCCGCAACGTCGTCAACGGCCAGGCGGCGGACTGGGTGCACTTCTCGGTGACCCCCGACGTCACCCGGCTGGTCGACAAGGGGCTGGTCGCCAAGGACTGGGATTCGGGCACCTACAAGGGCATTGTCACGACCACCACGGTGGCCATCGGGGTGCGTCCCGGCAATCCGCTGGGGATCACCGGCTGGTCCGACCTGACCAAGTCGGGCGTGCAGGTGGTCACCCCCAATCCGAGCTCCTCGGGTTCGGCGCGGTGGAACATCCTGGCGGTCTGGGCGCACATCGCTGCGCTGGGCGGCTCCGAGACCGACGCGAAGTCGTTCCTGCTCCAGGTGCTGAAGAACACCGTCTCGCTGCCGGGCAGCGGGCGCGACGCGACGACCGCCTTCACCGGCGGCACCGGGAACGTCCTGCTCTCCTACGAGAACGAGGCGATCTACGCCCGCCAGCAGCAGAACGGGATCTTCGACTACCTGGTCCCGAAGGACACCCTGCTCATCGAGAATCCCGGGGCGGTCACGGCCAGCGCAACCGCCAAGGCGAAGCCGTGGCAGGACTATGTGGTGTCCGAGGCCGCCCAGAAGATCTATTCCCAGTACGGTTTCCGGCCGCTGACCGGAACTGCGCCGACAGGGATCAAGGGCGTCAACGATTCCTCCGATCCCTTCCCGAAGCCGGACCACCTGTTCACGATCGCGAATGATTTCGGTGGCTGGACGGCGACGAACAGCAAGTTCTTCGGCGACAACGGCATAGTCACCCAGCTCCTGTCGCAGGCGGGCAAGTCATGACCGCAGTCGCGGAAGTCGGTGGGCTCGCGGCCGAGGTCAAGAAGAAACCCTCGGGCAAGAAGTATGTCGAGTCGCGCCGGCGGATCTCCGGGGGCTCACGGGTGGGCCTCGGCGTCGCCGTGCTGTGGTTCAGCCTGCTGGTGCTCATTCCCCTCGCGGTCGTCGTCGGCACGGCGGCCGCGGGGGGCCTCGGCCCGTTCCTCTCGGCGCTGACGAACCAGCAGACCCTCAATGCGATCGGCCTGACCGTCGTCGTCTCGCTCGTCGTCACGGCCGTCAACGTGGTCAGCGGGGTCGTCCTCGCCTGGGTCCTCGTGCGTGACCGTTTCTGGGGACGCTCCATCCTCAACGTGGTCATCGACGTCCCCTTCGCGCTGCCGACCATCGTCGCCGGCCTGGTCCTGCTGTCGCTGTACGGCAACAACTCCCCGCTCGGCGTCAACATCGCGAACACTCGCTGGGCAGTCGCGCTGGCCATCGCCTTCGTCACGCTGCCCTTCGTGGTCCGGGCGGTGCAGCCGGTGCTCGAGGAACTGGATGCCGACGTGGAGGAGGCTGCCGCCTGCCTGGGGGCCGGGCCGCTCACGACCTTCACGCGGGTCGTCCTGCCGTCCCTGGCGCCGGCCATCACCTCCGGCGCAGCGCTCTCGTTCGCCCGCGGGATCAGCGAGTACGGCTCGATGGTGCTGCTCAGCGGCAATCTGCCGAACAAGACCGAGGTCGTGAGCGTCCGCGTGCTGACCCACATCGAGAACGGCGACCTCTCCTCGGCCGCCGCCCTGGCGACCGGCATGTTGGTGATCGCCGCGGCGGTCATCGTGGCACTCGACATCCTGCGGAGGGTGGTGGCTCGTCGTGATTCGTGAACCCAAGCCGGTGAAGTGGTTCCTGCGGCTCTTCGCGATCGGCTATGTCGGTCTGCTCGTCGTGCTGCCGGTGTTCGTCGTGGTCCAGCGCACGCTGGCACCCGGCTGGCCGGCAATCGTCGAGGCCCTGTCGAGCCCGGAGGTGGTGCACGGCCTGCGGCTCACCGCTGTCGCGACCTTCTGGTCGGTGCTGTGCAACCTGATCTTCGGCGTCGGCGTCTCCCTGCTGCTGGTCCGCTACGAGTTCCGCGGCAAGCGGGCCCTGTCGGTCCTGCTCGACCTGCCGTTGTCGGTCTCCCCGGTCGTCGTCGGGCTTGCCCTCATGCTCGTCTACACGAAGGATGCGCCGGTCGGCCGCTTCCTCTACGGCATCGGCTACCAGATCATCTTCGCCACCCCCGGCATCGTGCTCGCCACCACCTTCGTGGCCCTGCCCCTGGTGATCCGCGAGGTGGTGCCCGTGCTCACCGAGATCGGGGACGACCAGGAGGTGGCCGCCAAGAGCCTCGGCGCCAGCGGGGTGCAGACCTTCTGGCGCATCACCCTGCCGGCCATCAAGTGGGCAGTGGTCTACGGGGTGGTCCTCACCCTGGCCCGCTCGCTCGGTGAGTTCGGGGCCGTCAAGGTGGTCTCCGGCAACATCTCGCTGCAGACCCAGACCGCCACCCTGGTGGTGCAGGACACCTACCAGAACTTCCAGCCCCAGACCGCCTACACGGTCTCGCTGCTCCTCACACTCGCGGCAGTGATCTGCATCACCGTCGTCACCCTTCTTCGTCCAAAGGAGACAGAGTCATGAGCATCACCATCAAGGGCGTGAACAAGTCGTTCGGGGACTTCGCCGCGCTGTCCGACATCACGCTCGACGTTCCCTCCGACAAGATCACCGCTCTGCTCGGTCCCTCCGGCGGAGGTAAGACCACTCTGCTGCGCATCATCGCCGGGCTCGAATCCGCCGACAGCGGCACGGTCAGCATCGAGGGCGTGGACGCGACCGGTATTCCGGCGCAGAAGCGCAACATCGGCTTCGTGTTCCAGCACTACGCGGTCTTCAAGCACCTCACGGTCGCCAAGAACGTGGGCTTCGGGCTGTCCATCAGGCACCGCCAGAAGGACGAGATCGACGCGAAGGTCTCCGAGTTGCTGCACCTGGTCCACCTCGACCAGTTCGCAGACCGGCTGCCCTCCCAGCTCTCCGGTGGCCAGCGCCAGCGGATGGCACTGGCCAGGGCACTGGCGATCGAGCCGAAGTTGCTGCTGCTCGACGAGCCCTTCGGCGCCCTGGACGCGAAGGTCCGCAAGGAATTGCGTGACTGGCTGCGCCGGCTCCACGAGGAGGTCAAGGTGACGACCGTCTTCGTCACCCACGACCAGGAGGAGGCGCTCGAGCTGGCCGACAACGTGGTGGTGATCAACTCCGGGAGGATCGAGCAGGTCGGTTCCCCGGTGGAGCTGTACGACGAGCCGGCGAGCCGTTTCGTGATGGGCTTCCTCGGCGAGGTCACCACCCTCGACCACCACCTCATCCGGCCCCACGACATCACGGTGTACACCGAGCCGGTCCCGAACACGGTTGCCGGCACGATCGTCCGGTGGCAGCGGATCGGTTTCGAGGTGCGGCTCAGCGTGCGCCCCGACGGTGCCACCGACGAGTCCTCGGATGTCACGGTGAAGCTCACCCGCACCTTCGCCCGTGCCATCGGGCTGTCCGACGGCGCCCGCGTCTGGTTGGAGCCCGAGAAGGGTGCCACCCGGATCCCGGTCCTCGAATCGGTCGACGAGCAGGCCAGCCGGGCCACCGCCGCTGCGTGAGGGCGTGGCGACGGGGTCTGGGAGCTGGGTCCTGCGCAGTGGTGGGACGGCCCGCGGCGCAGTGAGCGTGCAGCGAGTCTGTCGCCCACCCGGTTCGTCGTGACGTGGATGTGAGGTCGTCGTGCCCGATTCCCGGGCAC
>JBAQVA010000193.1:0-4755 GCA_049297835.1 Propionibacterium sp.
GTCGGTGATCTTCTCCTGGTCCTCGCTCGCATCGCGGGCGGTGACGGTGGTGAAGCCGACGGCCTTCAGCGCGGCCCGCGCGTCGTCCTCGGTCTTGCCGCGGACATCCGGGACGGTGCCGTTTGCCGGCCCCTGGTTGACCACGATCGTCACGGTGGAACCGACCGCCACGGTGACGTCGGCGGCCGGGTTGGACGAGAGCACCCGCCCCTTCGTGTCCAGCGGACCGGTGGACTGCTGCACCTGCGGATCCAGGTTGGCGTTCTTGAGCGTGGACATCGCCTGGTCCTGGGTGAATCCGATGACCGCGGGCACGCTCGTGGTCTTCGGCTCCCTGCTCGACTCGTTGAGCCGGAAGGCGGCGATCCCCATCACGGTGAGCACGATCGCCAGCAGGATGAGCAGGATGATCGTCGGCGTGGACACCCGGCGCTTGCGCTTGCGACCGCGGGAGCCGTCATCGCTCGGCGCCGCATCGGACTGCACCTGGGGATTCAGCGCCGGCTGGTCCACCGGCACGACGGCCGGGATCTGGGCGGTGACCTCCTCGCCGCTGAGCAGCCGGGAGATGTCGTCGCGCATCTCGCGGGCATCCTGGTAGCGGTCGGCGGGGCTCTTGGCGAGCGCCTTCATCGTCACCGCGTCCATCTCGGGGGTCAGCTCGGGATCGATCTGGCTCGGCGGCACGGCCTGCTCGCGCACGTGCTGGTAGGCCACCGCGACCGGCGAGTCGCCGAGGAAGGGTGGCCGGCCGGTCAACAGCTCATAGAGCAGGCAACCGGCCGAGTAGATGTCGGAGCGGGCGTCCACCGTCTCGCCGCGTGCCTGTTCGGGGGACAGGTACTGCGCGGTGCCGATCACGGCCGCGGTCTGGGTCATCGTGGCCGAGGTGTCGGAGACGGCGCGGGCGATCCCGAAGTCCATCACCTTGACCTGCCCGGTCGGCGTGATCATCACATTGGCCGGCTTGATGTCGCGGTGGATGATGCCGTGCTTGTGGGAGTAGGTCAGGGCGTCGAGCACTCCCTGGGTGTACACGAGGGCCCGCTCCGGGACGATCGTGCGGCCCTCCCGCAGCATGTCGCGCAGGGTGCGGCCACCGACCAGCTCCATGACGATGTAGGGCAGCAGGACACCCGTCGACGGGTCGACCTGGCTGCCGGTGTCGTAGACCGAGACGATGTTGGGGTGGTTCAGCCCGGCCGCGGACTGGGCCTCCCGCTCGAAGCGGGCGAGGAAGGTCGGGTCGGTGGCCAGGTCGACGCGCAGCCGCTTGATCGCCACGTCGCGGTCGAGGCGGAGGTCGCGGGCACGCCAGACCTCGGCCATGCCGCCGCGCCCGATGGTCTCCTGGAGCTCGTAGCGCCCCCCGAGCACCATCTTCTCGGGGCTCATCGGAGAGCCTCGAAGATGGTCCGGGCGGCCGGAGTGGCGTTCCCGGTGGCGGTCCCGTCACCCTTCTCGTTGGGGTTGGCCAGGAAGACGCTCACCGCGACATGGCTCTGCTTGTCGAAACCGGTGAACCACGAGTAGTCACTGGCACCGGGCAGGTTCTCGGCGGTGCCGGTCTTCCCGCCGACGGTGTCGCCGGAGATCTGGGCCGCGGTGCCGGTGCCGGACTCGACGACGTGCACCATCATCTGCTGCAGCGAGGTCGCGGTGGACTGGCTCACCGGATTGGAGTGGACCGTCGGGCTGTGGCTCTCCAGCACGCTGAGATTCTGGTCGCGCACCTGGCTGACCACATAGGGCTCCATGAGCGCCCCGTTGTTGGCGATCGCGCCGGCCACCACGGCCATCTGCAGCGGGCTCGCCGAGACGTCGTACTGGCCGATCGAGCTCATCGCCAGCGAGGCCTGCGTGAGGCTGGCCGGGAAGGTGCTCTTGGCGGGGTTCACGTCACCGCCGAGCGAGCTGTCGAAACCGAACTTCTCGGCCATCGCGCGCAGCTTGTCCGAGCCCACGCTCATCCCGATGTTGGCGAATGCCGTGTTGCACGAGACGGTCAGCGCGTGGTCCATCGTGATGCGGGTTCCCCCGCAGTTCACCGCATTGGGCAGGCTCTTGTCCGAGTCGGGCAGCGGCAGGGTCACCGGGGAGTCCACGAGCGTGTCGGCGGTCATGCCGTTCTCCAGCGCGGCCGCCGCGGTGACCAGCTTGAAGGTCGAGCCCGGGGGGTAGATCTCCTGGGTCGCCCGGTCGAGCATCGGCTGGGTCGAGTCATTGTTGAGCGTCGTCCAGGCCTGCTGGGAGGCCGTCAGGTCCGTGCTCGACAACTGGGACGGGTCGTAGCTCGGCGAGCTGACCCAGGCCAGCACCGCGCCGGTCGTGTAGTCGATCGCCACGGCCGCGCCGGTCCGTCCGCCCAGTGCGCTCCAGGCGGCCTGCTGGGCCTTGGCGTTGATCGTGGTCTGGACGGTCGCGCCCTCGGTCTGCTTGCCGCTCAGGCCGTTGATCAGGCGGGTGAGGAACTGGGAGTCGTCGTTGCCCGAGAGCTCCTGGTTGCGGGTGCGCTCCAGCCCGCTGCGCCCGTAGATGTAGGAGAAGTATCCGGTGACGGGCGCGTACAGCTGGCCCTCCGGGTAGCGCCGTTCCAGGGAGAAGCGGGCACCCTGGACGCCGACGCTCTGCGCGACCGCGGTGTTGCCGACCAGGATCGAGCCGCGGGGCGAGTTGAACTGGGAGTCCGTGACGCGCCGGTTGTTCGGATCGCCGAGCAGGCCCTGGCTGCGGAAGCCGTAGTTGATCGTCACATTCGCCAGCAGCGCGAAGAACATCAGGGCGGCCACGATGGACACCCGCCGGATTGCGTTGTTCATTCGTCCACCCTCCGGATCGTCGTCGTGGGGGCCTCGGGGAGGAAGACCTCGGAGTCGGTGACCGCCGCGACGGGCCGGCGTCCCGAGTGGGATATCTGCATGATGATCGCGATGATCACCCAGTTGGCCACCAGCGAGCTGCCGCCCTGGGAGACGAACGGTGTGGTCAGCCCGGTCAGCGGCAGCAGGCGGGTGACGCCGCCGATGATCGCGAAGACCTGCAGCGCGAAGGTGAAGCTCAGCCCGCAGGCCAGCAGCTTGCCGAAGATGTCGCGCGTGGTGAGCGCGGCCCGCAGGCCCCGGGCCACCACGACCGCATAGATGATGATCATCGCAGCCAGGCCGGTCAGGCCCAGCTCCTCGGCGATCGAGGAGGCGATGAAGTCACTCTGCGCCAGCGGCACCAGGGAGGGGCGCCCCAGCCCCCAGCCGCGGCCGAACAGACCGCCCCAGGCCATCCCGTACTGGGCGGAGATGACCTGGCCGTTCTGGCCGGGGTTGTCGAAGGGGTGCAGCCAGGCGTCGAAGCGGACCTGGACGTGGCCGACGGTCTTGTAGGCGAGCAGCCCGGCGGCGGCGAACAGCACCGCCCCGATCACCACCCAGCGCACCTGGCCGGTGGCCACGTAGAGCATCATGACGAACAGCCCGAAGAACAGCAGCGCGGTGCCCAGGTCGTTCTCGAAGACGATCACCGCCACGCAGGCGCCCCACATGACCAGGATGGGCAGCAGATCGCGCATCCGCGGCATCCGCACGCCGAGGAAGGTGCGTCCGGCGAGCTGGAGCACATCGCGGTGCTCGGCGAGGTAGGAGGCGAAGGCCAGGGTGAGGACCACCTTGGCGATCTCGGAGGGCTGGAAGCTGAAGCCGAAGATGTTGAGCCAGATCTGCGAGCCGTTCGCCGCATTGGCGCCCGAGGACAGTCCCGGCACCAGGGGGAGCAGCAGGAGGATGAGGCCGGCCAGGAAGAGCACATAGGGATAGCGCTGCAACGACCGGTAGTCGCGTACGAAGAACAGTGCCGCGACGAACAGGGCCACCCCCAGGGTGGTCCAGACGAGCTGGCCCATCACCAGGTGCGAGACCGGCGGATCCTGGTCGAGCCGGAAGATCATCGCGAGCCCGAGGCCGTTGAGGGCCAGCACGCACGGCAGGATCACCGGGTCGGCCCAGGGAATCCTGATCCGCACGGCGATGTGGGTGACCAGGCACAGGATCAGCCAGCCGGCCGCGACGACCATGAGATTCGAGGGCAGCCCGCCGTGCAGGTTGAGTGTGGTGATGACGAAGCCGCCCACCCCGAACAGCGCCGCCACCACGATGAGCGCGAGCTCGGTGTTGCGCCGCCGGCGGTAGACGATCATCGGTTCCTCGGCGGCGCTCATGCGCAGTCCTGGGGGCCGACGGAGCCGGTGATCGGGATGCTCTTCGGAGCAGCACTCGGCGATGCGCTGCTCGCGGAGGCGCTCGGTGCGGCGGTCGCGCTGGCCTGCTCGGTGGCCGCGGTGGAACCGGCGCTGGCCTGCGGCGATGCCGAACGCTCGGCACGGGTCTGGTTGCAGGCCTTGGCCAGCTGGTCGAGGTAGTCGGCCTGGGAGCGTGCCTGCTCGAGTGAGCTGGCGGTGAATTCGGCCGAGCGGATCTGCTGGGCGTAGTAGAGGGGCAGGTCCGCCACCTTCGTGGTGCGCTGCTCGACCAGGTGCCCCAGTGACTTTCCGGCGATCTGGTCGGGCAGTCCCTGCCAGATGCCGATCTGGTCGCCGGTGGGGGCCAGGTAGTACTGGCCGACCGCGTAGCGCCAGGCGCCGAGCAGCCCGACGACGAGCAGCGCCAGCGCCGCTGCGACGCTGATCACCACGGGCCAGCGGCGCCGGGCGTGGGTCATCGTCGGCGAGTAGCGGACCTCCTCGTGCGCGTCGGGGTCGATGAGCCC
>JBAQVA010000194.1:0-9745 GCA_049297835.1 Propionibacterium sp.
GTGTCGCGGAGCCGGCGGCGGGGCGGAGCGCCGGCGGGGCGCGGCTAGGCTTGCCCAGTCATGAGTGCAGCCGAGTCATCCGCGGGCGAGGTGGTCGAGCCGACGATCAGCTACGACCCCGCCCTGCCGATCAGCGCCCACGTGGAGGAGATCAGCGAGCTGCTGGAACACCACCAGGTGCTCGTCGTGGCCGGCGAGACCGGCTCGGGGAAGACGACCCAGCTGCCCAAGATCTGTCTGCAACTGGGACGCCGGCGCATCGGGCACACCCAGCCGCGCCGGATCGCGGCCCGGACAGTCGCCGAACGGCTCGCCGAGGAGATGCAGGTTCCGCTGGGCGAGGTGGTGGGCTACCAGGTGAGGTTCACCCGCCAGGCCTCCCGACAGACCCGGGTCAAGGTGATGACCGACGGCGTCATGCTCGCCGAGATCAACCACGACCGCCAGCTGCGCCGCTACGACACGATCATCATCGACGAGGCGCACGAGCGCAGCCTCAACATCGACTTCCTGCTCGGCTATCTGCGCCAGCTGCTGCCCAGCAGACCCGAGCTCAAGGTCATCATCACCTCCGCGACGATCGACACCCAGCGTTTCGCCGAGCACTTCTGCGATGCCGACGGCCGCCCGGCCCCCGTCGTGGAGGTCTCCGGACGCACCTTCCCGGTCGAGGTGCGCTACCGGCCACCGACCGAGGACGACGACGACCCCGCCGACGAGGAGACCATGGCGGCGGCGGTCGTCGCCGGGTTGCGGGAACTCGGGCCGTCGGGGGACGTGCTCGTCTTCCTCTCCGGCGAACGCGAGATCCGCGAGGCGGCACAGGCGATCATCGGTGCCCACCTGCCGAATCTCGAGGTGCTGCCGCTGTTCGCGCGGCTCTCGGCGGCAGAGCAGCACCGGGTCTTCGCCGCACACACCACCCGTCGCGTCGTGCTGGCCACCAATGTGGCCGAGACCTCCCTGACCGTGCCCGGAATCCGCTCCGTCATCGACACCGGCCTGGCCAGGATCTCCCGCTATTCCACCAGGACGAAGGTGCAGCGACTCCCGATCGAGCCGGTGAGCCGCGCCAGCGCCGACCAGCGCGCCGGGCGCTGCGGGCGCGTGGCGCCCGGGATCTGCCTGCGCCTGTACTCCCGAGAGGACTACGACTCGCGTCCGGAATTCACCGAACCGGAGATCCTGCGCACGAATCTGGCCTCGGTGATCCTGCGGATGGCGCAGGCGGAGCTGGGCGACATCGCCACCTTCCCCTTCGTCGAGCCCCCCGACCGGGTCCAGGTCAGCGACGGCCTGCGGCTGCTGGACGAGCTGGGGGCGCTGCGCGGCGGGGACCGCCACCATCCCAGGCTGACCCGGGTGGGCCGCCAGCTCGCCGAGCTGCCGCTCGACCCGCGGCTGGGCCGGATCCTCGTCGAGGCCGCCAGGCTCGGCTGCCTGCGGGAGACCGAGGTGATCGTCTCCGCGCTGGCGATCCAGGACGTCCGCGAGCGCCCGGCCGACCAGCGCCAGAAGGCCGACCAGCTGCACCGTCGCTTCTTCACCGACGAGATCCTCGGCGAGCCGGACGCCCCCGGTGAGGGATCCGGGGGGGCGCCCCAGCCAGGGCCACCCCGTCGCTACGGCGTCCACGAGGGGCGCAGCGGTGAGTTCGAGGAGAAGCAGCCGGCCGGTGAGGGCGGGGACGTCTGGGCGGTGTGGCGGCTGTGGCGTTATCTCGGGGCGCGGCGGAAGGCGCTGTCGGGCAACCAGTTCCGCCGGCTGTGCCGGCAGGAGTACATCAACTTCCTCCGGGTACGCGAGTGGCAGGACCTGCGCAGCCAGATCCGCCGGGTCGACGACGACCTCAAGCTGACCCGCAACCATGAGCCGGCCACCGTGGACGCCGTGCTCACCGCCGTCCTGGCCGGTCTGCTGTCCCACGTCGGGCTGGCGGAACACGACAAGACGGACGCCCGGTCGAGTCATCGTGGGCGCCGCCAGCGCAAGGGTCCCCAGGAATACCTGGGAGCCCGCAACAGCCATTTCGCGATCCAACCGGGATCCGCGCTGAGCTCGCGTCCCCCGGAGCTGGTGATGGCGGTGGAGCTGGTCGAGACCAGCCGGCTGTGGGCGCGCACCTGCGCCGAGGTCCGGGCCGAGTGGATCGAGCAGGTGGGCGCGCACCTGCTCAAGCACAACTACTCCGAGCCGCACTGGTCGAGCAGCACCGCCGGTGTGCTCGCCTACGAGAAGGTCAGTCTCTACGGCGTGCCGGTGATCTCGGGACGGCTCGTCGACTACGGACGCATCGATGCCGCGGCCGCGCGGGAGATCTTCGTCCGAACCGGCCTGGTCGAACAGTCCTGGGTGCCCGACGCGCGACACGGCGACCACGGTTTCCTGGACCGCAACCGTCAGGTGCGCCACGAGATCGAGGAGCTCGAGGAGCGCACCCGCCGCCGCGACCTGCTGGTCGACGACCAGACGATCTTCGACTTCTACGACGCCCGGATCCCCTCCGAGGTGCACTCCGGGGCGAGCTTCGACGCCTGGTGGGCCCAGCACCCCGATCGCACCCTGCTCGATCTGCACCACAGCGACCTGGTCCGCGACGAGGCCGATACCGTCGAGGCCACCGACTTCCCCGACCGCTGGCAGGTGGGGGAGTTCACGCTGCCGGTGAGCTATGTCTTCGAGCCGGGCTCCGGGTCGGACGGGGTCACCGTCTCGGTGCCACTGGCCGAGCTCAACCAGCTCGACCCCCGGAGCTTCAGCTGGCAGGTTCCCGGGCTGCGGACCGAGCTGGCCACCGAGCTCATCCGGGCCCTGCCCAAGTCGGTGCGCACCGGCCTCGTCCCCGCGCCGGACCGTGCCCGCGAGGCGCTGCGCTGGCTGCGCGCCAACGCTGCCGACCACCGATCCTGGTTCCACGAGGAGCTCGGGCGCGCCCTGCGCGCCGTCACCGGGGTGGCGGTCGAGCCCGGCGACTGGGCGCCACAACGGGTGCCGGAGCACCTGCGGGTCGGCTTCGAGGTGACGGACCGTGCCCAGCACGTCCACGTGAGCAAGGACCTCGCCGCCCTGCAGGAGCAGCTGGCGGCGCGTGTCTCCCAGACCCTGACCAGGCAGGCATCGGCGAAGGCCAGGACCGGGTACAGGGACTGGACCTTCGGGGAGCTGGCGCAGACCCAGCGCTTCACCACCCGGGGCATCACAGCGGTCGGTCATCCTGCCCTGCGCGACGACGGCGACTCGGTGGCGGTGGTCGTGCTCGACACGCCGCAGCGGGCTGCCCGCAGCCAGGCGGCGGGCGTGCGCCGGCTGCTGGTGCTCACCAATCCGGATCCCTCGCGCTGGGTCGTCTCGCACCTGGGCAACCAGGAGAAGCTCTGGTTGGGCAACAGCCCCTATCCCTCGATCGCCGAGCTGCTCGCGGACGCCCGGCTCAAGGCCGTCGACCGGGCGGCCGGTGCGATCCTCGACACCGCGACGGTCCGTAGCCGGCAGGCCTACGAGAAGCTTGCGGTGCAGGTGCGCCAGAACCAGGCCGACGTGATGCGCGAGATCGTCCGGGTCGCCGCGAGCGCACTGGAGAACACCCAGCGGGTGCGTCAGGCCATGGCCGGGGCGCCGGGCGGCGCTGCGGCGGATGTCACGGCCCAGGTCGACAATCTGGTCTTCCCCCGGTTCATCTCGTTCACCCGCGACCCCTGGTACGACCACCTGCCCCGCTATCTCGCCGCCGCGGCGAAGCGTCTGGAGGCGGCCCGGGCCAATCCGGCGCGCGACGAGCAGCTGCAGGCGGGTCTGGACGAGCTGGCCGCCGACTTCGACGAGCTGTGCCAGGCCTGCCCGAAGGGGCCGCTCCCGGACCAGGTGGACGACGTCGGTTTCCTCATCGAGGAGCTGCGCGTCCAGACCTTCGCGCAGAGCCTGCACACCGCGGTCACCGTCTCGCCCAAGCGGATCCGCAAGGCGATCGCCCTGGCGCGGGCATCGCTGGAGTGAACCGCCGGGGCACCGGCGGCTCGTGCCACGTGCTGTCCCGGGCCCGTGGCAGAGTAGGGCCATGCCTTCGACCACGTCTGAACTCGTCGACCTGCTGCGTCTGGAAGCGGCCCCCGACAAGGTCTTCGTCGGGCGTCATCCGCGAACCAGGATGCAGCGGACCTACGGCGGGCAGGTGCTGGCCCAGGCCCTGATGGCCGCCTACGGGACGGTCGCGCCCGATCGCGTCGCGCACTCCCTGGACGCCTACTTCATCCGCCCCGGCGACGCCCACAACGACATCGAGTACGCCGTGGAGACGCTGCGGGACGGCCACACCTTCTCGTCGCGGCGGGTCACGGCGGTCCAGGACGGCCGTGCCATCTTCGCCATGTCGTCGTCCTTCCACGCCCTGGAGCCCGGTCTGGACCACGGCGACCCGGAACCGGTGGACGTTCCCGCACCGGAGGACTGCCGGCCCTTCATCGACGTCACCCAGGAGCGCTACGGCAATGGCGCGCTGTGGCACGAGTGGGATGCCCTGGAGGTCCGCTTCGCCGGGGACTCCAGCGAGGGCGGCGGCATCGAGCCCGCCAATCACCGGGCGCACCTGAGGGTCTGGGTGAAGACGAGCGATCCGCTGCCCGACGAGATCGCCATCCACCAGGCGATCCTGGCCTATCTGTCCGACCTGACCCTGCTGTCCGTGTCGACCATCCCGCACAACGTGGCCTTCCTGTCCCAGCAGCTGCAGATCGCCAGCATCGACCATGTGATGTGGTTCCACCGTCATCCGCGGGCCGACCAGTGGCTGCTTTACGACATGCTCTCGCCCTCGGCGAGCAACTCGCTGGGGCTGTCCACCGGGCGGCTCTTCCAGGAGGGACGGCTGATCGCCTCCTGCGCGCAGGAAGGGCTGATCCGGGTGGTGGAGGACCGTCCCGCACTGACCTGAGCCTGACCTGGCCCAGCGGTCATGCCGGTGCACGACGATTTGTCCGTGCACGACGAAGGGCCCGGAACCACCGACTGGTTCCGGGCCCTTCGTCGTGTGTGGGGAGTCCCCGCTCAGGCGGCAGAGGTGGCGCGCAGCTGGTTCAGCGCCGCACGCTCGATCTGGCGGACCCGCTCGGCGGTGATGCCCCAGACCGCGCCGATGTCGGAGAGCTTGGCCTGGCGCCCGTCCAGAAGACCGTAACGACGGCGCATGACGTCGGCGGAACGGTCGTCGAGGTCCGAGAGCATCGTCTCGAGGCGGGTACGGTCCTCCGCGTCGAGCACCAGCTCGTCGGGGCCGGGTGCGGTCTCGCGGGCGATGAGATCGCCCAGGGAGGTGTCACCGTCGTCCTCGACCGGGGCGTCGAGGCTGATGTGCTCACGGGAGTAGCGGATCAGGTCGATGACCTTGGCCTCGTCGACGCCCAGCTCCTCGGCGATCTCGGCCGTCTCGGGCTCCCGGCCGAGCTTGCGCTCGAGGTTGCGGCGCACCGCGGAGATCTGGTTGACCTGCTCGGCCACGTGGACCGGGAGGCGCACGATGCGTCCCTGCTGGGCGATGCCGCGGCTGATCGCCTGACGGACCCACCACGTGGCGTAGGTGGAGAACTTGAAGCCCTTCGCGTAGTCGAACTTCTCGACCGCGCGGATCAGTCCGGTGTTGCCCTCCTGGACGAGGTCGAGCAGTGGCATCTGGCTGCGTCCGTACTTGCGGGCGACCGAGACCACGAGCCTCAGGTTGGCGCGGACGAAGTGTTGCATCGCACGCTCACCCTCATCGGCGATGTCGCGAAGCTCGTCCTCGGTTGCGTCGAGGTGACTCTCTACTGCTCCGCGGAGGATTGCCTGGGCGTACTGGCCCGCCTCGATCAGTCGAGCCAGCTCGACTTCCTCGGCGGCACTCAGCAGCGGGGTCTTCGCGATCGACTCAAGGTAGAGACCGACAGAGTCCTTGCCGTCGATACCGTCGTTGCTGCGCACACGAGTCTTTGAATCCATGGGCTTTCCTTCCGTCTCCTCGACAGTGTTCAACACGGATCCGTGGAAGATCCATCCCCGAACGCCGAAAGAATTTGAAAAGAGTACGAGTTGCGGGTATCGCTGCGACCGTGGTCTGATCTCTCGCGAGATCAGCGGCACTGTGGGTGCACGGCCCCCGACCCGGAGTCGGGGTGAGTCAGACCGAACCTCCAGCCTACGCCTGTTTCGCCGAGATGGCCTCCCGGAGTTGGGTGCTCGCTGAGCACGTGCCACACTTGAGCAAGGTGCACGCTTGACAGCAGCTGGCTTGTGCACACCCTGACCTCGAAGGTCACCAGCCAGTCCCCGGAATGTGGAAGGCCCCTTGTGACGGCTCGCGCGAAAGCTCCGACTTCGACCGCAGATTCATTGGTGAAGGAGGCGACGCCCACGACACCCCAGAGCGACACCTCGGCGACGAGCTCGGAGAAGAAGCCCACGAAGACCCGCCGTGCACCGCGGACCACGAAGTCCCGGAAGACATCGGCCCGGACGAACAAGGCTGCCCTGACCGAGGCGATCCACGGCAAGTCGAAGGGCACCGTGAAGACCGAGGGCGTCGAGGTGACCTTCGAGCGCGACGGTGACGACATCGTCGTGCGCACCGGCGGCAAGAAGCGGAACCTCGACGACGTCGACGAGTCGAAGTTCGACAAGCACCAGGCCGAGAAGGACGAGGCCAAGATCAATGCGGAGGACCAGGGGTTCAGCCTCTCGGACTCCGATGACGACGACGAGCCCGAGCAGCAGGTCACCGTCGCCGGCGCCACCGCCGACCCGGTCAAGGACTATCTCAAGCAGATCGGCAAGGTCGCCCTGCTGAACGCCGAGCAGGAGGTCGACCTCGCCAAGCGGATCGAGGCCGGTCTGTTCGCCGACGAGCAGATCTCCCAGGACGCCGACTCGGTGCCCCGCTCGGACCGCGGGGACTACGAGTGGATCGCCGAGGACGGCCACCGCGCCAAGAACCACCTCCTCGAGGCCAACCTGCGACTGGTCGTGAGCCTGGCGAAGCGGTACACCGGCCGCGGCATGCTCTTCCTCGACCTCATCCAGGAGGGCAATCTCGGTCTCATCCGGGCCGTCGAGAAGTTCGACTACACCAAGGGCTACAAGTTCTCCACCTATGCCACGTGGTGGATCAAGCAGGCCATCACCCGAGCGATGGCCGACCAGGCGCGCACGATCCGGATCCCGGTGCACATGGTCGAGGTGATCAACAAGCTGGCCCGGGTGCAGCGCCAGATGCTCCAGGATCTCGGGCGAGAACCCACCCCCGAGGAGCTCGCCAAGGAACTCGACATGACCCCGGAGAAGGTCGTCGAGGTCCAGAAGTACGGGCGCGAACCGATCAGCCTGCACACCCCGCTGGGTGAGGACGGCGATTCCGAGTTCGGCGACCTCATCGAGGACTCCGAGGCGATCGTCCCGGCCGACGCGGTGAACTTCACGCTCCTGCAGGAGCAACTCCACGACGTCCTCGACACCCTGAGCGAGCGCGAGGCGGGTGTCGTCTCCATGCGTTTCGGCCTCACCGACGGCCAGCCGAAGACTCTCGACGAGATCGGCAAGGTCTACGGGGTCACCCGCGAGCGCATCCGCCAGATCGAGTCGAAGACGATGAGCAAGCTGCGTCACCCGAGCCGTTCGCAGGTGCTTCGCGACTACCTGGACTGACACTCAATGGTGATTCGTCGATCATTCCCGATCTGACAAGGACATTCAGTGGATCGGTGGATGGTTGCAGCTCCATGCTAAGCCCGCACAGCGTTGTAGTCAACCATAATCTGCTAGACTAGGGGTCATGGCACGGGGCGAGCGCGCGTGGGATCTTGAAGATCTTCTCGACTCCTGGCGCCTCGCACTGCGCGCGGAGCGGAAGAGTCCCTCAACGATCTCGTCCTACACCGATGGCGTCACCGCCTATCTCCGGTTCCTCGCCGAGCGCGATCAGCCGCAGACCATCACCCGGCGACTCCTGCGAGCGTTCGACAACTCGATCTTCGACACCGGCGCGAGACCGGCGACCGTCGTGTCCAGGCACCTGGCCGTCCGACGGTTCTCCGGATGGATCGCCGAGGAGGAGCCCGACTGGCGCGACGACGTGGCCGGTGTGCCCTCACCGAAGCTCGACACTCCCGTGACGCTGCCGCTGAGCGACGAGCAGCTGCACGCCCTGATCCTCGCCTGTCGTGGCTCCGACATGCGCGACAAGAGGGACGAGGCGATCGTCCGGCTCATGGCATCGACCGGAATGCGTGCCGGGGAGGTGGTAGCCCTGAAGATCTCAGACCTACATCTGCGAGACAACCCACCGTTCATCGTGGTGGTCCGCGGGAAGGGTGGCAAGGGCCGGATTGTTCCCCTGGCGCCCGAAGTGGCGCGGTCCATCGACCGATACCGGCGGGCCCGTCGTGGACACCTGCTGGAGACCTCCGACGAGCTCTGGCTGGGGGACCGCGGCAAGCACTTCAACTACGATGGCCTGCACAAGTCACTGAAGATGCGTGCGAGCCGGGCAGGCATCCAGGGGTTCCATCCGCACCTGCTCAGGCACACGGCTGCGCACAGGTGGTTGGCGAAGGGTGGTTCGGAGTCCGGACTGATGGCCGTGGCTGGCTGGACTCGTCCCGACATGCTTCAGCGGTACACGAAGGCCCGAGCATCCGAGCGGGCCATCGAGGAAGCACAGCAGCTAGACCTGGGGGCCATGTGAGCGGTAGAAGAGCACTTCGATGCCCGCGCGATGGCCGTGCTGTGGCATGGGTTGTTGTCGATAAAGAGGGCACATTCCTTGAAAGTGCGAATGCACGTGTTGGAGATCGGGCCCGGACACGGGAACTTCTGAACAATCTAAACCAAGCATTCCGACCACTTTTCGTCCGTGCAGATCGAAGACGGATACTTTCCGAACCGCCGGAATGGCTACCGAGACTCCGGGCTGACATCGCCTCCGACCTATACCCAGATTGGATGACATTGAAGCAATCTCAATCCATCTGGCCGGGTGGAGAAAGTGTCTCGGTGGCCTGCCCCCACTGCCACAAGCTCTATTCCGTGGAATTCCCCGATGCTGCAAGCGGTGTGCTATTATCGATAGCATAAAGCCCGGTGTGTGAGGCGCCGAACCTTGGTTCGTGACAATGGGCCGTCGCGAGAATTCCCTGAAGGGGTCTTCTCGGCATGCCTATCAGCACCGAACGACATCTAGTCTCATCCATCGCCGCCCACGAGAGTTGGGCACACACATCTGACCGCACCGCCCGAACAGCACCTGCTCGTGCCGCCCTTATGGCGAAGTTCGAGAAGCAGGTCGATCCGGAGGGAAAGCTTCCCGCGGATGAACGACGCATTCGCGCCAACCACCTCAAGGCCGCGTACTTCAAGCGTCTGGCATTGAAGTCAGCGAAGGCTCGCCGCGCCCGAAGCATCATTGCTGAAGGCGAAGCTGCTGAGGCTGAACTCAACGCGTTGGGTGGCGACGCAGCATGATTACGCAAGAACGCCGCCCGGGGAGCAACCGGACGGCATCTCACAACAACACCCACACCACACACGAGGACATCTCAAGTATACCCCCCGAGGGTATCGATCCGTGGCTGGACATGTTCGTCCGACGGGTGGTCGTCGATGCCTTGAACGAGGCCAGCGCTGCCTACTGGGAGCATCGCGCGGAGGTGCTGGCAGATGCCGCTCCGAAGCTCGACGAGTTCCACGGCCGCGCCAGTCGGTCCGAGCTGTCTGCTTCATGGCTCCG
>JBAQVA010000195.1:0-23715 GCA_049297835.1 Propionibacterium sp.
CAGCGGGAGCGCAGCGCCGCGGCGATCCGCCGCGCCGGCGCCGGCCACGTCGTGCTGCGCACCGATCGTGACTGGGTGGCCGACATCGCTCGCTTCGTCCTCACCTACCGGCGCACCGCTGCGGTCATCTCGCAGCCACCGAAGGGGGTGAGCCGCTAGTGGACTCCGTGACACGTGTGTTGCTGTGGGAATTCGAACGGCCCGGGCGGCTGTGGGCCCTGCTGGCGGTCCCGGTGCTCGTCATCGCCTATGTGCTGATCCTCCAGCTCACCCGGCGACGCGGCATCCGCTACACCAACACCGGCATCGTCGGCGCCGTCGTGCCGCACCAGCGCCAGTGGCGCCGTCACCTGTCGGTGGCGATGGCCCTGTGCTCACTGGTCCTCATCGGCGGGGCCTGGGCGAAACCGGTGGCTGTGGTCGACGTGCCCCGCGAGAGGGCCACGATCGTCGTGATACTGGACATCTCGCAGTCCATGACGGCAACGGATGTGAGCCCCACGAGGCTCGATGCCGCCAAGAAGTCCGCCACCCAGTTCGTCAACTCGCTGCCCTCGCAGTACAACGTCTCGCTGGTGACGCTGTCGGGGCATCCGAACATCCTCGTGCCGCCGACCGTCGACCGCGGCGTGCTCAACCAGGCGATCGACAAGCTGCAGGTCAGTGACGGCACCGCGATCGCGCAGTCGCTCACCGAGGGCCTCAACGCGATCGCCCAGGCACCGAAGAGCGACGACGGCAGCCAGGCACCGGCCCTCATGGTGCTGATGTCGGACGGCACGGAGACCTCCGGGGGCGATCCGGTGGGCGTGGCAGGGCAGGCCAAGGCGAAGGACGTCCCGATCCACACCATCGCCTTCGGCACCCAGAACGGCTATGTCGACCTGGACGGCAAGCGCTACAACGTCGCCCCCGACACCGCGACGCTCGCCCGGATCGCCCAGGCGAGCGGCGGCCGGGCCATGACGGCGACCAGTGCCAGCCAGCTGGACAGCGTCTACAAGGATCTCCGCTCCGACGTGGGCTACGAGAAGGAGCGCACCGAGGTGACCGCCCAGTGGGCGCTCTACGCGATGGCCTTCGCGGTCATCGCCAGCCTCGGTGTGGTCTCGATGGCGGCGAGGTGGCCATGATCGTCCCGATGCTCAGTTTCATGAACCCCGGCCGGCTGTGGTGGCTGGCGGTTCCGGTGGCCCTTGCCCTGCTCTACCTGGCGCTGCTGGCGCGGCGCCGGGCGGCGGGACGCTCGAACACCCTGCTGCGCGCGATCCTGCCGAAGGACGCCAACCTCAAGCGCCATCTGTCGGTGGTCGCGTCGCTGCTCTCGCTGGCCTCCCTGGTGGTCGCCTACGCGCGGCCGCAGGCGCTGGTGAACGTGCCGCGGGACCGCGCCACCATCGTGGTCGCCATCGATGTCTCGCGCTCGATGATGGCCACCGACGTGAGCCCCACCAGGCTGGGCGCGGCCCAGCAGGGGGCCAAGCAGTTCATCGACTCGCTGCCCTCGAGCTTCAACGTGGCGCTGGTCTCCTTCGCGGCGACCGCCGAGATCAAGATGCCGCCGACCACCGACCGCAGTGCCGTCGAGCGGGCCATCGATGCACTGACCCTGCAACCCTCGACGGCCATCGGGGAGGGCATCTACACCTCCTTGCAGGCGCTGACGCTCGCCCCGGAGGATCCGGCCCACCCCGATGACCCGGCGCCCGGCGCGATCGTGCTGCTCTCCGACGGGGCGACCAACATGGGGCGCGACTCGGGGGGTGCCGCGCAGCAGGCGCGCAAGCAGAACGTGCCGATCTACACGATCGCGTACGGCACCGCGGGTGGCTATGTCTACGAGAACGGCATGCGCCAGTCGGTCGCGGTGGATCACGCGGAACTGTCCAATGTGGCCCGGCAGTCCGGTGGCAAGCCCTACTCCGCCGACTCCCTGGACAAGCTCCAGTCGGTCTACCGGACGATCTCCCAGCAGATCGGCTACACCAAGCAGTCGCACGAGATCACCGATCGCTATGCAGGCATTGCCCTCCTGCTCGCCGTGCTGGCGGGGATGGGCGTCATTTCTCTGGCTGCGAGGTGGCCGTGATGCAGGAAGCACTCAACGACGTCGACACGAGGGTGGCCGGCGTCTGGGAACAGATCGGGCAGGCCTGTACCGGGGCCGGCCGGGCGCGTGAGAGCGTGCGTCTGCTACCGGTGAGCAAGACCCACCCGTCACAGGCGATGCGGGAGGTGAACGCCGCCCTCGACGCGCTCGCGCTCCGCGACGGGCTGCCCACCAGTGCCGAGCACACACGCCTGTTCGGCGAGAACCACGTGCAGGAAGTCGTGACCAAGTCGGAGGAGCTCGCCGACGCCGCGGGTCTCGGCCTGGCGCTCATCGGTCATCTGCAGTCCAACAAGGTGAATGCCGTCGCAGGGCTCGTCGAGGAGTTCCAGGCCCTGGACACCCTCAAGCTGGCGGCCCGGCTCGACCGGCGGCTGAGCGCTCTCGGGAGATCGCTGCGGGTCCTGGTGGAGGTCAACACCTCCGGCGAGTCGGCCAAGCACGGTGTTCCCGTGGACGAGGCCCTCGGGCTGTGCCGGCAGCTCGGTGACTTCGACTGTCTCGAGGTCGCCGGACTGATGACCGTGGCGCTCAACAGCCCCGAGCCCGCGGCTGTCGGTGCCTGTTTCGACCGTCTCCGGGGACTCCAGGCCAGGCTGCGCGACGACGGCGTCCTCGGCTCGTCGTGGTCCGAGCTGTCCATGGGGATGAGCGGCGACTTCGCGCTCGCCATCGCGCACGGCGCCACCACGGTGCGCATCGGCACCGCCCTGTTCGGCCCGCGCGACTACGACATCGCGAGCTGAGCCCGCGGCGGGGATCACTTCCCGGTTCGCAGGTTCTCCACCACCAGATCGTCCAGCGTCTCGCTCACCGCAAGCCCGAAGAGCTGGGCGAAGAAGCTCAGCTCGCACTCGAGCACCCGCCGGCGGGTCGCCGGCTTGCGGAAGCCGTGTCCCTCGCCCTCGAAGGTCACCAGGGCGACGGGCAGGCCGCGGGCTCGCACCGCCTGAGCCATCGACTCGGCCTGCTGCGGTGGTACCACCGGATCGTCCAGCCCCTGGAAGAGCAGCATCGGGGTGGCCAGCCGATCCAGGTGGTTGATCGGCGAGCGCTCCTCGAAGACCGCGCGGTCCTGCGGCCAGGGGCCCAGCAGCCCGTCGTTGTAGCGGGCCTCGAACTTGTGGCCGCCCGACTGGAGCGCGACGAGGTCGCCGATCCCGTAGCGGCTGACCCCGGCTGCGAACAGCGTCGAGGAGGTCAGGCAGGCGAGCACGGTGAAGCCCCCGGCGCTGCCACCGATGATCGTGACGCGGCGCGGGTCGGCCAGCCCCTCGCGGACGAGCATGTCGACCGCGTCGAGGCAGTCGTCGACGTCGGCCACCCCCCACTGGCCGCGCAGCCGCTCCCGGTAGGCCCGTCCGAAACCTGCCGAGCCCGAGTAGTTCACTTCGAGGAGGGCGAATCCCCGCGAGGTCCAGAAGGCCACCTCGGGGTCGTAGCCACCGGTGGCGGTGCCGGTCGGCCCGCCGTGGATGGTGAGGATGACGGGGGGAAGGTCCCCCGGCGGGGCCGTGAAGGAGTCGTTGCGCGGGGCGAAGTACCAGCACTGCACCGGCCCGAGGCGCCCGGTGAAGCTCAGCGAACGGGCCTGCGAGGTGACACCCGGATCGGGCTCGGGGGAGGGACGGTGCACTCTCCCGATTGACGGTGAGCCGCTGGCGTCTGCGCCGACACGCACCAGTGCGGCGGGCCCATCGGCGCGCCTGACAAGGGCAAAGACCTCACCAGCGGACTCCACCACGTCGTCCACCGCGGCGAACCGGGCGATCCGCTGGGCCTGTCCACCGCCGAGCGGCGTCCTGGCGAGCCAGCAGAGACCCTCGTCGCGCAGCTCGTGATAGATCCAGTCGCCGCTGATCGCCAGGGCGTGACGCCCGAGCTGCCACATCGGCTGGTCCTCCTCGACGTCCTCCTGCGCCAGGCGGCGGGGCGGCCCTCCCAGCCCGGGCCACCAGCGGTGCAGATTCCACCATCCGGTGGCGTCCGAGGTGAAGACCAGGGAACCGTCCGGCGCCCAGTGCGGGTGCTGCACGGAGACGCCCTCGGCCGGGGGTGCCAGGCGGCCCGCGACAGTGACCGGAGGCCCCAGGCGAACACCGTTCTCGCCGGCGGCAGCGAGGGGGGCCACCACGAGGCGCGTCGAATCCCACGGCATGGACGGCTGGTCCCACTCGACCCAGGCCAGCAGGTCGTGGCCGTCCCACGCCGGATCGGCGTAGAAGTCGGCGCCGCTGGCGATCACCTCGCCGATCCCGAGCTGTCCCTCGGGCGCGTCCGAGGGCAGCGCGACCAGCGTGGTGACGACCTCGGTGGGATCGGTGTGGTCCTCGCGGACCGCAATGACGACCCCGCGTTCCGGGCAGGGGACGAACGCCGCGTAGCGGTGGCGCCTGCCGGCGGGGGTGAGCGCCCGGGCCTCACCGTCGCCGAGCTTGAGCATCACCTGGCCGGTCGTGTCGTCGCACCACACGAGGGTGTCCCCACGGGCTGCCCAGGCACCTCCGCCGTACTCGTCGACACGGCTGCGCACCGAGCAGGGGTCCTCGGTCACCTCTTGGGCGACCCCGCCACGGTGCCTCATCAGGGCGAGGCGTGCCTGTGCACCGGGGACCGATTCCAGCCAGTACAGCTCGGCTCCGTCGCTGCCGAGCTCGCGAAGAGTGACCCCTGCGCTGACGGCCTGGTCGAGGGAGATCGGTGAGGGCCACCCCCCGTAGGGGCGTACAGAACTGCTCACCCCGAAGGGGTGGTCTGAACTGCTCGCCCCGAAGGGGCGTTCAGAACTGCTCGTCGTCTCGTCCGGTTCGGTCATGTCGGTCACCCTAGCGAGGGGGATCATCGGCCGAAGTGTTTGGCGTGTCGGCGCCTTGTGGTGCAAACTCGAAGGGACAACCGAAATCACCGTGGGGCGACTCGTGGACAGGCTGCTGGGGAAGGCACACCTGAAGACGAGAGGAACCGGCATGGTGACATCAACACGTGGCGTGATCTACATCCACTCCGCCGCGGCCGCGCTGTGCCCGCACATCGAGTGGGCAATCGGCGCCGCTCTCGGCCGCGCGGTGCACTGCGAGTGGACGCGTCAGGGCGCCCAGCCAGGTGCACTGCGCACCGAACTGGGTTGGGAGGGGCCGGCGGGCACCAGCGCGACGCTGGTCTCCGGGCTGATCCGCTGCCGTGAGCTGCGCTTCGAGGTGACCTGCGATGCCGACGGGGGGCTCGGGGAGCGGTTCAGCTACACGCCTGGGCTGGGAATCTTCCGCGCCGTCACCGACGAGGCCGGCGACATCCAGCTGGGGGAGAACCAGCTCCGGGCCGCCATCGCCAGGGAGGCGCTGGGTGGCCGGAGCATCCACGAGGCGCTCAGCGAGCTCCTCGGGACGCCGTGGGACGATGAGCTGGAGATCTTCCGGCATGCCGGGGAGGACTCGTCGGTGCGCTGGCTGAGCCGCGCCGTCTGAGCACGACCGGCCGAGACGAGATGGTGGTCCCCAGATGGGCGTGAGAGTACTGGTCGGTCGGCTGGCCTGTCCGGACGGGGAGTCGCTGCTGGTGCGGGTCTGGCTTCCCGAGGGACCGCCCAGGGCGGTGCTGATGGTCAGCCACGGGATGGCCGAGCACTCCGGGCGCTACCGCCAGGTGGCCGAGACGCTCGCCCGGGACGGCTGGGCCGTCTATGCGCACGACCACCGCGGGCACGGCGGCACCGCACGCGAGCCCGGGAGGGCCGGCCGATTTCCCGCCCGGGACGGCTGGAATGTGGTCGTCGAGGACCTGCACCGGGTGCGTGCGCTGGTCACGCGGCGGCATCGGGGGCTGCCCGTCTTCCTGCTGGGTCATTCGATGGGCTCGCTCATCGCCAGGGACTTCGCCATCAGGTGGTCCCCGCAGATCGACGGTCTGGTGGTCAGCGGGACGCTCGCGCCGCTGGGCCCCAGGCGTCGTCCCAGCGAGGCGCTTGCCTCCGTCGTGGTCCACCTGGGTGGCACCGCACGCCCGTCGGTCCTGCTGGACGAGCTGAGCCTCGGTGGCTATGCGCGCTCGGTGCCGGATGCCCGTACCGACACTGACTGGCTCAGCCGCGACAGCGCGGAGGTGGATGCCTACCGGGCCGATCCCTGGTGCGGGTTCACCTGCTCGGCCGGGCTTTTCCGCGATGTGCTCACCGGCCAGGTCCGCGTGGAGGATCCCGGCCTGGTCGGGCTTGTCCGCGACGGCCTTCCGGTCCTGGTCACCTCCGGTGGGCGGGATCCGGTCGGACGCGGTGAGCTCGGGGCGCGAAGGACTGCGGAGCAGTACCGCAGGGCCGGCGTCGGTGATGTCACGGTGCGCATCTGGCCCGGAGCCCGTCACGAGCTCCTGCACGAGACGAACCGGTCCGAGACGATCGGATTCGTCCGGGACTGGCTGGACGCACATCTGCCCAGCTGAACTCCGGGCCGGGCGAGGAGATCAGCTGGGCAGACGCGTCAGTCAGCCAGTCAGTCGGTGACGTTCTCGTTCGTGATTGCCACGGCGACGTTGTGGCCGCCGAAGCCGAAGGAGTTGTTGATCGCCGCGAGCGGGCCCTGCGCGGGCAGCGGCCGTGCCTGCTTGGTGGCGATGTCGATGCGCAGGTCGTCCTCGGGATCGTCGAGGTTGATCGTCGGCGGGACGATCCGGTCACGCAGGGCGAGCAGGGTGGCCATGGACTCCAGGGCACCGGCGGCGCCGAGCAGGTGCCCGGTCATCGACTTGGTGCTCGTGACGACCACGTGGTCCGCCTCGTCGCCGAGCAGCTCACGGATGCCGTGGGCCTCGGCCAGGTCACCGGCGGGGGTGGAGGTGGCGTGCGCATTGATGTGGTTGAGGTCGGCCGCGCTGATCTGGCCGTCGGTCAGAGCCTTGCGCATCGCCGACATCTGCCCGGCGGGGGAGGGCTTGACCATGTCGAAGGCATCGGCACTGATTCCGGCACCGGCAATCGTGCCGTAGATCTTCGCGCCGCGTGCCCGTGCCGACTCGAGGCTCTCGAGCACCAGGGTCACTGCGCCCTCGCTGAGCACGAAACCGTCCCGGCCCTTGTCCCAGGGGCGTGACGCCTCGGCCGGAGCGTCATTGCGCTTCGACAGGGCCTGCATCTGGGAGAAGGCCACGATCGGCAGCGGATGGATGAGTGCCTCGGTGCCGCCCACCAGCACGATGTCCGCCCGGCCCAGCCGGATGGAGTCCACGCCGAGCGAGATGGCCTCGTTGCTCGAGGCGCACGCCGAGACGGTGGTGTGTGCACCGGCCCGGGCCCCGATCTTCAGCTCCACATGGGCCGTCGGCGCATTGGACATGAGCATCGGGACCGTGAACGGGCTGACCCGGCGAGGCCCCTTCGTGCGCAGGATCTCCCACTGCTCGATGGTGGTCTGCAGACCACCCACACCGGTGCCCAGGGCGACGCCGACCCGTTCGGGGTCGGCCTCGTTGTCCTGCGCGAAGGTGAATCCGGCGTCCTCCCAGGCCTGCTGGGCGGCCGCGACGGCGAGGATGCTGCAGCGATCCATCCGACGGGCCTCGACCCTCGGGATGGCGTCCTTGAGGTCGGCGCTCACCTGGCCGGCGAAGTGTACGGCGAGATCCTCGACCCAGTCCTGCTCGATCGTGCTCACGCCGCTACGGCCACTGCGCAGACCCTCCCAGGTTTGCGTGACATCCGCCCCGAGTGGGGTGATGGCACCCAGTCCCGTGACGACAACGGTTGTCATGCAGTTTCCTCCAAGTGTGGGGCGTCGGTGAACGACGGCCTGATGACCGCCGATGTGGGATGAGATGGGGCTTGCAGGGGCGAGCGGGTGCTCAGGCCTGCTTCTGGACCTTCTCGACGTAGGCGACGGCGTCACCGACGGTGCGCAGGTCCTTGACGTCCTCGTCGGGGATGTCGACGTTGTACGCCTCCTGGAGGGCGTACACGATCTCGACCATCGACAGCGAGTCGATGTCGAGGTCGTCGACGAAGTTCTTGTCCGGGGTGATGTCCTCGACCGGCACGCCGGCGACGTCGTTGACGATCTCGGCGAGCTTGGTGCGGATTTCTTCGGTGCTGGCCATTGTGGTGCCTTTCCTGATGTGAATGTGATGAGGGTGTCGTGCTCGGTGTGGTGCGAATCGCTGTTCGCGCCGGTTCAGGGCAGGACGACGACTTGTCCCGCGAAGACCAGTCCGGCTCCGAAGCCGATGATCAACGCGTTGTCCCCGCTCTTGGCCTCTCCCGATTCAAGCAGAGCCTCCATGGCGAGCGGAATCGACGCGGCCGAGACATTGCCCATGTGGCGGATGTCGCGGCTGACGACCACGGAGTCGGGGAGATGCAGACGGCGCAGCATCGAATCGGTGATCCGGTTGTTGGCCTGGTGCGGGATGAAGACATCGAGCTGGTCGGGGGTGAGGCCCGCCTTCTCGAGGGCCTCGGTGGCCTTCTCGGCGATGAAGGTCGTGCCCCACAGATAGACGGCGCGGCCGTTCATGTGGACCACGGGGGGCTTGCCGGTCTTCAGCGCATCGAACCAGTCCTCGGTCCAGATCGCATTGTCCTGGGCGGGGTCAGAACCCCAGACCGCCGGCCCGATGGCGGGCGTCTCGCTCGGCCCGACCACTGTCGCGCCGGCGCCGTCGCCGAAGAGGAATGCCGTGGAGCGGTCGGTGAGGTCGATCTGCTTGGAGAGCAGTTCCATGCCGATGATGAGCACGTGGTGCGCGGAGCCGGTCCGGATGAGCCCGTCGGCCTGGGCGAGGCCGTAGCAGAAGCCGGCGCAGGCGGCGCGGATGTCGTAGGCGGCCGGCGCGGGGATGCCGAGCTTGTTGGAGACCTCACAGGCCAGCGAGGGGTACTGGCGGAAGTTGGAGACGGTCGAGACGATGACGGCGTCGATGTCCTTGGGGGTGAGCCCGGCGCGCTCGATGGCCTTGGTGGCCGCCTGGACGCACATGTAGGCCGGCGTCTCCTCCTCGGTGGCCCAGCGACGCTCGGCGATGCCGGTGCGCTGCTGGATCCACTCGTCGGACGAGTCGATGTAGGTGCACATCTCGGCATTGTCGACGACGCGGCTGCCGCGGAAGCCTCCCACGCTCATGAGACGGGAGTACTTGGCCCCGGTCGAGACCTTGATGGGTGCACTCATGAATCAGGCTCCTTGTGCTGCAGTGGACGATGATGCGTTGTCGCCGGATGCCCGGCCGGAGTGGGCACGGCAGAAGGCCAGTGCCTCGTCCAGCTGGGACGGCTCGTTGAGGTTGAACAGTTCGACGCCCTTGAGGTTCCGCTTGGCGATGCCGGTGAGGGTCTTGGCGGGCGGGAGTTCCAGGAGGCCGGTGACGCCGAGCTCGCGCATGGTGTCCATGCACAGGTCCCAGCGGACCGGCACGGTGACCTGCGCCACCAGGCGCTTGAGGAAGTCCGCGCCGGAGGTGACGATCGTGCCGTCTGCGTCGGAGAGCAGCCGGGTGATGGGATCGGCGGTGGTCATGGTGGCTGCCAGCTCGGCCAGCGGCGGCTGGGCGGGTGCCATGTGCTGGGTGTGGAAGGCGCCGGCGACCTTCAGCGGGATGACCCGGGCCCTGGCCGGCGGTTCGGCGCGCAAGGCCTCGATCTGCTCGAGTGTGCCTGCGGCAACGATCTGGCCGCTGCCGTTGAAGTTCGCCGCGGTGAGCCCACAGGCCTCGATCCTGGCGAGCACCTCGTCGGGATCCCCGGCGATGACGGCGGCCATTCCGGTCGGCGTCACGGCTGAGGCGGCGGCCATGCCGCGGCCGCGCTGACGGATGAAGACGGCCGCCTGGCCGGGCTCGAGGACTCCGACGCCGGCCGCAGCGGTGATCTCGCCGACGCTGTGGCCCGCCACGACATCGGCCAACCCGAAGGCCCCGTGCTCGCTGCTCGGGTCGAGCGCCAGACCTGCGTACAGGCCGGCTCCCATGAGCAGCGGCTGGGCGACTGCGGTGTCCTTGATGGTCGTGGCGTCGGCCGTGGTGCCGAGCTCGACGAGGTCGAGTCCGGTCACCGTCGACAGCTCGGTCAGACCCTGGCGAAATGAGTCGATCTCGAGCCAGGGGGTGAGAAATCCTGGGGTCTGGGCACCCTGTCCGGGTGCAACAATCGCGAGCACCCCCCCATCTTGCTCCGTCCGGGGATCGGGCATCGAGCCGGAACGGACGAAAATCTCCACCGCCACTTTGTAGGTTTCCCACAAAACGGGCCACCGGTCAGGCCTGTTGCGGCGCTTCGGATTGTCGGATTCCCAATATGGCTGCCCCTGAGCTCGCGCCGCATCGGCAGCGACCCGGGGTGGCCGGGTGGTGGCTCAGAAGACCTCGGAGGAGCCCGAGGGGTCGTCGTCGGCGAGCCGCCCCAGGGTGATCGCCAGGTGCAGGACATAGGCCTGGCGTGGCTGGGCGGGGGAGTTGCCGCAGATGTCGGTGATCCGCCGGATGCGGTAGCGGACGGTGTTGGGGTGCACGAACAGGGCGCGCGCGGTGGTCTCCACCGAGCATCCGTGGTCGAGGAAGCTGACGCAGGTGTGCAGCAGTTCCTTGGCCTGGGACAGCGGCCGGTAGATGTCCTCGACGAGCGCCCGGCGGGCCTCGGCGTCCCCGGCGATGGCTCGTTCCGGCAGCAGGGCGCGGCTGTTCACCACGCGAGGGCTGGCGGGCCAGGCGTGGACGGTGCGTGCGGCGGAACGCGCGGCGGAGGCGGAGACGGTGGCGGCGGTGAGTCCGGGCACCAGTGGGCCCACGGCGATGCTCCCGTCGCCGAAGTGCTCGGCCAGGGCCGAGACCGAGGAGACCGCGGAGCTGTCGTCGGTCAGGGACTCGCCGCTGACGATGACGATGAGCCGCCCGCCCTGGACCGAGGCGAGGATGCCCAGGCCGAGGCCCTCGGCCGTGCGTCGCAGCCCGTCCAGGTCGGGTTCGGCGGGCGTCGGGCCCACGGCGACGCAGACCTGGCCCTGGCTGCGCCAGCCGAGCGCCGAGGCCCGTGAGAGGACCATCTCGTCGGCCTCGCCGCGCACGACGGCGTCGACGATGAGTGCCTCCATGCGTTCGTCCCAGCCGCCCCTCAGCTCCGCCGCGCGGGCGTAGACCTCGGCGGCCGCGAAGGCGACGTCGCGGGAGAAGTGCAGGATGCCGATCTCCAGGGCCTTCTGGTCGTGAGGGGGGACGAGGTCGCCGATCTGCTGGGCGACCACGTCGATCGTGGTGCGCACCAGGTCGACCGTCTGGTGCAGGGAGATCTTGCGAGTCAGTGCGCGTGGTGCTGCGTTGAAGAGCATGCCCGGGTCCCCGGCCATGCTCGCGTCATCGCTGAACCAGGTGATGAAGTTGTCGATGCCGGCCCGCGCGACGAGCGTGATCCAGCTCCGCTCCTCGGCGCCGAGGCGGTTGAACCAGGGATGGCTGGCCTCCATCGCCTGGACGACCTTGGTGGTGAGATCCCCGGTGCGGGCGGCAAGGCTCCTGGCCAGCCCGGCGCGCTCGTCCGGGTCGGGGATGAGCGTGGGGCCGGTCCCCACGAGCGGGTGCATGGCGTGGGATGGCTGGCGCGGGCGACCCTCACCCACGCCGACCATCAGAGCCTGCCGCCTGCGCCGCTGACCCGGCTCCTGTGCCGTGAGTCAGCGACGCTGCCCGTCGATCCTGCGTCGTTCACGACGCAGCCCGCTAGTCCTGCGTCGTTCACGACGCAGCCCGGACCTCGGCGATCGCGCGTGCGACGTGGCCCACGTTGCCGGGGTTGAGGGCGGCCACGCAGATGCGTCCGGCGTCCGTGCCGTAGACGTGGTGCTCGCCGCGCAGCGCCTCCATCTGCGCCTTGCCGAGCCCGCAGTAGCTGAACATGCCGGCCTGGGTGTTCACGAAGTCCATGTCGTGGACACCTGCCGCGTGCAGGCCCTCGACCAGTGCCCGGCGCATCGACTTGATCCGCTCGCGCATCGCGGTCACCTCGCCCTCCCACTCGGTGCGTAGCGCCGGGTCGGTGAGAATCGTGGTGACGATCTTCGCGCCGTGCAGGGGCGGGGTGGAGTAGTTCTCGCGGGCGGCGGTCTTGACCCGGCTGCGGACGCGCTGGGCCTCCTCGGCGTCTGCGCACACGAAGTGGACTGCGCCGATCCGCTCGCCGTACAGCGAGAAGTTCTTCGAGAACGAGCTGGCCACGACGAAGGTGAGCCCGGAGGCGGTGAGCCGGCGGATCGTCTCGGCGTCCTCGTCGAGCCCTTCGCTGAAGCCCTGGTAGGCCATGTCGACGAACAGGGTGAGGCCCTTGTCGCGGATGACCTTCGCGACGGCGTCCCACTGGTCGCGGTCGAGGTCGTAGCCGGTGGGGTTGTGACAGCACTCGTGCATGACCACGACCGTGCCCTGCTCGGCGGCGGCGAGATCGGCGAGCAGGCCGTCGATGTCCACGCCGTGCTTCGAGGCGTCGTAGTAGCGGTAGGTGCCGACCTGGTAGCCGGCGTGGCGCAGCAGCGAGATGTGGTTGGCCCAGGTGGGCGAGCTCACGAGTGCGGCGTGATTGGGGGAGGCGGCGGAGAAGACGTCCGCGGCGAGGGTCAGGGCCCCGGTCCCGCCGAGCGACTGGGCGGTGACGATGCGTCCGGCGGCGATGGCCTCGGAGTCGGCTCCGAAGACGACCTTCTGGGCCTCGCGGTTGTAGTCGGCCAGGCCGTCCATCGGCGGGTAGGGGCGCGCCAGGCCCTTGGCGTCGAGGCGATCCTCGGCGGTGCGGACGCTGTCGAGCAGGGGCACCTTGCCGGCGGCGTCCTGGTACATGCCCACTCCCAGATTCACCTTGTCCGGGTCGGTGTCCCGGTTGAACTTGTCGGTGAGACCGAAGATCGGATCGTTTGGAGTGGCTTCCAGACCGGCGAACAATGACATGGTGGTGGGTCCCCTTTCGTCCGCTCGATGGTACCGGTCGATGCCGGGCTGCGGGCGGCGGATCTCGCCCGGGCCGGGGCCGGTGGACGGACAGAAGCGAGGCGGTATGGGAGATTTCGCTGAAGGCCTGCCCGGTGCGGGCGACAAATGCCCTTGCGAGGTTGGAAGATGGAGGGCGTGGGTCAGCAACGACGGCTGGCCGCATCTGATTCGAAAGGATGACACGTGATCCCTCGTGAGCAGCCGGGTCCGATCCTCAACGGTGTGCCGACCAATCTGCCTGACAGCGATCAGGAGGAGACCCAGGAGTGGGTCGACTCGCTGGACCAGATGATCGACGCGGACGGTCGCAATCGGGCGCGATACGTGATGCTGAAGCTCAACGAGCGCGCCCGGGAGCGTCAGATCGGCGTGCCGTCGTTCACCTCGACGGACTACGTGAACACGATCCCGCACGACCGCGAGGCGCCGTATCCGGGCAACGAGGAGCTGGAGGAGCGTTTCCGTCACCTGCTGCGCTGGAACGCCGCGATCACCGTGCACCGTCAGCAGCGCGCCGGGGTCGGGGTCGGCGGGCACATCGCCACCTATGCCAGCGCCGTGCAGCTGTACGAGGTGGGCATGAACCACTTCTGGCACGGCAAGGACCATCCCTCCGGCGGTGACCAGATCTACTTCCAGGGCCATGCCAGCCCCGGCATGTACGCCCGGGCCTTCCTCGAGGGCCGGCTCACCGAGAAGGATCTCGACGGTTTCCGTCAGGAGTACTCCCGGCCGATGGGCGGGCGCGGCCTGCCGAGCTATCCGCATCCTCGCCGGATGCCCGACTTCTGGGAGTTCCCGACCGTCTCGATGGGTATCGGGCCGCTCAACGCGATCTACCAGGCTCAGTTCAACCGCTATCTGGAGAACCGCGGCATCAAGGACACCAGCGGGCAGCACGTCTGGGCCTTCCTCGGCGACGGCGAGATGGACGAGCCGGAGGCCCGCGGGGCCCTGCAGTTCGCGTCCAACGAGGGCCTGGACAACCTGACCTTCGTCATCAACTGCAATCTGCAGCGCCTCGACGGCCCGGTCCGGGGCAACGGCAAGATCATCCAGGAGCTGGAGTCCTTCTTCCGCGGCGCCGGCTGGAATGTGATCAAGCTCATCTGGGGTTCCAACTGGGATCCGCTGCTGGACGCCGACTCGGACGGCGCACTGGTGAATCTGATGAATTCCACCAGCGACGGCGACTACCAGACGATGAAGGCCAATGACGGCGCCTATGTGCGCGAGAACTTCTTCGACAAGGACCCGCGCACCTCGGCGATGGTGCGCGACTGGTCCAACGAGGACATCTGGGCGCTGCGCCGCGGCGGTCACGACTACCTCAAGATCTTCAATGCCTACAAGGCGGCCACCGAGTTCAACGGGGGGCCGACGGTCATCCTGGCCCACACCATCAAGGGCTACTTCCTCGGCAGTCACTTCGCCGGGCGCAATGCGACCCACCAGATGAAGAAGCTGGCGCTGGACGACCTCAAGGGGCTCCGCGACCGCTGTGGCATCCCGGTGACCGATGCGCAGCTGGAGGCGGATCCCTATCTGCCGCCGTACTACCGCGAGCCCGAGGACTCCGACGCGATGCAGTACATGTTCGAGCGGCGCCGCGAACTCGGCGGCTACCTGCCCGAACGGCGCACCACCGGCAAGAAGCTGCACCTGCCGGCCGACTCGGCCTACCGGGGTGCGCGCAAGGGCTCGGGGCACCAGAAGATCGCCACCACGATGGCCTTCGTACGGATCCTCAAGGACCTCATGAGGGACAAGGACTTCGGGCCCTTCGTCGTGCCGATCATCCCCGACGAGGCACGCACCTTCGGGATGGACTCCTTCTTCCCGACCATCAAGATCTACAACCCGAACGGCCAGCACTACACGCCGGTCGACCACGACCTCATGCTCAGCTACCGCGAGGCCCGGAACGGCCAGATCCTGCACATGGGGATCAACGAGACCGGTTCGGTGGGCGCGTGGACGGCGGCGGGAAGCAGCTACGCCACCCATGGGCGCCCGATGGTGCCGATCTACATCTTCTACTCGATGTTCGGTTTCCAGCGCACCGGCGACTTCATGTGGGCCGCTGCCGACCAGCTCGCCAAGGGCTTCTTCCTGGGTGCCACGGCCGGGCGCACGACGCTCACCGGCGAGGGCACCCAGCACATGGACGGGCACTCCCCGATCCTGGCGAGCACCAACACCGCGGTGGTCAGCTACGACCCCGCCTACGGATACGAGATCGGCTACATCGTCCAGGACGGGCTGCGCCGGATGTACGGCGACGAGCCCGAGGACCTCATGTACTACCTGACGGTCTACAACGAGCCGATCGTGCAACCGCACGAGCCGGAGGACGTCGACGTGCAGGGCATCCTCAAGGGCATGTACCTGCTGCAGGAGGGCAGCCTGGAGGGCGTCAACCAGGATGCCCGCCGGGCGCAGCTGCTCGCCTCCGGGGTGGCGGTGCCGTGGGCGCTCGAGGCCCAGAAGCTGCTGAAGGACGACTGGGGCGTCGTCGCCGACGTGTGGAGCGTCACCAGCTGGGGCGAGCTGCGCCGCGACGGCATGGAGAGCGAGGAGCAGAGCTTCCTGCATCCCGAGCAGGAGGCTCGCGTGCCCTATGTGACCGAGCGTCTGCAGGACCGTCCAGGGCCGGTGCTGGCCACGAGCGACTACATGCGCGCGGTGCCCGACCAGATCCGTGAGTGGGTGCCCACCGACTATGCGACGCTCGGTGCGGACGGCTTCGGCTTCTCCGACACCCGGCCTGCCGCGCGCCGGCATCTGCACATCGACGCGGTCTCGCTCGTCGTGCGGACCCTGCAGGTGCTTGCCCGCCGCGGCGAGCTTCCGGTGGACTGGTCGCGCAAGGCGGCGGATCGCTACGGTCTGCTCGACGTGCATGCCACCGAGATCGACACCGCGGGCGGGGAGTCATAGGCCGTCTGCTCGTCAGCGCATACCGGGGCCCGGACGTCATCGTCCGGGCCCCGGTGTCTTTGCGGTGCTCCGGATGGGCTGGTCAAGTGGTGCACGGCGGAGTGAGTGTGGTGAAGTAGGTGCATGGTAGGTACGTCAGGCAGGTCATCTGCCTCAGTGGGGGGAGTAGAGCAACTCAAACTGGATCCGGGTGACATCGTGCAGGAACTCGGCTGGGATGAGGATGTCGACGAGGAGCTTCGCGCCAGCATCATGGACGCCATCGACGGCGACCTGGTGGAAGAGGTCGTGGAGGCCGTGGACGTCGTGCTGCTGTGGCAGCGCGATGACACGGACGTCGCCGACTCGCTGGTGGACGCGCTCCGGGATCTCAGTGATGACGGTCATATCTGGCTGTTCACCCCGAAGATCGGCCGGCCGGGTTATGTCACCCCGACGGACATCGCCGAAGGCGCGGAGGTCGCAGGTCTTGCGTTGACCAGCGCCGTCGAGGTGTCCGCGGACTGGCAGGCCCGCAAGGTTGTGCGTCCGCACGGGGGGCGCCGCTGAGCGGCAGATCACACAGTTCCTCGCATCGCCGGTGTGTGCAGCCGGAACTCTCCTCAGCCGACACACGACGCAGGACACGCGCTTGACCGCGTGAGAGATTCCATCGTTCGAGATCAGGACCCCTGTGGCCAGTTCGTACTGGTCATGGGGGTCCTGCCATGTCTGTGCCCTCGAATGCGGTCGGCACAGGCTCGGCGGGTGCAGTGGGGGAGTGATCCGAACTGACCAACCGATGACTTGAGTCTGGCGGACTCAACGTGGAATAATCAAAGTTGAGCCTTGGTTGCTCAAGGTGGACGCGGAGCCGGCGGAGGTACCGCGGAGACAACTGAACGATGAATTGGATGACCGGAGGATCCGGTCACCGGACACAATTCGAGGAGCACACAATGAGCACCACTGTTTACAATCCCTTCCGTGAGATGGATCGTCTGCTCGGCCAGGTGTCGAAGGCAGCCAGCGGCGAAGCACGGCTGATGCCGCTTGATCTCTACCGTGACGGCGACGTCTTCGTCGCCAAGATGGACCTGCCGGGCGTCGATCCCAGCACGATCGACATCGACGTCGACGATCGCACCCTGAGCGTCAGCGCCGAGCGCAAGTCGGACGAGGTCCAGCGCGACGACAAGAGCCACTGGGTGAGCCGCGAGCGCAGCTACGGTGCATTCGCCCGTCAGCTGACCTTGGGAACCGGACTTGATCTCGCCCACATCAACGCCGACTACGCCGACGGCGTGCTGACCCTGACGATTCCGGTTGCCGAAGAGGCCAAGCCGCGCAAGATCGCCGTCACCACGAGTGGCAAGAAGGCCACGATCGGGCAGGGCCAGGCCCAGGATGCCCAGAAGACCGCCACTGTCGAGAGCGGACAGCAGCAGCCGCAGACGGTCACCGCCTGAGTCCTATCCGGCCTCGGGATGAGCCGGTCACAGATGTGACCAGTTGAAGCGTCGGTACCCGCCACCAGTCACCCGGTGGCGGGCATCGTCATGTCTGGGGTACAGGCCCGCCGGGCGGATCCGCTGTTCTCCCGGCGTGTGCCTGGGACAAGCCGTGATGTGAGCACGTGACGGACGGAAGTCATCGGCTAGACTCTGTCTGCCCCGGGCGCATAGCTCAGTCGGTCAGAGCGCGTGCCTTACAAGCACGATGTCGGCGGTTCGAGCCCGTCTGCGCCCACCCAAAGTGTCTTTCGGGAACACGCGACATCGAAAGATGTGGTGTGTTCCCGTTTGGCTTCCTTGCCTTCGTCGCCGCCCTGGTGTGCTTCGCGGAAGATGGTGGCGAAGGGCTCAGCCAAGGTGGGGCGGAGTTGTTCGTCGTCGGTGATGTCCAGGCGGGTGTAGAACGCTTGGTTCGCGATCCTGCGGTCGGCGTCGCCGGAGTACTGGTAGGCGCGGTGCGCATCTGTCAGGAGCCGCAGGCTGTCGTGGAGGAACGCGCGCCCGCCCGTGTGGTGCTCGCTGTGCTCGGCCAGGCGACGGTTCACGTCCGCCAGGCCCGCGCGGATGCGGTCTTGGTGGCGCTTGAGCGTCGCGAGGTCGATCGCGTCCGCGAAGTGCGCGGCAAGCAGCTTGTCGCTCTCTGCTTCAAGCCTCGCCCGGTTGGCGGTGAGGTCGGCGAACTCTTGATCGCGTCCCGCGCTGCGCTTGTCGAATGCGGCGTCGACTTCGGCGGCGAGGTGCCGGTATTCGGCCTCGCTGATGGTGATGTTGCCGTAGGAGCTCTCGACCAGGCGCTCCGCAACCTGCACGGGCACGGCCCGTCGGGTACAGGTGGTCTTCTTCGCTGCTCTGCCGGAGCAGACGAAGTAGGCGTAGGTCGTGCCGCGCGGGTTGGTGGCGAAGTCCAGCAGCATCCTCGACCCGCAGGTGCCGCAGTGCAGCAGGCCCTTCAGATGGTGAGCATGCTGCACGTGCCGGGTTGCGTGCGCGTTGCGCGCCTTCAGCAGCGATTGCACCTGATCGAACAGCGCGGGCTCCACGATGGGTGCGTGCGCGCCGGGATGCAGCGCGCCCTTGTAGCGGATCACCCCGGCGTAGTACGGGTTCGTCAACACACGGTAGAGAGCGTTCTTCCCCAGCGGCTTCGACGGACGCTTCGGCGACGGCACCGACAGCAGGCCACGCGCGGTGAGGTCACGCAGCAGCGCAGTCACAGAGGTCTCGCCGGTGGCGTACTGCTCGAACGCGCAGACGATCAGAGGCGCGCGTTCGGGATCGACCTCGACCGTGCGTACCTCGCGGCCTCGCTCGTCGGTGCGGCGCACGTTCAAGTAGCCGATGGGTGCGCGTCCGGGGGTGCCGCCCTGAGCGACCTTCTGTGTGAGCCCCTTGGTGACTTCGGCGGCCAGGTTGCGGCTGTAGAACTCAGCGATGGACGACATGATGCCGTGGACGAGCATCCCCGACGGGGTCTGGTCGATGGACTCGGTGGCGGACACGAGGGTGACCCCGGCGTTGATGAGGGCTTCGTGAATCTTCACGTCATCGGCGCGGTTGCGGGCGAGCCGGTCGAGCTTATGCACGATGCAGAAGGTGACGCGGGTCGCGGCGATGAACGCCAGCATGTCCTGCAGCCCGTCACGGTCTGCCGAGCGTGCGGACTCTCCGGCGTCGATGAACTCGCGCACGACCCGCGTCCCCAGCTCGTCGGCCTTCCGCGCGTTCGCCTCGCGCTGGGCCGGGATCGAGAAGCCTTCCTCAGTGCCGCCGCGCTCGGCCTGCTCACGCGTCGACACACGGAGGTAGGAGACGGCGAGCAGCACGGACGCATCGGCGGCCCGCTCGGACGTCGTGGTGTCGAGTGTCGCGCTGCTCATGCTGGACCTCCATTCTGGTGGTCACGTATCCGACTCATCGGTGCTGTTTGACGGTCCCGCAAATCTTGCGGGACCGTGTTCCGGGTTCGCGATCTGACGGACGCTCTCCGGGACCGGGAGCCCGTAGGGGTCTGGCTCGCCGTTCAGCCAGGCACGGTGCCGTGCCTCGGCGATGCTGAGCACCCACTCGATGAGCTTGCCCTGATCAGGCTCGTCTCGCCGCGTCGCCCGAAGGCGCAAACGCCGATCTTCAGTCCTCATGCCAGGTAGGTGCGCAGCACTTCCCAGAACCCGGATCACCGGAGTGAATTACTGCCCTCCACCGCGCCCTTGATCCGGACGACACGCCTCTTGCAGATCAAGGACCGGACTAGTTCGTATGGAATTGTTATGCCGCCAGACTACCGCTCTTCGGCTGCCTCGGGCAGAGCGAGCTTCGGCAGATGGAGCAGACCCCGCCCAAGAGCCGCTGCGAACAGTTCCTCCGCCAGAGCATCGAACTCCGGCGCGAGGAACCGTGCTGCCGCGTCCGCGACGTCGAGGTCGGCGCCTGGCTCGTCGGCCCGCAGTCGCACCACGATCACGGCACGGATGTCGTCACACCAGTCCTGGGTTGCGGTTGCCAGCGACGGGATCGCTCCAGCGACCGCGTCAGCAAGGAGCCTGACCAGGGCTTGTCCTTCCTTGCGGGCGAACAGCCGATCCAGCGCCGCCACGATAATGGCCCGTACTTCTTCAACCTCGGAACCTTCGGGCGCGGGGCTGCCGTCGAGGAACGCGATCGTGCTCGCTCGCATGCGACTGACCGCATCCAGCGCAAGCCCCTCCTTCCCCTTGCCGGGGAAGTGGTGATACATGCTCCCGTGCCCCACCCCGGAGCGTTGCTGGAACATCTGCGGGCTCGTCGCCTCGAACCCTCGTTCTGCCAGTAGCGCGCACGCCGCAGCGACGAGCTTCTGCTTCGAGTCATACGCCGGACGACCCGGCCCACGGCGCATCTCCACCATCGCACCCACTCCTCGCCTCACGGCCCAACCGGCAAGCCACCAATTTCGTACAGACTAGTACGGACCTTGATCTGCAAGACGCGTGGCAGGCTGACGGAGATGGTCGTCGCCTTGTTGAGTTCGCGGCCTCACCGACTCGATGTCGGACCCCGCCGATACGATTGGGTACTCAGACAGATGTTCGGGGGATGGAGTGCGTGGTGTTCAACTCGAAGTTGCGGAAGCGTGCCGTTGAGAGCTTCAACGAAGCGGTCGAGCGGTATGCCGCGTCGACTGGCAGGTTCGAGACTGCTGTCGCGGGGCTGTACAGCCTCCGCGTAGGGGCGGCGCAGCAGGTCGGGGCGGTCTCCGATCACATCAACGCCCTCGCGAACGTGCCCCGCGAGTTCAAGGTCTCGCTTGAGCGGACTACTGCGGAGATCCGCTCCTTCGAGGGCAAGCAGAGTGAGATCAAGAAGGCCGAGGCACAGGCGAAGCGGAACGCCAAGGGCTCTGCGGCAGGTGCGTCGCTCGGAGCGCTCGGCGTGGCGGTCGCGACCATGGGGCCGACTGTGGCGATGGGAGTCGCGACGACCTTTGGGGTTGCGTCCACCGGCACGGCCATTGCGAGCCTGTCCGGCGCCGCGGCGACGAGCGCGGCCCTTGCTTGGCTCGGTGGTGGCACGCTCGTGGCGGGCGGCGGAGGGATGGCGGCAGGCACCGCGCTCCTCGCATTGGCTGGGCCAGTCGGCTGGACGATCGCGGGCGGCGCGGCACTGGTCTCCGCAAGTGTCGGTACTGTCGCCGCTGTGAAGAACAAGAAGGCAGCCGAGGACTTGAACAAGGAGCGGCTTGAGGTCGAGGCAGCAATCCGGCGCTTCGATCAAACGACCGCCGAAGTCGAAGCGCTGCGGGAGTTGACCTTGACCCAAACGGAGCAGGTCGCCGAACTGAGCAGCCAAGTTCCCACTGCGGACTATCAGTCCTTCTCCGACGACGAGAAGCGGCTAGCGGCGGCGCTCGTAAATGCAAACCTCACCCTCGCACAGTTGATCAACAAGGAGATCGAAGTCGATGCCGAGGCATAGCACTACCGAGAACGCGGTCGCGCAGGGTATCGCTGCACAGGTCAACTACCTCGAGTCAACTCGAGTCGCGGAGTTCGCATCGACCTTGGAACGGATTCTCGTCAGCGAGACCGACGAACTGACCAAGGTGGCGTCGCGTGAGGCTCGGGCAGTACTTCACCTAGACCTGGCACGAATCAACGCACAGGGCATAATCGACGCCAACCGTGGGGGCGCGACAGGGCTACACGGCTTCATCGCTGAGTACGCGGAAGCAGGAGTCACAAATGCAGAACGCGCGATAAACGGCATCCGACCTCTGACCCGCGTGCTGGCCGACAATGGGCCAGCCGACCTCAGCTCGTGGGGCGTCCCGGTGCAGATGAAGTTCTACGCCAACCCGTACAACGAGGTTCTTCAATCGGCGCACTACCGGGACATGAAGATGATGTTCCCCCAGAACCACTTCGAAGTCTTCGACAGAATCATGCGAGGTGAGACCTACCTCGAAGTTGATGGCTCGGCCCTGTCCGCTAAGAAGGTCAACGCAATCCGTGAGTTCATCGAGCAGGAGAGCACTGCGCGCGGAGAGCCATACACCAACTGGATGAGGCCCTCCAAGTTGGAGTACGCCGAGGTTCAACGGGGTGCGATCGGCGACACGTTGGATGAGAAGACCGCCGCCATGCGTCAACGAGCGGATGACCGGCGACAGCAGGTCAGGGACGAGTCTGACACCAAGCGGGCCAGCGCGGCTCAGCAAGCTGCGCCATCCTGGGGCGAAGCGGCAAAGGTTGCCGGTACAGCAGCCGCAGTCCAGGGGGCGCTGTCGTTCGGGGTGTACGTCTACCGCCGGCACCGTGAGGGCACCAGCATCTGGGAGTTCAGCAAGGACGACTGGCGAGAGGGCGGCATTGAGACCGCCAAGGGTGGCCTCAAGGGTGGCGTCTCGGGTCTTGCGATCTACGGACTCACCCAGGTCTGTCGGATGGGTGCACCCGCCGCCGCTGCCGTTGCCTCGGGAACGATCGGGCTCGCAACCGCTGCGGCAAACCGCAGGGCCGGAAAGCTCGACGACGATGAGTTCGCCGACCTCGTGTTCTTCAACGCGATCGAGGCAACGGGCGCTGCGGTAGGAGCAGGACTCGGCCAGGTTCTCATCCCGATCCCGATCCTCGGCGCGGTCGTGGGCTCAATCGCGGCGAGCATGATCCTCGGCCAGGGCAAGAAGTTCCTGAGCGAGGCCGAGAACGACGCAATCAGAGCGCGCGAAGCTGAAATCCAGGCGTATGTAGACGGGCTCGACGCGGAACTCCAGGCCGAATACGTTCGTATCCTCGCGGAGCACGACTACTACCGCGACCTCCAGAATCGCGCCTTCGACATCACCGCGAACGTCGAACTCCAACTCCTAGGCTCGATCGAACTCGCTCGATCTATCGGCGTGCATGAGGAACAGATTCTCCACACCGTTGCCGAAGCCGATGCCTACTTCCTCGGCGCTGCTCCGTCACCAGTGGTGCCGTCTACACCGGAGGTCAGTGTTCCGGAGTAGCCGGGCCGGTAGGACCGCGTTGCCTCGCTGACGACTACTCGACCCACGAGTAGCAGCCGCTCACGCTGGACGCGTCTTTGCCCATACCGTGCCCCGGTGGACGTCGAAGTGATGAGCAATCGCGTTGACGCTGACACCATTGGCGCGGGCTGTTCGCATAGCGTCCACTTCCTCGTCAGTGAGTCGTGTTCGAGGTCGTTTCTTTGGTTCCGCCGACGCGCCGATCAGAGGGTCATCGGCCTCGCCTTCGGGCTCGGCATCCTCACGAGTGCCTTGATTCCACGCGGAAACAAGCCTCTCAACCCGATGTCGCCTGTTCCCGCAACGCTCCATTGCTTCCACCGGTAGGGGGATTTCCTTGATCGCGCCGGAAGCCCAGGATGCGAGCAGGGTGAGGCCGTCATGTGAGGGCGAGCCGATGGGGGCGGTGTACACATTCATCTGTAGGCCGGTGTCGCCGGGGAGGACGAGCGCTTCGTAGTCGAGTTGGAGCGTTCCCACGGCTGGGTGGTGGAAGGTCTTGGTTCCCGAGCGGTGGTAGCGCACGTCGTGGTTCGCCCACAGCCGCCGGAAGTCCTCGCTGCGGGTGGACAGCTCCCCGACCAGATTGCTCAGAGCCTTGTCATAGGGATTTCGTCCTGCTTCGGCGCGCAAGATCGCCACTGCATCATGGTTCATCCGGTCGGACTGGTCGCCCCAGAACGAGCGCGCCGAGGTGGGGTCGAGGAACTGAAAGCGCG
>JBAQVA010000196.1:0-7298 GCA_049297835.1 Propionibacterium sp.
CGTCCACCGCGAGGATCACCGGAAGCGCCAGGTCCGCGGCCAGCTGGCCGTTGAGGGCCAGCTCGACCGGGGCTGTGACGCCGGTGTGGTCGGTGCCGATGGCGACGGCCGAGCCGCCGGCGGCAGCCGAGTCGAAGGCGGTGATGATGGCCGTCTGCGTTGCCTCGGGGTCGGCCTCGAAGGCCGCGAAGGATGCTCCGGCGATCTCCCCGGCGGCTGCGGCGTCGGCGAGGGGACGGAAGACGGTGACGTGTTCGGATCGGCGTGCTGCGGCGTCAACGATGGCTGTCGCAGCGGCGCCCAGGTCGGTCGCGGAATCAGGAGAGGCGACGTAAAGACGAGTGCTCACGGGGTAACGCTACGCCGTCGGGTCGTGGGCTCCGCCGTTCGGCCCGCAGCCCTGCGAGCCGCGCCGGATCACGCCTCGCTCTTCGCGGTTTCCTGGGCGTTCTCCTCGCATCCGCAGGACCTGCGGATCACGAGGTCCATCGCGAAGACCTGGGAATCCGGCACCGGGCGACTTCCCACCGCTGCATCAAGGGCGGCCGAGGCCATGCTCTCGAAAGGCTGTCGCGCCGTGGTGAGGGGAGGAATGGAGAACTGTGACTCGGTCGTGCCGTCGAGCGAGCCGACCGCGACATCCCCGGGGCAGCGCAGGCCGAGATCGTGTATTGCCTGGAGCACCCCGATGGCGACGAGATCTGAGGCGGCGAAGATGGCCGTCGGGCGGTCGTGCCGTTCCAGGAGCGCACGTGCTCCGCTGTAGCCGTCCTGCCGCGTCCACCCCGTGATGGACTCCCAGCGGGTCGCCAGCCCGTGGCGGGCCAGCACCGACTGCCAGGCCATCCGGCGGAAGTCGACCCGGGGGGTTGGCATGTCACCGGCCACGTAGCCGATGCGGGTGTGCCCGTGGGAGACCAGGTGCGCGGTGACCGCCTCCGCGCCCTGCCAGAGGTCGGGGCCGACGATCGGGGTGACCAGGCCCAGGGAGGACTCGTCCATGATCACCCGCCGGATCCGCGACTCGCCGGTCGTGTAGCTGCGCTTGTCGAACAGATAGGTGAGTATCAGCAGCGCATCCACTCCCCGGTCGATCAGATCGGTGATCATCTTGTACTCGCGCTCCGGATCCTGATGGGTGATCGTCAGGAGGATCGACCTGTCGCGCGCGGAGGCCGCAGCGTCCAGCGCGCCCACGAACTCCGCGTGGAAGGGGTTCACGATGTCAGGAACCACGACTCCCAGGAGATGGGTCGTCCCTCGCCTCAGCGCGCGTGCGCTGCTGTTCGGGCGGTAGTCGAGCACCTGGATCGCCCGGAGGACCCGTTCGCGTGTGGCCGGCGCCACGCCCCGCGGCCCGCCGTTGACGACATAGCTCACGACGGCAGTGCTCACGCCGGCCAGCCGCGCCACCTCGGCGCGGGTCGTGGGCCTGGCTTGATCCGCAGACGCGCTGGCCATTGATCCACTCCGCCCCATACCGGTTCCACAATGCCGTGCCACTGACTGGCGACGGCAGACTCCCATGCCCCGGTGCGACGCCGGGCGCCCGATGCCCCGGCCCCGCAGGAGGTCTGCCGACCCCGAGGCCAGTCTCCCATCCTGCCCCGGGTCGCGGACGTCGCGGGCACGCCTTGCCTGGGGCCGGACGCACCGCTGGACGTCGGCTTCCGGGCGCAGGCCGTTGCCGCACGAGTGCCCTCGCGGGCCATCACGGGAGTCAAATCTACACGTGACGCAAGGTCTGGGAAGAGACGAAGAATCCCGCCTGAATGTGTGGACATGAGATATCTATTCGGGTAGATTCATGACATCGGTTTCCCCATGGAGGTGGAACCGGGTGTCCCAGAGGACGAGCCAGCCGTCACATGAAGCAGGCTGCCGTCGTCGCCTCGCGAAGCCGTCACTCAGCAGGGAGAGACATGGAGCCCCAAGTCCAGATGGTCCACATGAGAGCTCGGGGGAGCTCGATTGTCATCGCCTTCGAGCCGGACATCGCTCCGTGCATCGTCTACTGGGGCCCGGATCTCGGCCGGCCCTCCTCGCAGATGCTCCACGACATGGCCCTCGCCGGGGTCGAGGCGCTCGGGGGCAATGCGCCCGGGCTGCCCGTCCGCGTTCCGCTCATCCCCGAGTCCCGCACGGGATGGACGGGGCGGCCGGGGCTCGTGGGTCAGCGGGAGGCGGGCAGGGACTGGAGCACCCGCTTCCGCACCGAGGGGCTTGTCATCGACTGCCAGGACGAGCGCCCGGACGGCGGGCTGGTCACGACGGGCGCGGGCACCTGCCGGATCTCGCTGGCGGACCACCAGTGCGGGCTGTCCCTGCAGCTGGACGTGGAGATGCTCCCCACGGGGATGGTCAGGCTCAGGGCGGGGTTGACGAATGACAAGCCCAGCGACTTCGAACTCGCGGAGCTGTCGATCGCGCTCCCGCTCCCCCTCGAGGCCACCGAGCTCCTCGATTTCAGCGGACGCTGGGGCAGGGAGCGGGTTCCGGTCAGGGTGCCGTTCGCGCTGGGATGCAGGCTCCATGAGCAGCGGCGCGGGCGCACCGGCTTCGATGCGCCAATGATGATGTTCGCCGGCGAGCGCGGATTCGGGTTCCGCAGCGGCCAGCTCTGGGGAATCCATGTCGCGCACTCCGGGAACGTCCGGGTGTGGGCGGAGAAGTGTCCGGACGGACGGCAGCTGATCGGCGGAGGCGAGCTGCTCCTGCCCGGCGAGATGGTCCTGGCACAGGGGCAGCATTACCTCGGCCCCTGGCTCTATTTCAGCCAGGCGCAAGGGCTCGATGCTGCCGCTGCGCAGATCCACGGATGGCTGCGTGCGCGGCCGGCCCACCCGTCCGTCCTGCGGCCGGTCACGCTCAACGTCTGGGAAGCCGTCTACTTCGACCATGATCTGGACCGGCTCACCCGGCTGGCGGAGACCGCCGCCGAGGTGGGGGTCGAGCGTTTCGTCCTGGACGACGGATGGTTCCGGGGCCGGCACGACCCCACCGCGGGCCTGGGTGACTGGTATCCGGACGAGTCATCGTGGCCGCAGGGGCTGACGCCCCTGGTGGGACGCGTGAAGCAGCTGGGGATGGGCTTCGGGCTGTGGTTCGAGCCGGAGATGGTCAATCCGGACTCGGATCTGGCGAGGGCCCATCCCGAGTGGATCATGGCGTCCGGAGAGCGTCTCCCCGTCGAATGGCGACACCAGCAGGTGCTCAATCTCGCCATCCCCGAGGCATTCGACTACGTGTACTCGCGCATGAGCGAACTCGTCACCGAGTACGGGATCGACTACATCAAGTGGGACCACAACCGCGATCTCATCGAAGCTGGGAACCAGCTCGACGGCGGACGCCCGTGCGTCCATGACCAGACCCTCGCGGTGTACCGGTTGATGGACGCGTTGCGTCGGAAGCATCCGCAACTCGAGATCGAGAGCTGCTCCTCCGGAGGAGCGCGGATAGATCTCGAGATGGCCCAGCACGCCCAGCGATTCTGGCCGTCGGACTGCATCGACCCGTTGGACCGGCAGTCCATCATGCGCTGGACCGAGCAGCTCATACCCCTGGAGATGCTCGGCAGCCACGTCGCCTCGCAGACCTCGCGCACGACCGGGCGTCGCAGCTCGCTGTCCTTCCGGGCAGGGACCGCCCTGTGGGGGCACTTCGGCATCGAATGGGATCTGACCGGGGCGACCGAGCACGAGCTGGAGGAACTGGCGCTCTGGATCCAGCTGTTCAAGGCAAAGCGGGAGCTGCTCTTCTCCGGGGAGCTGGTGAGGGGCGATTCCCCCGAGAGCTCGCTGTGGGTCCAGGGCGTGGTCTCCACGGACCGCGCAGAGGCGTTGTACGAGCTGACGACCCGCCATCGTTCCGAGATCTCGCCCCGCGGCCGCTTCAGACTGCCGGGTCTGGACGCCGAGTCGGTGTACCGGGTCCGACCGCTCATCGTCGCCGACGGCCCGGAGGGGCTGATCTCCCCTCCGTGGTTCGGTCCGCACGGCGAAGGCGTCGAGATGACAGGGCAGATGCTCGATCTGTGCGGGGTCCACACCCCGAAGATGTTCACCGACCAGGTCCTGCTGGTCGAGGCGGTCCGGGTGCCCCAGTTCCACCAGTCCAGTTGAGTGAATTCCGGGTGGGGGAGCGGCTGCTTCTCAATGACGAAAAGTTCTCCCACCAGTCAGTGAAACCATGAGAGAGGAAATACCATGCACGCCCGACGAATCTTGTGCGCAGTCGCCACTCTGGCGCTCGCATTGTCCGCGACCGGCTGTTCAGGGGGTGGCTCCAAGGACTCAGCCAAGCTCAATGTCTATCTGAACATGACCAGCGGCAGCGCTGTCTACACCGAGATGAAGACGCTTGTCGACGAATTCCAGAAGGAAAAGAACATCCAGGTCAATCTCACGACGGACTCGACCGACACCTATGAGAAGAACATGAAGGTGCGGATGGCCTCGAAGAACCTTCCCGACGTGATATCGACCCATGGCTGGTCTGTGCTCCGCTACAGCCCCTATCTCACGGCTCTGAATGACCAGCCGTGGATGCAGTACATGAACAAGAATCTCGACACCGCGATGAAGGACAAGGACGGGAATGTCTACGCCCTGCCCATCGAGTACACCGTGACCGGAATCAGCGTCAACAAGGACGTGCTGACGCAGGCGGGGGTCGATCCTGCCAGCATCACCACGTGGGATGCCTTCTCGGATGCGCTCGCGAAAGTGAAGAATACCGGGAAGGTGCCCATCGCGATCGGTGGCAAGGGCAGCGCGGCCGGGAACATCGCCGACTTCATCGCCTCCGGAGCCTTCACCCAGGACGAGCTGAAGGGCTTCTCCGCCGGGACCTTCGACTCGAAGGCCTGGCAGACCAAGGTGCTCGACCGCATCCACGCCTGGACCCAGGCCGGGTACCTGAGCCCGGACTACGTCTCGGCCACCGTCGACGACATGGCCAAGGCGCTCGCCCAGGGTGACGCCGCCTTCGCCTTCGGGCAGCCGACGCTGCTGGCGACGAGCCTGAAGCTGAATCCCCAGGCGAATGTTGCCTTCATCCCGCTGCCCACGGACAGCGGAAGCCAGTACCTCGTGGGTGGCGAGGGAGTGAACGCCTACGGCGTGTCGAAGACGAGCTCCCACAAGACCGAAGGGCTCGAATTCCTCAAGTTCCTCGCCGAGCCCGATCATGCCCGCGCGCTGGCCCAGGCCATCGGGAGCTACTCCGGTCTGACGAATGCGACGCCGGATCTCGGCACCCTGCAGCCCAGCTACGATTCCTGGGTCACGCCGGGCAAGCTGCCCACCCAGCCCTTCTTCGACAGGGTCTACCTGCCCAACGGCATCTGGGCGACCATCATCTCCTCGACGGATTCCGTGATCACCGGGCAGGCCGATCCGAGCGCCGCGGCGCAGGCGATGGCGGCCCAGTTCACCTCGCTCTCGACCCAGAAGAGCGCTTCCGCAGGCTGACCATCTCCGGATCGGTGACCGGGCGAAGCTGCTCGGTCACCGATTCCGGCTCTCGAAAGGAAAGTGGTGACAACGATGAGCCACGCCCTTGTGCAGGATTCCACCGTCCGCCGGCGTGGACGCCGGCGGACCTGGATGGAACGTTCCGTCAATCTCATGTACCTTCCGGCACTCGTCATGTTCGGTGTGTTCATCATCTATCCCTTCTTCAACGGGATACGGATCTCCACCACGGACTGGGACGGATACTCGCCGACCATGTCCAGCGTGGGGCTGGCGAACTTCGTGCACCTGCTGCATGATCCGAATTTCGCGATCGCGCTGCGGAACACCTTCATCTACGGGATCGGCTCGACACTGATCCAGCAGGTCCTGGGACTGGGCCTGGCGGTCCTGCTGGACAGGAACATCCGGGGCCAGAATGTCTACCGGTCGATTGTCTATCTTCCGGTCCTGGTGTCCCCTGTCGTCATGGGCACGCTGTACTACCTGGTGTTCCGGTATCGCCAGGGTGCGCTGAATGACGTGCTCTCGGTCTTCGGGGCCGGTCCGATTTCGTGGCTGAGCGACGCGGGCTTCGCGGTGGTCGTGATCGTCCTCATCAATTCCCTCCAGTTCGTCGGCGTCTCGATGCTCATCTACCTGTCGGGGCTCCAGTCCATCCCCGACGAGCTGAAGGAGGCCGCGGCGCTGGACGGCGCGGTCGGGACTGCCCAGTTCCGCAGGATCACGATGCCGTTGCTGCTGCCCGCGTTCACGTCGAGCTGTGTCATCAACCTCATCGGAGGCCTGAAGCTCTACGACATCGTCCAGGTGCTCACCGGCGGTGGCCCCGGATATGCGACGCATTCGGTGTCCACGCTCATCGGCCGGACATATTTCGGCGACCAGTCCGCCGGATATGCAGCGGCCCAGGGGATCGTGCTGTTCCTCATCATCGCAGTGTTCACCATCGTCATGAACGCATGGTTCGACCGTCGCCGCATCAAGCAGGAGGGCTGAGAAGTGAAATCCCGTCGAATACTCCCCGCCGTGGTTCTCGGCCTGTTCTGCGTCCTCCAGCTCGTGCCCTTCTACCTTGCGCTGACGACGGCATTCAAGAAGGAGACGGATCTTTCCTCGGTGTGGAGCTTTCCGTTCGCCAGGGCGACGCTGGAGAACTTCGGCACGGCCGTCCAGGAGGGCGGGGTCCTGCAGGCAACCCTGAATTCCGTCATCGTGACCGTCTTCGCGACTGCCCTGGTGGTGGTCGTCGGTGCGCTGGCCGCCTATCCGCTGGCGCGACGCCGGACGAGGGCCAACCGGGCGATCGAGTTGCTCGTCCTGGCCGTGATGATGATCCCGCCGCTCAGCATCCTCGTGCCGCTGTACTCGATGCTGAATCACATGGATCTGCTCAACACCTACCCGGGCCTCATCCTTCCGCTGGCCTGCCTGGAACTGCCCAGGGCGATCTTCCTCTACACGCAGTTCATGCGTTCGGTGCCGATCACCCTCGAGGAGGCCGGACGGGTCGACGGTGCGAACACGCTGCAGATCTTCTTCAGGATCATCCTGCCGGTGCTGAAGCCGGTTTCTGCGACGGTGCTCATTCTCACGGCGGTGTATGTCTGGAACGAGTTCGCCCTGAGCTCCTACATCATGAGTGGCGACGAGCGCAGGACCCTGGCTCCCGCCATCGCTTCCTTCTTCGGGGACCAGGGCTCGCAGGTCAACGCCGCGGTGGCCGGTTCGCTGATCGGTGTGCTGCCCGTGGTGTTCGCCTACATATTCCTGCAGAGGTATTTCATGAAGGGCATGCTGGCCGGGGCGGACAAGGGCTGA
>JBAQVA010000197.1:0-2119 GCA_049297835.1 Propionibacterium sp.
GCTCCCCGCCGGACGCCAGAGCGGCGACCCGGAGGCCCGCGTCGATCTCGCGGCCGCCTGGGGAGTGGACCACCTGCCCGCCGAGACGGGCCGTGAGACCGACGCGATCATCGCCGCGGCCACCGGCGGCCAGCTGCGGGCGCTGGTCACCGCGGGCGTCCAGGCCGAGGACTTCGCCGACCCGGATGCACTGCTGGCAAGCCTGGACGCCGCCGGATTCGTGGTCAGCCTCGAGCAGCGCAGCACCGAGATCACCGAACGGGCCGATGTCGTCTTCCCCGTCGCGCCGCTGACCGAGCAGGTGGGCAGCTTCATCAACTGGGAGCACAGGCTCCGTCCCGTCTCGCTGGTGATCGACGACAGTCCCTCCCCGATGACCGACGTCCGGGTGCTCGCAGCGCTCGCCGATGCGATGGGCGCCGACCTGGGCATGCGCTCTCCGGCCCAGGCAGCAGCCGACTTCGCCGAGATCTCCGACTGGTCCGGCGCCAGGGCGCACACGCCGGAGCAGGCAGCGCCGAAGGAAGTGACGCCCGAGGACGCGGCGGGCGGGCAGGCGGACTTCGTGCTGGCCGGCTGGCGTCTGCTCATCGACGACGCCGCCGGTCTCGACGGTGCCGATGCGCTGCTGGCCACCGCCCCCCGGCGGGTGGTCCGGCTCGCGCCGGGCGACGCGCAGCGTCTGGGCCTGGCCGCCGGTGACCGGGTGGAGGTCTCCACCGCGCGCGGGCGAACCGTCGCGCCGCTGGAGCTGGCCCCCGACATGGCACCCGGTGTCGTCTGGTTGCCACTCAACAGTGGAATTCCGCTCTACAGTGCCCTCGGCGCCCACCCGGGCGATCGGGTCCAGGTCAGTGGAGGTGTGCAATGATCCCGCAGCAGAATGTGGTCTTCGGGACCGACCCGTGGTGGCTGGTCGTGATCAAGGTGGTCGTCGTCTTCGCCCTCCTGCTCACCTGGACCATCGTCAACGTCTGGTTCGAGCGGCGGGTGCTCGGAAAGATGCAGAACCGCAAGGGCCCCATCATGAACGGCCCGCTGGGCCTCGGCCAGGCGATCGGCGACGGCGTCAAGCTGCTCTTCAAGGAGGACTTCCGCCCCGCCCGCACCGACCGGATCGTGTTCAGCCTCGCGCCGATGCTCATCGCCGTCGCGGCCTTCAGCTCCTGGGCGGTCATCCCGCTCGGCGGGGAGGTGCGCATCTTCGGGCACACCACCCGGCTGCAGATCAGTGACCTGCCGGTCTCCGTGCTGCTCATCCTGGCCATCGCCTCGGTGGGCGTCTACGGGGTGGTGCTGGCCGGCTGGGCCAGCAACGGCACCTACTCGCTGCTCGGCTCGATGCGGGCCACCGCGCAGCTGATCAGCTACGAGGTCGCGATGGGCCTGTCCCTGGTGGCGGTCTTCATGTACGCGGGCTCGATGAGCACCAGCGAGATCGTCGAGGCCCAGCAGGCGCCGATCAACTTCTTCGGCATCCAGACGGTCTTCCCGTCGCACTACTGGCTGCTGCTGGCACCCAGTTTCGCGATCTACGTGGTGAGCATCTTCGGGGAGACGAACCGGCTGCCCTTCGACCTGGCCGAGTGCGAGTCCGAGCTGGTCTCCGGGCACATCACCGACTACTCCGGCTTCCGCTACGCCATGTTCTTCCTGGCCGAGTACATCAACGTCGCCACCGTCTCGGCGATCTGCACGACGCTCTTCCTGGGCGGATACGGCGCCCCCTGGCCGCTGAGCATGATCGGCGGCCTCAGCAGCGGCTGGTGGGGGCTGCTGTGGTTCTTCGTCAAGGTGCAGGCCGTCATCTTCTTCTTCTGCTGGGTCCGCGCCGCGCTGCCGCGCTTCCGCTACGACCAGTTCATGGACCTGGGCTGGAAGTGGTTCATCCCGATCAGCCTGGTCTGGATCATGGTGCTCGCCGTGATGCGGGGCGGGGTGGCCAACGGCTGGTTCGCCACCGGTGCGGCACGCATCATCGTCGGCCTGGCGATCGTCGCCCTGCTCGCCTGGGCGGTCTGGCCGAGACGGCGGGCCGGCAGGCATGCCGTCGCCGGGGGCGCAGCCGCCCAGCCGGACGACGAGCCCTTCGACGCCTTCGCCGGGGGCTACCCGGTTC
>JBAQVA010000198.1:0-5720 GCA_049297835.1 Propionibacterium sp.
GGTGTCTCAGGGCACAGGGCCTCAGAGCACGGTGTCGTTGTCCAGTCGGTACAGCCTGCTGACCCGGCGGCTGCCGTCGGGGCGCAGCATCTGCTCGACGCACTTGTGGGTGTACTCGGCCCCGAGCCGTGCGATCGCCTTGTTCGCCCGGCGGTCCGCGTCGTCGGCGCGCAGCACCACCCCCGAGCAACCGTTCTCACGGGCGACGTCGACCATGATCCGTTTGACCCGCAGGTTCGCCCCGGTGCCCCAGGTCTGCGGGACCATGTAGGTCGCGCCGATCTCGACGTCCTCACCGGCGCGGAAATGGCTCGTCGTGCCGATCACCAGTGAGGCGAGGAAGATCACCCAGGCGATCCGATCACGACCACCGGGCCGCTTCCCCATCCGCCAGGTCAGCTCGGCGACGTCGGCCGGCGGACCCTTCGGGGCGAACTGGAAGATGGCGGGGTCCTGCAGGGCGTGCCAGAGGGTCTCGGCATGCCGGGCGGGATCCCAGCGTTCCAGGCCCAGGTCACCTGCTGTGAGTGTCGACTGTGGGAACGGCCAGCGCAGCATCTTGCTCCACCCCTTCGTGCGGACCCGCGGGGTGTGCGTGCCCGCGTGGACGGGGACGCTGGTGCGGGTCCTTCCGCATCTTTCCACGGTACCCCGGGCCACTGTGAGCCGATGAGTGGCGCACCTATGCTCGTGCCCATGGCCGATCCGTCAAGCTATCGTCCGGCGCCGGGCTCGATACCCACTGATCCCGGCGTCTACCGCTTCTCGGACAGCCACCACCAGGTCATCTACGTCGGCAAGGCGAAGAACCTGCGCAACCGGCTGAACAGCTACTTCCAGGACATCGCTGCCCTGCACCCGCGCACCCAGACCATGGTGCGCACCGCGGAGCGGGTCGAGTGGACGGTGGTGCAGAACGAGCTCGAGTCCCTCCAGCTCGAATACACCTGGATCAAGCAGTACGACCCGCGCTTCAACATCAAGTATCGCGACGACAAGACCTATCCGTGGCTGTGCGTGACATGGACCGAGGAGGCACCCCGGGTCTTCGTGGGGCGTGGCGCCAAGCACAAGGGCTGGCGCTACTACGGCCCCTTCAGCGAGGCCTGGGCGATCCGCGAGACCCTCGACCAGCTCCTCCACGTCTTCCCGATGCGCTCGTGCGCCCCGGGGGTCTTCCGGCGGGCCCGGAGCAGCGGACGGCCGTGCCTGCTCGCGCACATCGGCATGTGCACGGCACCCTGCGTGGGCTGGATCAGCCCCGAGGAGCACCGCGAGATCGTCACCGACCTGTGCAGCTTCATGGAGGGCCACTCGGGCCGGCTGCAGCGCAAGCTCACCGCCCAGATGACGGCGGCCGCCCAGAAGCAGGACTACGAGCAGGCGGCCAAGCTGCGCGACGCGCTCCGCGCGCTCGCCAAGGCCACCGAACGCAATGCGATCGTGCTGCCCGACGGGACGAACGCCGACGTCATCGCGATGGCCGTCGACCCGCTCGAGGTCGCCGTCCAGGTCTTCCACGTGCGCAGCGGGCGCATCCACGGGGAGCGGAGCTGGGTGGCCGACCGTGCCGATGACGCCGACGAGGGCGATCTGGTGGAGTCCTTCCTGCTGCAGCTCTATGCGGACGCGGCGGTGCCGCCCGAGATCCTGGTGCCCGCCCAGCCGGCCTCGGGCCCGGTACTCACCGAACTGCTCGCCGAGGAACGCGGCGGGCGGGTGCGCATACACATTCCCCGGCGCGGCGACAAGCGCGTCCTGATGGACACGGTGGCCCGCAATGCGGCCCAGGCACTGTCGCGGCACAAGACGAAACGCGCCTCCGACCTGGCCACCCGGAACAAGGCGATGGAGGAGCTCCAGGCGGCGCTCGGCCTGCCCGAGGCGCCGTTGCGGATCGAGGGCTATGACATCAGCCATCTGCAGGGCACCGAGGTGGTCGGCTCGATGGTCGTCTTCGAGGACGGCCTGAGCCGGCGCAGCGAGTACCGCCGGTTCGTCATCAAGAGCTTCGAGGGATCCGACGACCTGAGGGCCATGGACGAGGTGCTCAGCCGGAGGTTCACCCGGCTGCTCGACGACCGGCGGGCGATGGCCGAGGCCGCCGGGGGCAGCCCCGGACTCATCGACCCCGAGACCGGGCGACCGCTGAAGTTCGCCTACACGCCCTCCCTCGTCGTCATCGACGGCGGGCCGCTCCAGGTGGCCGCGGCGAGCCGGGCGGTCAGCGAGCTGGGCCTGTCCGAGGTGCGGATCGTGGGTCTGGCCAAGCGCCTGGAGGAGGTCTGGCTGCCCGACGACGACAATCCGATCATCCTGCCGCGCACCTCGGAGGGACTCTACCTGCTCCAGCGGGTCCGTGACGAGTCCCACCGCTTCGCCATCACGCACCACCGTGAGCGCCGCTCGAAGGCGATGGTGGAGTCGGTCCTCGATGCCGTGCCGGGCCTGGGGCAGGTCCGCCGCAAGACCCTGCTGAACCACTACGGCTCGCTGCGGAAACTGCGCGGGGCCAGCGCCGAGGAGATCGCCCGGCTGCCGGGCGTCGGGCCCGCGACCGCGGCGGCCATCGTGGAGGCGCTGGCGAAGGACCGGCCGGCCCCGGCGGTCAATGTCACGACGGGCGAAGTCCTCCAGGATCCCCAGGCCCCCGATGACGGGCGATAATGGCACGGTGAGCGCAACGCCAGCACCGGCCCCCAGCCTGCCGAGGCAACCCCGTACGGTCATCATCACCGGACTGTCCGGCGCAGGGCGGCGGACCTGCGCCCATGCGATGGAGGATCTCGGCTGGTTCGTCGTGGACAATCTGCCGCCGAGCCTGCTTCCCCAGCTCATCACGACGGCCAACAACTCGGGGCTCAACCGGCTCGCGGTGGGCCTGGACGTGCGCAGCCGTGACATGTTCGAGCAGCTGCCGGTCGTCTTCGCCCAGCTCGACGCCCAGGGCGTGGCCCCGGAGATCCTCTTCCTGGAGGCCAGCGACGAGGCGATCGTGCGCCGCCAGGAGTCGAGCCGCAGACCCCTGCCGCTGCAGGGCGACGGTCGTCTGCTCGACGGGATCATCAAGGAACGCCGGATGCTGTCCGACCTGCGCGCCAGCGCGGACATGGTCATCGACAGCTCCCGGCTCAACGTCCACCAGCTCTCCAGCCGGATCGCGCACATCTACGGGGGCGACGACGCCGAGACCCTCCGCGTGCAGGTGATGAGCTTCGGCTACAAGAACGGGCTCCCGCTGGACGCCGACCTGGTCTTCGACGTGCGCTTCCTGCCGAATCCGCACTGGGTTCCCGAGCTGCGCCCCCAGACCGGTCTGTCGAAGGCGGTCAGTGACTACGTGCTCTCCCAGCCGGGTGCCACGGCCTTCCTCGACGCCGTCGAGGAGCTCTTCGCCGTCGTCGAGCCCGGCTACCTGCGCGAGGGCAAGCGGCAGGTGACGGTCGCCATCGGCTGTACCGGCGGCAAGCACCGCAGCACGGCGATGAGCGAGGCGGCCGCCACCCGGCTCAGGGCCCGGGGCTGGCAGGTCAACGTGCTGCACCGGGATCTGGGGCTGGAGTGAGCCAGGTCACCGATCTGCCCGCCGTCGTCGCGCTCGGCGGGGGGCACGGTCTGGCGGCCTCGCTCGCGGCGCTGCGCAGACTCACCGACCAGCTCACGGCCGTCGTCACGGTCGCCGACGACGGGGGGAGCTCAGGTCGGCTGCGCACCGAGCTGGGCGGTCTGCCGCCCGGTGACCTGCGGATGGCACTGGCGGCGCTGTGCGCCGACACGCGCGGTGGCAGGCAGTGGGCCGGTGTCCTGCAGGGCAGATTCCACTCCGAGGGCCCGCTGGACGGTCACGCGGTCGGCAATCTGCTCATCGAGGGCATCTGGCAGCAGTCGGACGACCCGGTCGCCGGTCTGGACCTGGTGGCCCACCTGGTACGCGCCACCGGCCGGGTCCTGCCGATGGCGACGGTGCCCCTGCACATCGAGGCGGACGTGCTGGGCATCGACCCGGAGCTGCCCGACGAGGTCCGCGTCATCCGTGGCCAGCACGCGGTGGCCACGACGGACGGGCTGGTCCAGGCGGTGCGACTGGTGCCCGCCGAGCCACCGGCCTGCCGCGCGGCGGTCGAGGCGGTGGGCCGGGCCGACTACATCGTGCTGGGGCCCGGTTCCTGGTTCACCTCGGTGCTCCCTCACCTGCTCGTGCCGGAGCTGGCACAGGCCATCATCGAGAGCCCGGCGCGCCGGATCCTCACCCTCAACGTCGCGAGCAGCTACGAGACAGCTGGTTTCTCCCCCTCGCGGCACATCGAGCTGCTCGCCGAACACGCCCCGGGTCTGCGTCTGGACGTGGTCATCGCGGACGAGGACTTCGCCGCCGGGGACAGCCACCTGGCCGGCTACTGCGCGGACCTGGGTGCCGAGCTCGTCGTCGGCGATGTCGCGATGCACGATCACACGGCCAGACACGACCGGTTCAGGCTGGCCTCGATCTACCAGGAAGTCATGATGGGCTGAGCATCCGGGTGCACTGTCCGGGCGCACGGCCGTCGCGTGCCGGGACCCAGCCCGGTGTCCGGTGCACCGTCGGACCGCTACGGTGCCAGGGCGCACCGGTGGCCCGGAGCAGGAGCGGACCGGTACGGTGCGCAGGCACGCACGGATCTGGACGGTGCGGAAGCACCGGGGGAGAGCAAGGGGACGAGGGAAACGCAATGGCACTGACACAGCAGGCGAAGTCCGAGCTGGCCACCGTGACCGTGGTCCGGCCCGAGGCGCGCCGCGCGGAGATCGCCTCGATGCTGCGCTTCGCCGGCGGGATCCACCTTGTCAGTGGCCACATCGTGATCGAGGCGGAGCTGGACACCGGCCACGCCGCGAGGCGACTGCGCACGGGGATCTCCGAGCTCTTCGGCTTCGACGCCGAGGTGGTCGTGGTCAGCTCCTCCGGACTGCGCCGGGGGACCCGGTATGTGGTGCGGCTGGTGCGCGAGGGGGAGGACCTGGCGCGGCTCACCGGACTCGTGGACGCCCGGCGCCATCCCGTCCGAGGACTGCCGGCACAGGTGGTCGGCGGTGGCCTGGCCGAGCAGGTGGCGGCCTGGCGCGGCGCCTTCCTGGCCCGCGGCTCGCTCACCGAACCCGGGCGCTCGATGGCCCTGGAGGTCAGCTGCCCCAGCTCCGAGGCGGCACTGGCACTGGTCGGTTCCGCGCGGCGGCTCGGCATCACCGCCAAGGCGCGGGAGGTGCGCCAGCTCGACCGGGTCGTGGTCCGGGACGGTGACGCGATCTCGGCGCTGCTGACCCGGATGGGAGCCCACGACGCCGTCCTCGCCTGGGAGGAGCGGCGCGTCCGCCGTGAGGTGCGGGCCAGCGCCAATCGGCTGGCCAACTTCGACGACGCCAATCTCAGGCGCTCGGTCCGGGCCGCGGTCGCCGCCAGCGCCAGGGTGGAGCGCGCCCTGGAGATCCTCGGCCCGGACACTCCCGATCACCTGCGCACCGCCGGCCAGCTTCGTCTGGCGAACCGTCAGGCCAGCCTGGAGGAATTGGGCCAGCTGCACGACCCGCCGCTGACCAAGGACGCCGTGGCCGGGCGCATCCGCCGGCTGCTGGCGCTGGCCGACCGGACCGCCAAGGAGCGTGGCCTGCCGGCCACCGACAGCGGGCTGGCTCCCGAGCCACCGCGCGAGCAGTGAGCCTGCCCGCCGCTCGATGGCCTGCCC
>JBAQVA010000199.1:0-2096 GCA_049297835.1 Propionibacterium sp.
CGACTGGAGCGATGCCCGCTACCCGCAGGTGGGGCTCGACGCGTTGCAGGCCAGCAGTGCAGATCTCGTGCTGCTCATGGACGCGCCGTACTCGTTCACACTGGATGACGGGCCGGAGTGTTTCCCGGGCATGGACGTGCGGATCGCCTCGGAACGTCCGCTGGCCTGGTACGGCCCCGGGCTCACCGATGCCCGCGCCGAGGTGGAGAAGCTGGTCGGCTGACAGCGCGGCGGCGGGCCGGGCGGCAAGGGCGGAGAGAAATTCAGTCGCCGGGTGGCACCGCTCCCGGGGTCAGCTCTCTGGCACCGGCACCATGAGCAGTGCCTTGCCGTGGGCCAGATAGGCGTCGTCATCGAACTCGTCCACGAGCACGCGTTGTGCCGCGTAACCGAGGATGAGGCCCACAAGCATCTGGCCCAGGCCGCTCATGCGCTCGTGGGCCACTCCGTTGTGTTGCGCCCAGGCACGCAGCGTGGCATCGAGGGAATCGCGAAGTTGGGTGAACTCCGCCCGGATGTGACGCCCGAGGTCGTCGTCGGTGAGCGCACCGGCGCCGAGCTGCACGAGCAGGTCTGCCAGGTCGGGTTCGAAGCGAAGCGCCTCCACCGCGAAGCCGAACAGGTCTGCGGGGGAGGAGGGGCTGTCGGCGTAGGCGTCGATGGCCGTCAGCGGCCACCGAAGTGCCTGATGGGCGACCTCCACCACGATGGCCTGCTTGTTGGGGAAGTGGTGGTAGATCGAGCCGGCCGAGGTGCCCGACTCCGTGATGATGTCGGCGATGGACGTGCCCGAGACGCCGCGGGTGCGGATGAGGTCGGCCGTAGCCTCAATGATCGCTTGATGGCTGCGGACGCTGCGCGGTTGTTCGGGCACGAGGTCATCGTAGGAGGTCTGGACAGGGCGTTGATGTTGATACGTGCAGGCGTGATCGACGGCCTACCTGCCAGACTGCCTGCCGGCCGCAGCGTCATGTGCCGAACGCGGCGTCATATGGCGGCGCGTCCTTGACAAGGCGCCGCATCGATGACTGATGACGGGGATAGGTGGAGAAATCCACTCCCTCCAAGTGGAGAAATCCGCTACGCGATAGCGGAGAAATCCATCAGGTTCACCTGGTCTGAGGGCATGGACAGCTACGTCCCCCGGGTCGTCGACGCCGAGATCGAGGCGGCCACACACACTGCAGGAGCGGTGGTCATCCGCGGTGCCCGCGCCGTGGGGAAGACGGAGTCCGTGCGGCGGGTCGCTGCCTCTGAACTGCGGCTGGACACTTCCGACCCGCGCGCGGTCCTGGCGCGCGCCCAGCCGTCGACCGCCTTGGAGGGTGCGGTGCCGCGTCTGCTGGACGAGTGGCAGGTGGTGCCCGCGCTCTGGAACGAGGTGCGCCACGCCGTGGACGACCGCCACGGGCCGGGTCAGTTCCTGTTGACCGGATCCACCTGGCCCGACGACGCCCCTGCTCGGCACTCTGGGGCCGGACGATTCCGGCAGGTCACGATGCGCACCATGTCGTTGGTGGAGACTGGCGACTCCACTGGCACCATCTCGCTGGCGGGCCTGTTCGAGGATCCGGGCGTGCCGCTGGCCGATTCCGGTTCGGGTCTGCGCGATGTCGTTTCCCGTATCGTGCGCGGGGGTGGCCCGGGTGGTTCAGGGCCGGCGAGGGTGAGGCCCTGGCCCAGGCCAGCTCCTACATCGAGGACATCAGCCAGTACGACTTTCCCGCAGTCGCTGGGCCGCGTCGCGATCCCCGGCGCCTGACCGCCTACCTGCGTGCGGTGGCAGGCCTCAGCTCACAACCAGCGACGTTCGCGGCCATCACCAGGCGCATGAGGGAGGACTTCACGGCCACAGTCGGGGCGGCCGCCGTCCCGGAACTTCACGATCTGGCCCAGCGGCTGTACTTGGTCGAGGACCAACCGGCATGGTCCCCGGCGCTGCGCTCACGCACCGCGCTGCAGCAAACCCCAACGCGGCACCTGGCCGATCCGTCCCTTGGATAATCTGTTTTCACAGGAAACCCCGCATGTGCGCAGGGCCAGCCACATCCGGGGACCGCGGTGAGTCACATCACAAGGCGGGTCACATCACAAGG
>JBAQVA010000200.1:0-2966 GCA_049297835.1 Propionibacterium sp.
CGTCGTAATCACCCATGGCGCGCCTCCAGGTCCACGAGTTCGCCCCAGTCGTCTCGGCAGGCGCTCACCGAGCGATCCCGAAGCAACTCGGCGTGACGGCGGCAGCGCTCGGCATCGGCATGGCACCTTCTCCAGGCGGAGGACAGTTCCTCCCGGGTCGCCTTCCCGTGGAACTCGCCAGGTCGCGGTGCAGCGTCCTCCAACACCTCGGCACGGCGTGTCCAGTACCGAGCGGAAGCCTCGTTCAGGGCGTCCGCAATCACGCGGCGGACAAACATGTCCAGCCACGGATCAATACCCTCGGGGGGTATAATGGAGGCGGTGAAGGTGGTTGTGCTGGCCGTCTCGGTTGCGGTGCCGGGGCGGCCTTTCCGCGTCTCAGACATTGCGCTCACCTGCCAGAACGCGACGCACAGCATCTTCGCCAGTCGGGTCGGCATGGACGAGGACGCGCGCCAAGTCATGGACGTCGAGCCGGTCCCGGTCGATCCCCAGCCGCTTGAACGTGCGCCGAATCCTGCTGGGTGACGCGTATCCGCCAGCCGCTTTGAGCCGGTCGTACACGGCACGTTCAGCTGGGCGTAGTTCTCTCGGTGCTTCTGCGATCTTGGCCGGCTCGCAACCGGTGAAAGTGGCGCCCACTGGGCGCCTGCCGTTCACGCGACACCGCCAAGGTTGTCGGCGGCTGACGTGACAGGGCGCCGGGCGCGGTCGAGATCGGACGGGAAGATCCGGACGAAGCCGGATCCCTTGTACTTGTGTGCGCGCAGATCGCCGCGTGAAATCATGCGGCGCACGGTCAACGGGCTGACCTGGAGGGAGTCGGCGACCTGTTGGATTGTGAGCTCAACGGCTGGAGCTGTGTTGCTTCTCATGAAAACGGCCCTCAACGACACGAACGCCGGGCAACGGGCACACCTGTCTTAGGTATGTCGTCACTCGGCGGCTGTAAGGCCGTGGCGTATGTCACGCCGCGCTCCGGTGGCCCTTCACGCCGTGGCGTATGTCACGCCTACGACTTGGGCAACACTCGATGTTCTACTTAGTTCAGATTATATCATGCCGAACCCGAATCGAACAACAATTCAATATCCGAGTTCCTTCCGGATGGCACCGTCGAGCCGGTCAGTGATCTCACGATCCCGCTTAGCAGTCACGCTCTGGTAGTTGTGCGCGACCTGTAATGACGTATGGCCACCTCGGTGCATTGTGTCTGCCGTGGTTCCGCCGGCCTGGTTGTAGGCCGTGAGCGCAGCGTGGCGCAGCGAATGGAAGTGCAGATCGGGAGCGATGGTCTCCCGTGCCCGGCGCCACTCCCTGTCGAACGATGATTGCGCCAGGGGCATCGTCCGGCGGGTGGGTGAGGCGATAAGGGGTGCCTCGGGCCCGTCCTGCACGAAGTCCTTGAGATGTGCGCTGAGTATCGCGGCAACGAAGTCCGGCACGGCCAGCAAGCGAGAGCTTCCGACCTTCGGGTCGGCGTACCGGGGCGGCTTCGCCTTGGTGAGCCACTGTCGGCGGACGTGCAACCACGTGGTGCCGTCCTGGTCCACGTCCACGTCGCGGCGTTGCAGACCGAGCACCTCACCGAGACGCAACCCACATGTTGCGGCCAGCCACACCGCGATGCGCAGCCGCTCGGGCATGTGTTCAGCGATGGTTTGCACCTGGGCCCAGCTCACCGAGTCGAGTTCATCGGGGCGCCGAAGTCGCTTCGCGATGGCGCCGGGTGCCTGGGTGACCGGCGACGTGGTGATGCCGCCGGACTTCGCCTTGATCGCGGCGCGGAACATGCTGGATGTGCACCGCAGCACATTGAACTTCACCGAGTCCGACTTGCCGACCACGAGCGAATCGATGGTGCCGGGCTTCACGTCCACGAGCCGGAGATCCCCGATGATCGGCAGCACATGGGCGCGTAGCGTCGAGCGGTAGCTCGTCGTGGTCGAGGGCGACCTCCCTGCCTTCTCCAGCCCGTCCAGCCACGTCTCCGACCACTCCCGCACGGTGACCGCCTGGGCGTCCTCGGCAGCTCTTGCCAGCCGTCGCGTCTCCCGGCGCTGGGGAACGGGCACGAACGTGTCTCTGGCGACCTGTGAGCGCGCGATGGCTAGCGCGGCCTGGGCGTCGCCAAGGGTGAAGTACTGTCCGATCTGGTAGCTCTTGCCGTGGTAGCTCAGGCGAGCCCGGAACATGCCGTCGGGGGCCAGCGAGATCCCACGCGGCAGCTTGGCTGTCCGGCTCATCGGCGCCTTCCTCCCACGTGAATCTGCATTGAATCCTAGATAGCTCCAAAAATCATGCTATCTTGTGTATACCAATGATAACTCAAGAAGGGGACGGACGGCCAGCAACAGTGGCCTGACAAGGAAAAACCCCTAGTCACCAGGTGACTAAGGGTGGTATCCGTGGAGCTAGGGGGATTCGAACCCCCGGCCTTCTCAGTGCGAACGAGACGCGCTACCAACTGCGCCATAGCCCCAGTGCGTCAAAGCAGGCTTGAGACTACCACCCAAAGCCTGGCCGACCCAACCACCGGGCTCACTCGCCCACGGCCTTGGGCAGCTCCGCCTCGCGGATCTGCCCGGCATCTGCATCCTGACCCACCTGCTCGGGCTCCGGGCGCTGCGCGATGACCGGCAACTTCGACTCGTGCACCTGGTGCTCGGGCGCCGTCAGATCAATGGTGCGCACGGATCGCGGCACCAGTGGCTTGGAGACATAGGTGGGCGGCGTCACGGCCAGCGGCTCCCACAGCGATTCCATCGTCGGCTTCACCGGAGCATCGAGCTCGACGCTGATCTCGGCCCCGTCCGCGCCGGTCTTGGCGACATCGAGCGCCCCGACGCGCACCGTCGCCTCACTCCAGTCCTCGTAGGTGGCCGCCAGACGCGCGTCGAGCATGGCGTCCACGGTGTGCACGCTGATGCGGCTGATGATCACGAAGCCGACGAGCAGGGCGAAAC
>JBAQVA010000201.1:0-2318 GCA_049297835.1 Propionibacterium sp.
CCGGCTTCTCCAGCATCTGGTGGTTCGCGGCGTTGAGCGTGCCGATCAGCGCGTCGCGGCCGGCGACGGCGGTGCGGAAGAACTCCTGCGGGTCGTCGGAGTCGCGACGCTCCTCGGCCGAGACGACATGGCGTTACAGCCGGTGGACCGGGTGACTGTGAGCCACGGGGCGATGCGGGGCACCGGGTGACCGCAGAGCCCCCGCATACACAAGAACACAACGAACGATCTATATAAAGATGACGTGTCGTACGTCGATGCTGTCTTCGTGGGACTCTCGCCAACGCGGGAGGACCGGAGATGTCGTCACGGGCACCAGTGGCCGAGCGGAGTCTCCGCATCGTCGAGAGCGCATCTATTGGAGCGCGCCAATATTGTACAACGCCCTTCTTTGATTTGTACAGTCAAATGGAACCGACGATGTGCCAATCGCACAGACGGGTCGGCTGCGCCTTGCTGAGGCAGCGGCGGAGTCCTCCGACTCACGCGCCCCCGGGCCGCTTCCCGAGCGTCGCGGGGCCGGTGGTGTCGCGCACCTCCAACGACATCGGGAGAATTGTGCCTCGCGGACGCGTCCCCCTCCCCTCCGCCGGGGAAAGCCGCCGGAGCGCGCGACCGATCGCCAGGTCCGCCAATCTCGACGTGTCCTGGCACAGAGAAGTCACTTTCACGCGGGGCCGGTGCAGCGCCTTCAGATCGTCCATCCCGATGACCGACACCCGTTCGGGAACTCCCACCCCGTGCCGGAGGAGCCCTCCCAGGACTCCCAGGGCCAGACTGTCGTTGGACGCGATGATCGCCGACGGGACGTTTCCGGCAGCGACCATCTCCTCCGCGATCCGCACCCCCTCCTCCTCCGACTCACCGCCGACGCGCACCTGCGCGCCCCCGACCAGTCCCAGACGCTGTGCAACCTTTCGGAACGCCCGCTCACGGTTCTCTCCTCCAGAGGCGCCGGGACAACTCAGATAGGTCACCGACTCATGGCCCAGCCCTTGAAGGTGCGCGACGGCGCGGTCCATTCCCCCCTCATCATCGGAGACGACCCAGTCGATCTCCGCGCTGTCACACCTCCGGGCGACCGAGACCAGCGGAATCCTGCGTGCGCGGACGCTCAACTCGGACTCCTCCAGAAGCGAGCCGATGACGAGAAGAGCTCCGCATCGGCAGGCCTCCAGATCATCCAGCGCCGCTTCCTCGGCTCTGGAGCCGGACACCGCCGAGAGAACGAGCCGGTAGGGGGTGCCGGCGACGGCCCGATAGAGGCCTTCGAGCACTGCGTCATGGAACGGCCGCCCGAGACGGAAACAGACCCCGATCGACAACGGCCGGGTTGAGCGCAGGGAGCGGGCGCTCTCGTCGCGGACGTACCCCAATCGGCGCGCGACTTCCAGCACGCGCTCCCGCGTCTGTTCTCCAGCCCCCGGCGCGTCACGGAACACGATGGAGACCAAGGATTGCGAGACGCCCGCCTCCCGTGCCACATCGCGCATCGTCGGTCGTCTGCGCACCTGTCATCCCGCCTTCCCCGGAACCGCCCGGCTCCCACTCACCCTCCTCGACCGGCGCGCAGCCGTCCGCGTGGCACCCCTCGCCACCTCGGCTTATTCGACGTGTCGCGAAAGAGGAGGTGGACATTCTTCCCACGATCTCGCACATACGTGCAATTTTCTAGGCATCGTAGCCGCGTCCACGAGCGCACCTGTCACGAACCAGCTATCGGATCCGCCTCCCTTGAGGCCCGCCTGCCGTGCGAAATGCCCGCTGGATCGAACCAGGTCACTCATCGGCATTGCTGCTGCCCATGTACGTACATGATTGCATCCAGATATTCCGTATGCGAGTGTGGTCGGCGTCGTCCTCGGGACCGAGCGACGGCCCGAGGCGCTGACGCCCACGGGCACCCCGCCGATGAGGACGACGATCATTCCGTCATATCCGCCATCCCTGCAGAGAAGCAGGCGAAGGAAGGCACAGGCTCATGAGCAATCCCCTGCGCTGGTTCCTGACGGGACCAGACACGGCCCGGATCAAGGATCCCGCGATCGTCAAGGCGACCTACCGCAAGCGACGCATCCGGGGCGTCACGGCGATGACGATCGGCTACGCGATGTACTACGTGATGCGGCTGCCGCTGGGGGTCGCCAAGGCGCCCCTCCTCGACGAGGGGCTCTCGGCCACGCAACTGGGCACGATCGGCGCGGCGATGACGATCGCCATCGCCTTCGGGAAGTTCTTCAACGGATTCATCGGGGACCATGCCAACATCCGGAAGATCATCCCGGTCGGACTGCTGGGTGCGGCAGTCGTCAACACGG
>JBAQVA010000202.1:0-10890 GCA_049297835.1 Propionibacterium sp.
CGACGTTCCGACCGCGCTGACGATCGGGCGCGGAACCCTGCACAAGATGCACCAGAACCTCGGCTGGGCCGTCGGCTACAACACCATCGCCCTGCCCATCGCCGCCGGCGTGTTCGCCGCCTGGGGACTCACCCTGCGTCCCGAGATCGCCGCCTTGTCCATGTCGGGATCCAGCCTCATCGTCGCCGTCAACGCACTCCTGCTCAAGCGCCTGCGCCTGCCCGCCGTGGTCCGCCACGAACCGACCCACAACTGAGCCGCCCCCTGTGGCGAACTGCGCCCGACAGGTACTGCATACTACGGGCGACGTAGATGGACACCGAATCTTGACGGTGCCTTGACGGCGCGCAACATCTGGCCGCGCGAGCCTAGACAGCGTGAACACATCCCAGTCCTCCGAGGCCAGCCTGGAGACCGGCGTGAGGCCGTCCCCCAGCGTCACCCTGCTCGTCACCACCGGCTGCCAGTACTGCGAGGACGCCCTGGCCGAACTCAGCGCCCGCGCCGATCTCGGCGAGCTGGAACTCGAAGTCGTCTTCGTCGAGTCGGCCTACGGCCGGACGCTCCAGACCACTCACCGGCCGGGCATGTTCCCGCTGGTCCTCCTCGAGGGGCAGCGGTTCAGCGTCGGACGGCTGCCTCGACGCAAGCTGGACCGGACGCTGGCGCGCAGGGCGGCCCGCTGATGGGCGCCGAACTGCTGGGCACCGGCAGTATCCTCGCCGCCTTCTTCGCCGGGACCGTCGCCCTGTTCGCGCCGTGCTGCATCGTCTTCCTGGCCCCCTCCTACCTCGCGGCGGCGGTGAAGAACAACCGGTGGCGCCTGCTGCCGTTGACGCTCGTGTTCGCTGCTGGGCTGGCGCTGGTCCTGGTCCCGATCACGCTGGGCGTCAGCATCCTTGCGGGCGCGATCGCGAAGTACCACGGGCCGCTGTACTGGGCCGGTGGCCTGCTGATGATCGGTCTGGGCATGCTGGCGCTGACCGGGCGGATGTGGTCCATGCCGTCGGTCCTACGGGCCCCCGACACCACCCGCGGCGACTCAGCGACGTTCTTCAGCCTGGGCGTCTTCTCCGGCATCGCCTCCAGCTGCTGCGCCCCGGTGCTGGTCGGAGTGATGACGTTGTCGGCACTGTCGGGCAACGCGGCCGGCGGGTTGCTGCTGGGCCTGGCCTTCGTGTTCGGAATGGTGATCCCGCTGCTGGTCATGGCCCTGGTCTGGGATGCGGCGCACCTCGACCGGCGACGCTGGGGCCGCGCGAAGCCGGTCACCCTGCGCGCAGGCGCACTGACCGTGCACACCAACACGGTCAACATCATCGTGGCGCTCGCGTTCATCGCGATGGGTATCGGCGTCATCTCGCTGGCAGGGTCCACGACGATGACCGGCAACGCGACCTGGTTCCAGCGGGCCGCGGGTGAGGGCGTGACCCGGTTCGCGCAGACCGTCCTGGGCTGGCTGGTGCCGGTGCCCGACGCGGTCCTCGGGCTCGGACTCCTCGCTCTCGCGGCGGTCTTCATCTGGTTCACCCTGCGCGACCGCCGCCGACCGGTGCCGCCCTCCGAGGCCGGCGGAACCGACGCGACACCCGATCCGCAGGCCGACACCCCTTCGTGCCACGCCTCTCCCATCGATGAGCACACCGCCCACCGCAACGACGTCCCCAGGAACTGACGATGACCACCAAGCAACACACCACCGCCCAGGCGACCAACCGGCAGCTGCTCCAGGAGAAGCTGGCCGAGGAGAAGGCGCGGAAGGCCAAGCGCCGCCGCCTCACCCGTATCCTCACGGGTGTCGGCGTGATCGTGGTCGCCGCCCTGGTCGCCTTCGGCCTGTGGAGCGCACGTGCCACGGACACCACCGCCTCCGGACAGGCGCCCGCGTTCAGCCTCCAGACGACCGCAGGGACCACGGTCTCCCTGTCCGACTTCCGCGGCAAGCCTGTCATCCTGTATTTCAACGAGGGAGCAGGCTGTGGCTCCTGCACCCAGCAGATGGCCCAGATCGAGAAGAACCCGGGCTTCGCCGCGGCAGGCATCACCGTCCTGCCCATCGTGATGAACACGGCCGACCAGATCCAGCCCGACCTGGACACCTTCGGGGTCAAGACGCCTTACCTCCTCGATGACGGAACCGTGTCCAAGGCCTACGACACCCTCGGCAAGGGCATGCATGAAGGACTGCCCGGCCACGGCTTCGTACTGATCGACGCCAATGGGGTCCAGCGTTGGCAAGGGGACTACCCCTCCATGTGGCTCGATCCCGACACGCTGCTCAAGGAAGCCAAGAGCAGACTCTGACGGGACACCGGCGTCACCACCCGACCCCTATCGGCTGGGTAGACGGGGCCAGGCGAGAGAGGTGACGATGAGCGCAACCATCGCGGCGACCGAACCGTGGACCGCACGGGAGCGAATCCTCGCTCGTCTGGTCGCAGGTGGCCGGGGTCCGAGAGGCCCTCGCCTGATTCGGGTGCGGGCGAGCGAGAAGTGAGGGACCATGCCCGCCGTGTGGGGTCGCACAGCCTTGCCGGCCCGGGCGGCCGCGCCGCAGCCGCCGCGGGCAGGGCGGATGGTGTGGATCACTGCGGCGTGGGGCTCCTGCTTCCTGTTCATCGCGTGGGGGCTGCGTGATGCGCCTGTCCTCTGGTTCGCTGCCCTGCGGGCTCTGACGGCCGGGGCGGTGCTGGTCGTGGTGAGTCTTCTGCAGGATCGTCCGCAGCCCCGGGGGGCACGCGCCTGGGGCTGGCTCACCCTGACAGGTCTGGTCAACGTGACCCTCGCCTTCGCGGCCATGTTCGCCGGGGTGGCGGGGGTGGCGACGGGGACCGCGGCCGTGCTGGCGAACGCGCAGCCGCTGCTGATCCTGCTGCCGGCCTGGTGGCTGTACGGGGAGAGGCTGTCGTGGCGCACCGCGTCGGCCCTTGTCGTAGGTTTTGCCGGGCTGCTGCTGGTCGCCCTGCCGGGGGGCGGGGGGAGGGGGGCGGGCCTGTCGCTGGTGGCGGCGGTTGCCGTGACGGCGGGAACGTTGCTGTCACGGCGACTCGCCGGCCTCGATGTGCTGGCCGCCACGGGATGGCACCTTCTGCTTGGCGGTCTCGCGCTGGCGGGGCTGGCCCTGCTCGTGGAGGGTGTGCCGGTCATTGCCTGGACGCCTCGGTTCGTGGTGTCGTTGGTCTTCTTGTCGCTTTTCGGTACCGCCGCCACGACCGTGGCCTGGTTCATCGAAGCACGCCGCAGCCGTCTCGACGCGCTGACGGCATGGACGTTCCTGACACCGGTGGTCGGCCTCGTCCTAGCGGTGTTGGTCCTGGGTGAGCGGCCGGCCGGGTGGAGTGCGGTGGGGCTCGCCGCGTCCCTGGTGGCCATGTGGGTCGCGCTCAGGGGTCGCCGCGTGCGGCCAGGGGAGCGGCGGGGCGGCGGGGAGGATGGTGGATCGAGACCGGGAGGACGCCGCAGATGACAGAGCATGCGGGCTGGACGGTGGGCTTTGAGCATCCCGGGGCAATGCCGCCCCACGAGGCCGTCATCTTCGACCTCGACGACGTGGTGGCCGACACCGCGGCGTTGCATGCGGCCGCCTGGAAGCGGCTGATCGAGGAGGTGCTCGCCGATCCGCGGGCCGGCACTCCCGACGCCGGAGCCATGTCGGAGCCGTTCGACACAGTGTCGGATTACCGGCGCTACATCGCCGATCGCCCTGCTCAGGAGGGTGTGCGGGTCTTCCTGGCGGCTCGCGGGATCCGGATCCCCCCGGGAAGGCCCGCTGATCCGCCGGGGGCGTGGAGTGTGCAGGGACTGGCGGGCCGCAAGGACCAGATCTTCCTCAGCCTGGTCGCCGCGGCCGGCGTGCGCGCCTTCCCAGGGACCGTGGACCTGCTCCAGCGCCTGAAAGCAGGCCACGTCCCCACGGCTGTGGTCACCACCAGCCCCCACGCCGACCTCCTCCTGAAGGCCGCCGGGCTGGCGGCCTTGTTCGACGTGGTCGTCGACGCACGTCAGGTAGGCCACCACCTGCCGGGCCCGTCGGATGCGCCCAGCGTCCTGGCGGCGGCGGCCGAGGCGCTGCACGTCGATCCTGCACGCACCGCAGTGGTCACGGCGGCGGCGTCCCGCATCACCGCCGCACGTCGCGGGGGTTTCGGCCTGGTGGTCGGGGTCGCCCGCGACGGCCAACGCGCTCAGCTGACAGCGGCCGGGGCGCAGCTGGTGGTGGAGGACGTGGGTCAGCTGGACCTGGGTGCCCTGCGGGTGGATCCCTGGATGCTCATCTACGAGGGCTTCGACCCGGCGCACGAGGCCCATCGGGAGGCTCTGACCACGCTGGGCAATGGCTATCTCGGCACCCGTGGTGCGGCACCGGAGAGCGGTGCGGATGGGGTGCACTATCCCGGGACCTACCTGGCTGGGGTCTACAACCGCCTCACCTCGCAGGTCGGTGGGCGGAGCAGGCAGGATGAGCATCTGGTCAATGCGCCCAACTGGCTGGTCCTCGACCTGCGGGTGGGCCAGGGGGCGTGGTGGTCGCAGGGCGGGCTGTCCATGGTTGCCGAACGCCGCGAGCTCGACCTGCGCCGCGGCGTCCTGACCCGCACCGCGACGCTTGCCGATCCGCAAGGGCGCCGTCTGCTGGTGACCCAGCGCCGCCTGGTATCGATGGCGCGCCCGCATCTGGCTGCGCTGGAAACCACGGTGGTGGCGCTGGGCTGGGAGACGAGGGTGCAGGTGAGGGCAGGTGTCGACACCTCGGTGGTGAACGCGAACGTGGCCGATGATGCCGCTCTGGCCAACCGCCATCTGCGCGTGCTCAACGCGGTCGCTGAGGCGGGTGGTCGCCTGCTCGTCGAGGTCGAGACCAGCCAGAGCCACATCCGGATCGCCGCAGCCTCCCGGCTGACCTGCCTGGCGCCCGGCGCCTCACCTGCCCGACTCGTCGATGACCGGCCCGACCAGGCCGACCAGGTCCTCGAGTTGGACCTGATCGAGGACCGGCCGGTCAGGATCGACAAGACCGTGGCCCTGTTCACGTCCCGGGACGGCGCCATCGCCTCTCCGGGCCTGGCGGCCCTGCACGAGCTTGACGTCGCACCGGGTGGCCTGGCCGATCTGCTGCCCGCTCACGTGCACGCGTGGGCAGACCTGTGGCACCGTTTCGGGGTCGATCTGGACGCCGACGTCCAGACCCGGCTGGTGTTGAACCTGCACGTCTTCCACCTGCTCCAGTCCTTGTCGGAGCACACCGCGGACCTGGACGCAGGGGTGCCTGCTCGCGGCCTGCACGGGGAGGGCTATCGCGGACACGTGTTCTGGGACGAGCTGTTCGTGCTGCCGGTCCTGACTGCCCATCAGCCCCAGATCAGCCGCGGCCTGCTCGAGTACCGCTACCGTCGCCTCGACGCGGCCCGCCTGGCCGCTGCTGGGCGGGGTCTGGCCGGGGCGATGTTTCCCTGGCAGAGCGGCAGCGACGGGCGCGAGGAGACCCCGCCCATGCTGTTCAACCCCCGCTCCGGCAGGTGGATGAGGGACAACTCGTGGCGCCAACGCCACGTCGGACTGGCCATCGCCTACAACGCCTGGCAGTTCTACCAGGCCACCGGAGACACCGGATGGCTCGCCGCCCGCGGCGCGGACCTGATCATCGAGGTCGCGTGCGTCTTCGCCGACCTGGCCACCTACGAGCCGGACACCGACCGGTTCCACATCGAGGGGGTGATGGGTCCGGACGAGTACCACGACGGCTATCCCGGCGCGCCGGGTGAAGGGCTGCGCGACAACGCCTACACCAATGTCCTGGCCGCCTGGGTGTGCCAGCGGGCCGGGGACGTGCTGGGCGAGGTGGAGGGCTTCGACTGTGACCGGGTCCACTCCCGGCTGCGGATCCAGGCCGGGGAGCGGCAACGCTGGGAGCACCTGAGCCGCCGGCTGGCGGTGCCCTTCCACCAGGGAGTGATCAGCCAGTTCGCAGGCTATGAGGACCTGGCCGAGCTGGACTGGGACCACTACCGGACGACCTACGGCAACATCGGCAGGCTGGACCTGATCCTGGAGGCCGAGGGGGACTCCACCAACCGTTATCGCCTGGCGAAGCAGGCCGATGTCCTGATGCTCCCCTACCTGCTCGGCCCGCAGGGCCTGACCCAGACACTGGCCCGCCTCGGCTACCCCGTCAGCGAACAGGACCTGCGCCGGACGGTGGACTACTACCTGTCCCGCACCGCCGACGGGTCCACCCTCAGCCGCGTCGTGCACGCCGCGGTCCTGGCACGCCTGGACCCGGCCAAGGCCTGGGGCCTGTTCCAGGCAGCGCTGAGCGCCGACCTGGACGACACCCAGGGCGGCACGACCGGACATGGCATCCATCTGGGCGCGATGGCCGGCACGATCGACATCATCACCCGCGCTTTCGCCGGCATCACCACCCACGGCGACGGGGTCCTCATCGACCCGCGGATGCCGGTCGGGCTGGGCGCGGCACGCTTCACCCTGCTCCATCACGGCCAGCGCCTGCGCGTGGCACTGACCCCTACGACGACCGACGTCTCGGCGGACCCCTGCGCAGCCAACCCCCACGTCACCGTGAGCATCGGCCCCGAACCGCAGAGGGCGCCCAAGAGGGACCAGGAGTGAGGACTGCCATGGACGACCAACTACCACAGGCTGATCGGACCGAGGAGGAGCGGGCCTACTACGCCCTCCAGAAGCGCGTGTGGCCCTTCCTGGCACCCTTCTACGAACCCGCCGTCTTCCTGCCCCTGCACAAGCTGCGACGCCGGGTCGCCCGCGGCATCCACCTGCCCCCTGGTGCCCGCCTCCTGGACGTGGCCACGGGCACCGGCGGCCAGGCACGCGCGTTCGCAGCCAAGGCGCAGGAGGTGGGTTGCGTCGACCTGTCGGCGGCAATGCTGCGCGTCGCCCGCCGCACGAACCGCGCCCCGAACGTCTCCTTCCGGCAGGCCGACGCCGCCCGGCTACCCTTCGCCGACCTCAGCTTCGACGCCGCCTGTATCTCCTTCGCCCTGCACGAGATGCCCGCCGGCGTTCGCGATCGGGTGCTGGCCGAGATGGTCCGGGTGACCAAGCCCGGAGCCTGGATCGTCGTCGTCGACTACAGGTTGCCGGCGAACCGGCTGGCTCGATGGCTCGCCTTTCACCTCGAGCGGGCCTACGAAGGGGTGCACTATGCACACTTCATGGCGGCCGACCTGGTGGCACTCCTCGAATCCGCGGGAATTCACGTCGTGGAGCAGGCGCCCGCGTTGGCAGGGCTGGGCAGAATCGTGATCGGCACCCGTGTCGGACATCGTCCGGGCGAGGCAGGTGCCGCTGGGAGGAGGAACCCCTGATGAGGCCATGCCCGTGCACACAACGTCACGAGCCTCGCCGGGTCGTGCTGACCGGTGGTCCCGGTGCCGGGAAGACCGCCGTGCTGGAGCTCGTCCGACACTCGTTGTGCCGCCACGTCCAGGTCCTGCCCGAGTCGGCCGGGATCGTGTTCGGTGGCGGCTTTCCCCGCGGGAGTGAGCCTGAGGTGCGGCGAGCCGGCCAGCGAGCCATCTTTTTCGTGCAGCGGGAGCTGGAGGCCGCCGCGGACGGCGCGAACGCGGCAGTGACCCTCTGCGATCGGGGCACCGTCGACGGTTCGGCCTACTGGCCCGGGCCCCACGACCTGTGGTCGTCGGTCGGCACGACCCTGCGCGAACAACTCGGGCGCTACTACGCGGTCATCCACCTGCGCACACCGGCCCCCGACCAGGGCTACGACCACACCAACGTCCTTCGGATCGAAACCGCGGCCCAGACGATGGCGATCGATGCGCGCATCGGCGACGTCTGGAGCCAGCACCCCCGTCGTTTCACGATCGAGGCCTCACCCGACTTCCTCGACAAGGCCCAGCGCGCCGTGGCGATTCTGGCCGATCTCGTGCCGGAATGTTGCCGCCAACACCTCGTGCCCGCCCTCGACCGGCCCGGTTCGGATGCCTGACTGCCCGGCCTACGGCGGCCGCGGGCTGCCGCGTCGGAGCAGAAGCGCCCACGACGAAAACTCGATGGCGGGCCGAGGCGGGCGACGTCGCTCTGTTGTGTGGACCTGAGGGGGTGGCCGGAATGCAGGTGTGGCCCGGCTCGCCGATGCCCTTGGGGGCGACGTTCGACGGGGAGGGAACGAACTTCGCCCTGTTCAGCAGCGGCGCGACGGCGGTGACGCTGTGCCTGCTCGATGCCGACGCGGGCGAGGTGCGTATCGCGTTGACCGAGGTCGACTCGTTGGTCTGGCACGCCTACCTTCCCGGCGTCGGGCCGGGGACCGCGTACGGCTATCGCGTCGAGGGGCCCTACGAGCCGTCGTCGGGCAGCAGGTTCAATCCGGCGAAGTTCCTCCTCGACCCGTACGCCAAGGCGCTGGCCGGAGACCTGCGCTGGGACCCCGCCCTGTTCGCCCAGACGCCCGACGGCAGGCTCAGTACCGCAGACTCGCGTGCCTTCATGCCGGCCGGTCTGGTCATCGACCCCGCGTTCGACTGGGAAGGTGACCGGGCCCCTGCCCGGCCCTACCACGAGACCCTCATCTACGAGGCCCATGTCAGGGGCCTGACCCTGCGTCATCCGCAGGTGCCCCAGGATCAGCGCGGCACCTACGCCGGCTTGGCGCACCCCGCGGTCGTGGAGCATCTGCTGGGTCTGGGGGTCACTGCTGTGGAGCTGATGCCCGTGCACTGGTTCGTGTCCGAAGAACCGCTGGTGCGCCGGGGCCTGAGCAACTACTGGGGCTACAACACACTTGCCTTCTTCGCCCCCCATGCCCGCTATGCCGCGACCACGGATCCCTCCCAGGTCCCCTACGAGTTCAAGCAGATGGTCCGGTCCCTGCATGCCGCCGGCCTGGAGGTCATCCTCGACGTGGTGTTCAACCACACCGCCGAAGGCGACCACCGGGGCTCGACCCTGTCGTTGCGGGGGATCGACAACCGGGCCTACTACCGGCTCGAGGAGCACGACCCGAGCCGGTACGCCAACTTCACCGGTACCGGCAACTCCTTGAACGCCGGGGACCACCATGCGCTGCAGCTGATCACCGATTGCCTGCGCTACTGGGTCAGCGAGATGCATGTGGACGGTTTCAGGTTCGACCTGGCTGCGGCCCTGGCGCGCCAGTTGCACGATGTCGACCGCCTCTCGATCTTCTTCGGCATCATCCAGCAGGACCCGGTGCTGTCGCGGGTCAAGCTCGTGGCAGAGCCGTGGGATGTCGGCCCCGGCGGCTACCAGGTCGGCAACTTCCCGCCGGGCTGGTCGGAGTGGAACGGCAGCTACCGCGACACCGTCCGGGACTTCTGGCGGGGCGAACCCTCCACCCTGGGACGCTTCGCTTCGCGGATCACCGGCTCCTCCGACCTGTACGAGCACACGGGCCGTAGCCCGGCGGCCTCGGTGAACTATGTGACGGCCCACGACGGCTTCACCCTCGCCGACCTCGTCTCCTACAACATCAAGCACAACGAGGCCAACGGGGAGGCCAACACCGACGGCGAGGCCGTGAACCGGTCTTGGAACTGCGGCGTCGAGGGCCCCACCGAGGACCCCGAGGTGCGCCAGTTGCGGGCACGCCAACAGCGCAACTTCCTGGCCACGCTGCTGCTGTCCCATGGGGTGCCGATGCTCGCCCATGGTGACGAGTTGGGAAGGACCCAGGTCGGCAACAACAATGCCTACGCGCAGGACTCGCCGCTGAGCTGGATCGACTGGGCCCGGGCCGACCCGGACCTGCTCGACTTCACCATCCGGGTCGCCAGGCTGCGGGCCGACCATGCGACCTTCCACCGCCGACGTTTCTTCTCCGGCAAGCCTGTGCCTGTGGCGGGTAGCCAGATCCCCGACATCGTGTGGTTCCATCCCGACGGGCGCCCCATGACGCTCGAGGAGTGGGACCTTCCCCGCGGTCGCGCCCTGGCGCTGTACCTGAACGGGCGAGGCATTCGCTGCTCCGACCTGACCGGAAGCCTGATGACCGACTCCGACTTCCTCCTGTGCTTCAACTCCGGGCCCGACCCGGTGTCGTTCAGGTTGCCGCCCGCCGGCTACACCCCGGCATGGATCGTCGAGATCGACACGGCTGGTGGCCGGGCGCGGTCACCCGTCTTGTCGCCGGGGGAGGCGATCCTCGCCGCCGGGCACTCCATGCTGGTTCTGCGTGACCCGGCCGATCCGGTGCACGCCCACGACCGGCACCTGCACCGGCCACCCGGGGGCCGGTGACCCGGCTGGGGTGCTGTGTGGTCTGTCGCACGTCCGGGAGGGGCCGTCCCGGCACATGAGGCACGCCTGGTCAAGGCCCGATGAAGGTTCGGTGAAGCCTCCCTCAACTCCGCCTCGACCACCGCCACTTCATACCCCCCCGGGGTAACGTGGGCGGTGCCACTCGGGCTTTCGTCCCAGTGCGCCGGACCTCCTTCGCCCCGGGATTCTCCTCGGCGCACGCGGGTTGCCAGCGGCAGAGTCTCAGGTGGCACCGACTCACAAAAGGAGGAGAGGATTTCGATGTCTCACGATCACGAAGGTCACGGCTCTGGCGGATGTTGCGGGGGTGGCCACGCGCACGGACATGAGCACCCCGCGGTTGTCGCCGCGCCCGGTGATGAACTCGTCACGTGCGCGGTGAGGGGTAACCCGACGACGCGGTCACAGGCCGAGGCGGACAACCTCGTGCGCGACTACGAGAACACGCGCTACTACTTCTGCTGCAGCCACTGCGCAGAGCTGTTCGACGCCGACCCACTGCAGTACGCCACCGCAGCCTGAGCACCCCTGCCGCCCGCGGCGCGGGCGGGGCACAGCTCGGTCTCTCCGGTTGTCGCCACCACGCCGATGCCTCGGCCAGTCGCCGAGGCA
>JBAQVA010000203.1:0-3792 GCA_049297835.1 Propionibacterium sp.
GCCGGGCCGACGCCGAGTCCGACATGGCCGCCCAGGTGCGCGAATGCCGAGCCGCGGGATGGCCGTGGGCGGACATCGGCCGGGCGCTCGGAGTCACCGCCCAGGCCGCCCAGCAGCGCTACGGGAAGCTTGTGACAGACGGGCACGGGACCGCATGAACGGGGCGCGCCGGAAGGTTGCCCAGTGAGCGCCGCGCTGGCCACGGCCGAGGGAGGTCGGGCATGAACGATGAGCTGCGCGCCATGAGCGACGAAGAGCGGGCACTGGCCCATCAGGTAAAGAGAATCGTCGGGGGGCCGCTCGTAGCAATAGACCACAGGGCTGGCCCCGGATCTGCCGAGTGGGTATGGAAGCACGCCGACCGCCTCGTCGTCGTGTGCCCGAATCATCCCCATGACGAGCCGCTTCTCATCCTGTACGCGGACGACTCCACGGGCACGGTTCGTACCTACGGTCCCCGTCTTGGCCCGGCGTGCTCGACCGAGTACATACTCCCCGACGACGACCGATTCGAAGACCGCGCCTCCTGGCAGGGATCGGTGACTCCCGTCCGCTCCGCCGGCCCCGAGGGCGACGAGGGACACACGCGCTGGGTGCTCCGCTGCGCCCGCCCATCGTGCAACCTGGACACCAAGATCGGGGAAGCCCAACAGGGGCAGCTCAGGGCGGTCGTGGCGGGAATGTGTGCGCAGGGGGTCCACGAGTTCACGACGAGCGACCCGACCGCTCTGGCCGCAGGGAAGCCACCAGAGCACGGCTAAGTCGCGTCAGGTGTGCTAGAGTCCACGCATAGGCACTCTCATGGGGAGGCGCAGCAGCGCTATTCCCTGAGAGGTAACCATGGCTCGCACCACCAGCCACGAAGATCCCGCCGAACTCCAGTCGCTCGTCGATGAGCACGGAGTATTCATCACCTATCCACACGCCGCGGAACTCATTGGCGTCAACCCACGAACACTCAAGCGACTGACGCAGGCTGGGGAGCTCGCGTGCTACAGGGTCGGCACCGCCCGAGCCCTGCGAGTCCGCACCGCCGACGTGCTCCACCTCGTGCAGCAGGTCGCCTGAGATGCCGGGCGTGGAAACGCCCCGGGCTACCGCACCCGGGGCGTCAGAACAACCATCATCACCGAACACCATTCTATCGAGCCCGGATCGGGCGCGCAGTGAGGCCGAGATCCGCTAGTGGGCGGAGAAGTCCACGGCCCTCGACGCGCTGGACCTGGGCCAGTTCGTCCGCCGGATCTTCCAAGATGCCCTGACCGAGGCGACGGCGTCCTACTGGGAACGCCGGGCGAAGGTGTTCGAATGGTGCCGGCCCAAGCCGGGAGACTTCCTCGGTGCCGCCGGACAGGCCGGAGCCGACGAGATCGACACGCGGTGCGCACGGGATGCCGCCCGCTGCCGGATCCATGCACACCTCCTGCGCGGTGGCGACGCGACAGATCCGAAGATCACCCGGGATGCCGCCCTCATCCTCGCCAGCAGGTGGTCGGCATGAACGGGGACTACGACGAGATCATCGACGACGTTCTGAACGGATCGCCCACGGCCGGACAGACCCGGGAAGACGACGAGAGTCAACGAGACGACTCTGCCAGGATCTTCGAGTTCGACGTCGCGAAGATGGTTCACCGACTCGAGGTGCAGCGCGAGGCGCAGCGCAGGATCGCCCTCAACGGCCGCGACACGGCCGACTGGGACGTTGCCTCACTGGGACAGGTGCTGGCACGTCAGGCGCCGCCACCGGCCCGCGTCGACGAGCTGATCCCCTCCGACGCCGGAACCCTCATCGTCGCCCAACGCAAGGTCGGCAAGACCACCTGGCTGCTCAACCTGGCCCGCGCCCTCATCGTGGGCGGCACGTTCCTCGGGAGGTTCGACGTTCAGCCCGTCAAGGGCCGCGTCGCCTATCTGAACTTCGAGGTGTCCGGGTGGACGCTGGCGCGATGGGCCGACGAGGTGGGCGTGCCACGCGACCGCCTCATCCTCGTGAACCTGCGAGGTGCCCGCAACCCGCTCAGCGACCCGCAGGACCGCGCTGCGCTCGCCGAGGTGCTGCGCGCCCTCGACTGCGAGGTTGTGATCGTTGACCCGTTCGGCAGGGCGTTCGACGGCACGAATCAGAACGACACCTCCGAGGTCGCCCCGTGGCTCAACCGTCTCGACCGGTGGGCCCGCGGTGAGGTGGGTGCGCGTGACGTGATCCTCGCCGCGCATGCCGGGTGGAACGGCGAGCGCTCCCGGGGATCGAGCGCACTGGAGGACTGGGCCGACTCGATCATCAACTTCACGAAGGATGCCGACGACCAGCGCTACATGCGGGCCATCGGACGTGACGTGGACCTGGAGGAGGATCGCCTCGAATTCGATCCCGGGACGCGGCTCCTCACCCTCACGGGCGACGGATCCCGGTCTGGCGCCGCGAGGACTCGGCAAAGCCAGGAGTTGACCACTGCCGTCCTGCGGACCGTCGCCGAGCACCCCGGGGTCAACGGCACCGAGATGGAGGAGCTGCTTCGCTCCAGCGGGGCGCACTTCCAGAAGTCCGACGGGCGGCGAGCAGCCAACCAGCTGGCCGAACAGGGCCGCCTGGTCCGAGAGCAGGGGCCTCGAAACTCCTCGTTGTACTACCCCATCAGGCCGTCGGCGACCGACGAATTCAGCTCGCCGGAAGCCGGTTTGACCTCACCCGGGGTGGTTGACGAGAACATGCCCAAGAGCGGTAAAACCCCTAGTCAGACCTTACCCGACCTCACCCGGACGCCCACCCGCGATGAGCCGAAGAGCTCACCCGAAGCACCGGGTCAACTGAAACCCCTAGTCAACACGGGAAAAAGGGCACCTCACCCGACCTCACCCGACCTCACCCCGGGTAAGCCTGACGACCTGACCCAAAAGCCCCTTAAGGGCTTTGGGTCGGGTCAGGTGAACTTTGGGTCACCATCTGCGCCGGACGAGCAGGGCTCGACGTGCACCGTGTGCGGTGAGCGGATGACGGTGGTCGAGCCCGGACAGACCACACACCCCGGATGCGAACCGACCCCTCCCCCTGTCCTGCCCGAGCCTGACCCTGATCCGCCTGCCGATGCCGTCGACGTGTTCATGGCCGAGCTCAACGCGTACTCGGGAGGTGCGGCATGAACCTCACTGCACCCCACGAGCCCAGCGCATGGCTCGCCGGCCGGATCGCCGACCTGACCCGCCGTCTCGACCAGGGCCGGACGAGAGCCATCTCCACCGGCCTCTTCTTGATCGCCGAGCTGACCGAGCGTCCGACCGGCAGGCGCGCCCGGCAGCGCTGGGAGTTCAGCTGCGATCGGTGCGGGACCTACGTGCCGTCGGGCCGCGGGCTCGTCATCTCCGCCCAGGAGGCCGGCCACCACCGCGGCGCCCGCCTCGTCGTCACCTTCGGCCTGTGCGAACACTGCGCCGCCCTCGAGTACGGAGCCGAGACCGCCGAGGGGGCGATGGCATGAGCACCTTCGACACCACCCTGGCCGCCGACCTGCTCCGCCTGCACGCCGCCATCGACGCCGCCGGGGTCCCGCTGCCCTGCGCGCTCGACCCCCGGTGGATCTCCGAGGACACCGACGAGCTGCACGATGCCGCCCGCCACTGCGAGGGCTGCCCGGCCTGTGTCGCCGACTTCGACGATCCACGAGGATGCCGCCCGCCACTGCGAGGGCTGCCCGGTGCTGATCGAGTGCCGGGCGTTCGGGATCGCCCACCCCCGCGAGGCCGGCACTTATGGCGGCCTCACTCCCGTCCAGCGCACCCTCCACCGCGAGG
>JBAQVA010000204.1:0-2127 GCA_049297835.1 Propionibacterium sp.
CCGATGGTCACCAGCGCACCCTCGGACTGCTCGACGGCGTAGGCGGTCACCGGCGAGTCGGCGAGCATCGCGTCGGCCTTGCCGCTCACCAGATCCGCGGTGGCCTTGGACTGCTCCACCTCGACGACCTGGGTGATGGCGGCCTTGCCGGCGTCCGTGCACTTCTTGCTCCGTGCGGTGAGGTCATCGACCTGCACGGTGTCCTTCTGGACGGCGACGGTCAGGCCGCAGGGGTTCTCGGGGTCGACATTCTTGGGATTTCCCTTCTGGACGGCCCACTGGGTACCGGCCTTCAGGTACTGCACCATGTTGACCTGCTGGAGGCGCTCGCTGTTGATCGTGAAGGAGCTGGCGCCCATGTCGTACTTGCCGGAGCTGACGCCGAGGATGATCGTGCCGAAGTCGGCATTCTGGAACTCGGCCTTGAGACCGAGCTTCGCGCTCACGGCGTCCACGAGGTCGACGTCCATGCCGACCACTGACTTGCCGTCCTCCGCGATGAATTCGTTGGGCGCGTAGCTGGCGTCGGCACCGACGATGAGCGTGCCCTTGGTCTTGAACTGGTCCGGCACCTGCGCAGCCAGCGTCGCGTCCGCGCTCACCGAGGGCAGCGCCGCGGTGCTCGAGGCGGCTGACGAACTGGAGCCGGAGGACGAGCCACTACAGCCGGCCAGTGAGAGAAAGGTCAGGGCTGCGACGCCGACAGCGGCGGCGCGCAGGGTAAGGGTGCGAGACATCGAGGCTCCTTCAACGCGGATGACGTGGGAAGCATGCCACGCCCCGGGACAGGAAAAACTCCTGTTCCAGCATGGAGCCGCGTGATGTAACACGACTGCAATGTGCCTGGCCACCTGTCAATGACCGAACATTCTTCGGTCAGGCGGCCCACCGCGAGCCTGGCCACACAGGCTCCTCGCGGATGGGCGGGGGCTCACCCGACGATCGCCACGCCCGCTCGCGCCATCTCGTCCAAGGCCGCCGCACTCGACTCCGGCGCCACGCCCGCGCACAGTTCGCGGAGCAGTCGCACGTCGAATCCGAGGCCTCGGGCGTCCAGCGCAGAGGCGCGGACGCAGTAGTCGGTGGCGATTCCGCAGATGTCGAGCTCGGTGACGCCAGCGCCGGTGAGGGCTGCGGTCAGGCTCTGGGCCGAGGCCGTGGTGCCCTCGAATGCGGAGTAGGCGGGTCTGCCCTGGCCCTTGAGCACCTCGATGTCGCGCCGGCTCGCGGCGAAGGCATCGACATAGTCCTGGCCGGGCGTGCCGTCGATGCAGTGTGGCGGCCAGCTGTCGACGAAGTCGGGGTGAGCGCTGATGTGGCCCCCGTTGTCGCTGTCGGGTTCGTGGTCGTCGCGGGAGGCGATGACCAGCACCTCTGGCGGCAGTTTCGCCACGTGGCCGGCGATCCGGGACGCCACGGCTCGTCCGCCGTCGCAGGCGAGCGAGCCACCCTCGACGAAGTCGTTCTGGACGTCCACCACGAGCAGTGCCCTGGTCATGGGACCACCTCCTTGCGCTCACGGCCCTGGCGCCAGGATGCCACGGCGCAGCGGCCCACGGCCCCTGGATGCCGCGAGTCCCCTGCCGTCAGCGTGCTGAAACTGCCGCAAGTCGGGCATGTGAGCCGCATTCGAGGCCTTTGGGGAGAGTTCCGTCACTTTTGGCACGGTGATCGATGAGAACGGCCACTTCGCCCCCGGTCGACGGCGACCCCTGAGACCAGAGCCCAGCTGGCGGACAGGTACAAGCTGATCCCCACCGGCGACCCCTCAAGCCAGAGATCATCCGGCAGGTGAGCCCGCTCCGCCGGATGGGTCGGGCGGGGCTCTCCGCGCCGGCGGGCCGTCCTCCTCGATGGCTACCGCCGGATCCGCCGTGTCCTCGGGCATCATCCTGGCCGCAGCCGTTCCGGCCTTGGGGCGCGCCGGGCGGCCCGAGAACCAGATGTACATGCCGACCACTGCCGTGCCGGCGAGGAAAATGACAGCCCACCAGGGGAATCGTGGGATGTCCGGCTTCTTCTGCGCCGCCGCCACGTCCGAGGCAGGGGTGGGCTGCATCCGCTCACCGGTGACGAGGATCCGCTGGCTGTTGATGCCCAGCGGGGTGCAGGTCACCAGGGTGACCA
>JBAQVA010000205.1:0-7141 GCA_049297835.1 Propionibacterium sp.
GCCGGGCCCCACACTGTCACTCCCGGCGCTTTTCCGTTCCTGGTCCCGAGCGGCCGCCGTGGCGCCCGGCAAGGCCCCCACGGCCGGCATTGGACCCGCGGGTAGGATGTCGGCACAATCAACCTCAGTTTGCGGAAAGGTTCACAGATGGGCGACGCGTCGGATCTGAACAATGCAGGGCTGTCTCCGGCGGGTGTACCCGGGCCTTTCGCCACGCTGGGCCTGACCTTCGACGACGTCCTGCTGCAGCCGCGTGAATCCGATGTCATCCCCTCCGAGGTGGACACCACCGGGAGGGTGACCAAGCGCATCAAGATCAAGTTGCCGCTGCTGTCCGCGGCGATGGACACCGTCACCGAGGCCCGGCTGGCCATCGCCATGGCGCGCGAGGGCGGCCTGGGGATCATCCACCGCAATCTCTCCATCGACGACCAGGCGCGGATGGTCGACCGGGTCAAGCGCTCGGAGGCCGGCATGGTCGACGAGCCGATCACCATCGGCCCGGACGCCACGATCTCCGATGCCGACCAGTTGTGTGCCAACTTCCACATCAGCGGCATCCCGGTGGTCGACGCCGACACTCTGCTCGTCGGGATCATCACCAACCGCGACATGCGCTTCGAGACCGATCCGACCCGCAAGGTCGGCGAGGTGATGACGAAGATGCCGCTGGTCACCGGGCCGGTGGGCATCAAGTCCGACGATGCCCTGAAACTGCTGGCCGCCCACAAGATCGAGAAGCTCCCGCTGGTCGACGAGCAGGGCCGGCTGAGGGGTCTGATCACCCTCAAGGACTTCGTGAAGTCCGACAAGTTCCCGCTGGCCTCCAAGGACGCCACCGGCAGGCTGCGGGTTGGCGCCGGCGTCGGGGTCTTCGGAGACGCCTGGGAGCGGGCCATGTCGCTCGTCGAGGAGGGCGTCGACATCATCGTCGTCGACACCGCGCACGGGCACTCGAAGGCCGAGATGGACTTCATCCGGCGCCTCAAGGCCGAGCCGCGCGCCGCCGACGTCGACATCATGGGCGGCAATGTGGCCACCTACGAGGCCTCCAAGGCGCTGTGCGAGGCAGGTGCCGACGGCGTCAAGGTCGGTGTCGGGCCGGGCTCGATCTGCACCACCCGGGTGGTCGCCGGTGTCGGCGTGCCCCAGGTCACGGCCATCCACGAGGCGGCGCGGGCGGCCCGCGCGTTCGACGTTCCGGTGATCGGCGACGGCGGCCTGCAGTACTCCGGCGACATCGCGAAGGCGCTGGTGGCAGGCGCCGACACGGTGATGCTCGGCTCCCTGCTGGCCGGCTGCGACGAGAGCCCGGGCGAACTGGTCTTCATCAACGGCAAGCAGTTCAAGCAGTACCGCGGCATGGGCTCGCTCGGCGCGATGGCGACCCGTGGGCGCACGATGAGCTACTCCAAGGACCGCTACTTCCAGGCCGACGTCGCCAGCAACGACAAGATCATTCCCGAGGGCGTCGAGGGCCAGGTGCCCTATCGCGGCCCGCTCGGTGCGGTCGTCTACCAGCTGGCCGGCGGCCTTCACCAGGCGATGTTCTACTCGGGCGCACGCACCATCCCCGAGCTGCAGCGCAACGGCCGCTTCGTGCGGATCACCTCGGCCGGCCTGCGCGAGAGCCATCCGCACGACATCCAGATGACCGTCGAGGCGCCGAACTATTCCGGTCACCACGACTGATCCCGCTCCGGCGCCCCGGGTGCTCTGCACGGGGCGCCCCGGCGCCGGATCGACCGGTGGTCGACCGAGCCGCCGTGCGCTGCGCTGCCCACCACTAGACTGGGCAACTGCGTCGGGATGCGCCCGGCTGCTGATCGGAGATCTTCATGTATGACATCGGACGCAGCAAGCGCGCTCCGAAGGCCTTCTCCCTCGACGATGTCGCCATCGTCCCTTCCCGGCGGACCCGTGATCCAGAGCTGGTCAACCTGTCGTGGAAGATCGACGCGGTCGAGTTCGACTTCCCGCTGGTCGCCGCGCCGATGGACTCGGTGATGAGCCCGCAGACCGCGATCGCCTTCGGGCGCCTGGGCGGTCTCGGGGTGCTCAACCTCGAGGGCCTGTGGACCCGCTACGAGGATCCCAGCCCGCTGTTCGAGGAGCTGGCCACGCTGCCCGATGCGGTCGAGGCCACCCGCCGGATGCAGAAGATCTACTCCGAGCCGATCAAGCCCGAGCTCATCACGGCCCGGCTCAAGCAGATCCGCGACGCCGGGGTTCCGGTGGCCGGTGCGCTGTCACCGCAGCGCACCCAGGAGTTCGCCAAGATCGTCGAGACCGCCGGCGTCGACTTCTTCGTGATCCGTGGCACCGCGGTCTCCGCGGAGCACGTGGCCCGCTCGGGTGAGCCGCTCAATCTCAAGAAGTTCATCTACGACCTCGACGTCCCGGTCATCGTCGGTGGCTGTGCGAGCTACCAGACGGCACTCCACCTGATGCGCACCGGTGCTGCCGGCGTGCTCGTGGGCTTCGGCGGCGCCGCCTCCTCGACGACCCGGCAGGTGCTGGGCATCGAGGTGCCGATGGCCTCGGCCATCGCCGATGTCGCCGAGGCCCGTCGTGACTACCTCGACGAGTCCGGCGGCCGCTACGTCCACATCATCGCCGACGGCGCGATGGGCCAGTCCGGCCACATCGCCAAGGCGATCGCCTGCGGTGCCGATGCGGCCATGATCGGTGGCCCGCTGGCCCGTGCGGTCGAGGCGCCCGGCAAGGGCTGGCACTGGGGTGCCGAGGCCTGGCACGAGACGCTTCCGCGTGGACGCCGGGTGCACTACGACTCGGTCGGCACGTTGGAGCAGGTCGTGGTCGGCCCGAGCTCGGTGACCGACGGCACGATGAACCTCGTCGGCGCGCTGCGCCGGTCGATGGCCTCGTCGGGCTACCAGGACATCAAGGAGTTCCAGCGCATCGAGCTGGTCATCCGCTGATCGGGGGAGTCATGTCGACCGAGGAGCCGCCACGTGCGGACGCGATCATCGAGGAGGCGGGGCAGGGCGTGCCACCCGAGCTCCAGGAACTGCGCAAGAGCATCGACAATCTCGACGCTGCCGTCATCCACATCATGGCGGAGCGCTTCCAGATCACCCAGCGGGTCGGTGAGCTGAAGGCCGAACTCGGCCTGCCCGCCTCGGACCCTGCCCGGGAGAAGCTGCAGATCGCCCGGATGCGCCTGCTGGCGCAGGACTCCCGGCTCGATCCCGAGTTCGCCGAGAAGCTGCTCAACTTCATCGTCTCCGAGGTCGTGCGACACCACACGGAGATCGGCTGCCAGAACTGAGGCGCTGCCGGTCAGGCGACGATGTCGCCCCCGCGCACCTCACTCGGCACCCCGATCACCACGGCACCGGGCTCGACGTTCTTCACGACCAGCGCGTTCGCGCCGATCTTGGCGTCCGAGCCGATCGTGATGTCGCCGATGATCTTGGCCCCGGCTCCCAGCAGCACCCGGTCGCCGATGGTGGGGTGGCGCTTGAAGTGGCCGCGCGCCCGTCCACCGAGGGTGACCTGGTGGTACATGAGCACGTCGTTGCCGACGATGGCGGTCTCCCCGATGACCACGCCCATGCCGTGGTCGATGAAGAACCGTCGCCCGATCGTCGCTCCCGGGTGGATCTCGATGCCTGTCATGAAGCGGGCGAACTGGCTGAGGAGCCGCGCCCAGAAACGCAGCCGGGGCCCGCGGATCCACATCCGGTGGGCGAGCCGGTGGGCCCAGATGGCGTGCAGACCCGAGTAACACGTCAGGATCTCGACTCGGGAGCGCGCTGCCGGGTCTTCCCGCTTGGCCGTCGCCAGGTCCTCGTCCAGCCGGGCGAGGATGCGCCGAATCGAGATGCTCACCAGTCCATCAAAGACCCATCGCGGTGCACCGACAACCGAAGTCACCGGCCCACCCGGGCGCCTGCCCGCAGCACCGGCCCGTCGTCCGCACGCCGCGGGGGCCGCAACCAGCGTCCCTGCGGTGCGGTCCTCGCCGCTTCTGGCCGGTCGATTCAGTGCCCTCCGGCCGGAGCCATAGAATCGGTGCATGCCCACAAGCCATGATCTTGTGCTGGTTGTCGACTACGGTGCGCAGTACGCGCAACTCATCGCCCGGCGCGTTCGCGAAGCACATGTCTATTCAGAGATCGTCCCCCACACCATCTCCGTCGCAGAGCTGGTGGCCAGGCGTCCCACGGCGGTGATCCTGTCCGGTGGCCCGGCGTCGGTGTACACCGAGGGCGCGCCCCAGGTCGATCCGGCGCTGTTCTCCGCGGGGCTCCCGGTCTTCGGGATCTGTTACGGATTCCAGGCGATGGCGGTGGCCCTGGGCGGCAGCGCCCGGCACACCGGTGAGTCCGAGTTCGGGCGCACCGAGGTGGAGGTGCAGGCTGCCGGCACCCTGCTGTCGGGCCTTGAGGCGTCCGAGTCGGTGTGGATGAGCCACGGCGACGCGGTCACCGCCGCTCCGGCCGGATTCGCCACGCTGGCGAGCAGTGTCGGCGCCCCCGTCGCGGCCTTCGAGGACCCGGCCCGCAAGCTGGCCGGGGTCCAGTGGCATCCCGAGGTTGCGCACACCGTGCACGGCCAGCAGGTCCTGGAGCACTTCCTGTTCGACATCGCCGGCTGCGCGGGCGACTGGACGAGCAGTTCGATCGTCGACGACCAGATCGCCGCGATCCGCGAGGAGGTGGGCGGACGCCGGGTGCTGTGCGCACTGTCGGGTGGCGTCGACTCCGCCGTCGCGGCAGCCCTGGTCCAGCGGGCCATCGGCGACCAGCTCACCTGTGTCTTCGTCGACCACGGTCTGCTGCGCAAGGACGAGGCCGAGCAGGTCAAGCACGACTTCGTCGACATCACCGGCGTCGACCTGGTGGTGGCCCAGGAGTCGGAGCGTTTCATCGGTGCGCTGCACGGGGTGAGCGATCCGGAGACGAAGCGCAAGATCATCGGTCGCGAGTTCATCCGCAGCTTCGAGGACGCGGCCCGCTCCATCGCCGGCGACAAGGGCATTGACTTCCTGGTGCAGGGCACCCTGTATCCCGACGTGGTCGAGTCGGGCGGCGGTGACGGTGCCGCCACCATCAAGAGCCACCACAACGTGGGCGGGCTTCCCGAGGATCTTCAGTTCACCCTCATCGAGCCGCTTCGCACGCTGTTCAAGGACGAGGTGCGGGCGGTCGGCACCGAGCTGGGGCTGCCCGACTCGATGGTCTGGCGCCAGCCCTTCCCCGGGCCCGGCCTGGCCATCCGGATCATCGGCGAGATCACCGAGGAGCGGCTGACGCTGCTGCGCGAGGCCGACGCGATCGCTCGCGAGGAACTCACCGCGGCCGGTCTCGACCGTCAGGTCTGGCAGATGCCGGTGGTGCTGCTGGCCAATGTGCGGTCGGTGGGTGTCCAGGGCGACGGGCGCACCTACGGTTACCCGATCGTGCTGCGCCCGGTGAGCAGCGAGGATGCCATGACGGCCGACTGGTCGCGTCTTCCCTATGAGGTGCTCGAGAGGATCAGCACCCGGATCACCAACGAATGCCGTCAGGTCAACCGCGTCGTGCTCGACGTGACGAGCAAGCCGCCGGCCACCATCGAGTGGGAGTGAGACCAGTCCTGCGCGGGCCCGGCGAGTGGTGGCCGGACGGCCGGCCCGCGCAGAACTGTGCGCGTCACTTCTCCGAGTAGGGGTCGAAGGTCTCCCCACCGGTGTCGCCGTGCCGGTCGTGGCTGTTCTTGAAGTCCTTGATTCGGTCGAGGATCTCGTCGAAGCCGCGCACCCCGTCCTGCTCGTCGGGCAGCAGCAGCCAGCCTGCCGCGTAGGCGACCACAGCGGTGCCGAGGGTGAACAGGCCGACGATGATGAAGACCAGCCGCACGATGTTGGCGTCGATGTTCAGGTACTCGCCGAGACCTCCGGCGACGCCGGCGATCATTCGGTGGTCCCTGCTCCTGGCGAGCTTGTGATCACTCATGATGGTTTCCTTTCCTTGTTGTCTTCCCTGATTCGTTGTGGCATTCCCGGCCGGGGCGTCCGGTCGGTGAATTCCTCAGCGACGCTGGCGACTCATCAGGAGCCCCAGCGCACCGGCGACGATGAGTGTCGCCGGAAGTACATAGCGAAGTGACGAGGTGTTCAGCTGGTGCGTGGCGACGAGCAGGGCCACCAGCGCGATCGCGATGAACAGGAGCCCCCAGACAAGGGCCGAGCCACTCTCGGCAGGGTGGGGGCTGCGGGGCGGGGCGGTCATGGCGTCACCTCCACGTCGGAACCACGGGCCCGGACGTGGACCTGCAGCAGCTCACCCGTCCGCGCGCCGCTGCTCCAGACCCCGCTGCCCATCCCGCTGCACCCTGAACCGCTCGGCACGCGCACCTGCGCCCCCGTGCACTCGTAGTCGACCCGGACCGGCCTGTCGGTGGGCGTGCTGATCTCCACCACCGCATTGTTGGCCTGCACGGTGATGCTGGCCGCGTCGCCACCGAGCGCGCTGAGGTCGATGTCCGCCTCGTTGTCGTCGATGACCAGCGGGGCGGCGGGCAGGGTGGTGGCGTCCGTGAAGCGGAAGCTGCTCGTGGTCCCGGCATCGCTGGCGACCACCAGATAGGGCGCGTCGAGGGAGAGCACCGCGAGCCCGAGCACGATCCCGCAGTTGCGCAGGATCCGCGACAGGCCCCACCGGGCGCCCAGCACGAGACCGAGGCCCACGACCAGCAGGGCGGCCGAGGCTCCGCAGACCAGCCGCGAGAGCGTCGTCCAGTGGGGGGCGGTGAGCGCGGTGAGGACGCCGGCCAGGAGGGCAGCCGACAGGGACGTCCAGGTGAGGATGTGCAGTGCCCGGGGGGAGGCGGTGTGCCGGGTTCGGGCTCGCGTCGGGCGTGCGGGGGAGCCCTGCCGTCGGTCCAGCGCGCGCACCGCGCACCAGGCGAGCAGCAGGACGATGGCCGGCCACCAGCCGAGCGGTGTCAGCTGGCCCACCAGCAGGACGACCAGCCCGGTGACCAGCAGCCCGTAGACCCACACTGCGGTGGGACCCCAGCGCCGCGAGGCGGGCAGCACGCGATCCAGCGGGGCCTCGTCGTGGCGGATGCTCGGGGTCAGCGACCAGAACGTCAGGTAGAGCCCCAGCCCCAGCCCGCAGCTGAGCGCGAG
>JBAQVA010000206.1:0-3587 GCA_049297835.1 Propionibacterium sp.
GTCCCCACGAGCACGTCGTGGAGGGTCAGGCACAGCGGGTCGTCGGCATCCAGGGGCGGCGGGGCGGTCACGGGGAGTGCCGCGCTCCGGGCAGCGATGCCGGCCGCCAGCCAGCCCAGCATCGCCCCGGGCCCCGGATGCAGACCTCCGAGCATCGACAGCACGGCGCCGAGCAGCCGCGGGGAGTGCGCCGACCAGTGCACCAGGACGGGGATCGCCAGCGGATCGAGCGAGCCCGGGCCCCGGTCGAGCAGTTCCTGGCAGTAGGTCTCCAGGTGATCGGCCGCCTCGTCGTGGGGCACCAGGCCCTCTCCCGCGGCACGGTCGATCACGGCCGCCTGGGCGGCGTCGCAGGTCCTCGGATCGGTCGTGCGGAGCAGGCGGAGCGCGCGCCCGGTGAGCAGGGGGCGGTTGCCGGCATTCCAGGTCAGGGTGAGCCGGCAGTCCAGCCCCGGCCCGCGCAGGGCCACCTCGTGGTGCCCGGACTCGGCGGTCACCTGTGTCCCGTGCTCGTCGGTTCCGGTTGTGGCATCGGTGACCAGCACGGCATCCGGCAACTCGAAACGCACCGGTGCGCCGGCCGCCGGCGTGATCGTCGGCGGCATCCATGACGGCAGCAGGCCCATCGTCGAGTTCAGGTGCGGCGCGGTGCGCAGGGTCCAGGTGGTGCTCGCGCTGTGTGCGGGCTCCAGGCGGATGGACTCGGGCCCGGTGGCGATGGCCAGCTCGTGGTCCGTGGGCTGCGGGCCGCTGCTCGGTGCGATCGCGAATCCGCTGGTCAGGACGGCCGCGAGGACCTGACCGTCGCGGGCCCGCTCGTCGAGGACGACGAGCGCCTGGCTTCCCCCGAGCCAGGCGCGGACCGGGTCCGCGCCCTTCCAGGTGATCAGCGGGGGAGAGCTCTCCAGGCCCTCGCCGCCGGACGCCGTGATCGCCGTGCGCAGCACGAGTCCAGCGCCGCAGGTGATCCGGGCCAGCGCACGGGCCCCGTCCGGGCGGCTCCAGCGCCATTCGATCTCGTCGTCGAGACACTCGGCACCGGCCGGGCGCCAGGGGGCCTCCAGACTCACGGCCAGCAGCCCGATCCGTCGGCCGTCGGAGCGGTCGTGCAGGGCGACGGCTGCGGAGCCCTCGGCAACGTCCAGCCGAAGGTGCTGCCAGCTGATCGAGCTGATGGGCACGTCCCCTCCTCGTCGACCCGCGTCCCGGAGGACCCGATGACCGGTCACAGGACCCTGATGACCAGGACCCCGGCCACCATGAGCACCAGGCCGCCGACCCGGGCCAGGCTCAGCCGGCGTCGAGGCGCTCCCAGCAGGCCGACCGAGTCGATGAAGACGCTGCCGGCCATCTGGCCGAGCAGCACGATCATCACGGTCAGGCCGGTGCCCACGTGGGGCACGAGATAGGCGTTTCCGGCCACCACCAGGGCACCGAGCAGCCCGCCGAGCCACATCCACCACCGGCCGGGCTCCGGTCGCTGGTCCGTGGGCTTCGGCCACTGCCGCGTGACGACGACGAGCAGCGCCAGCAGGATCGCGCCGACGGCGAAGGAGATGAAGGCGGCGTGGATGGCCGAGCCGAGCAGCACGCCGAGCCGCCCGTTGACTGCGGTCTGGATCGCGCTGAGGCTGCCGGAGAAGACCCCGGCGAGCCGCCAGCCCATCCGCGCGGGGCGACCGGCGTCGTCCGCCCGCCTCGACGGCAGCCCCACCACGAGCACCGCCCCCAGCAGCACGAGGACTGCCCCGGCGATCCGGACGGGGCCGAGGGGGTGGTGCGGGGAGCCGAACCATCCGGCGGTGTCGATCGTCACGCTCATCGCGAGCTGGCCGAGCACCGGCATGATGACGGTCTCCACGGCGCCCAGATGGGGGAAGAGCAGCAGATTCCCGGTGAGGAAGGCCACCCCGAGCACACCGCCGGACCACACCCACCACGGTGCGCCAGCCACTGCGGCACCGGGAATGGTCAGGTGCGCCCCGGTCGTGATCGTCAGGAGCGCGAGGAATGCGGTGCCGACGGCGAAGGAGATGAAGGAGGCCAGCAGCAGGGCCCCTCCGAGCCGATGGCGCAGGCGTGAGTTCACGGCGGTCTGGACCGGCAGGGAGACACCCGCGGCCAGGCCGATGAGGATCGGGATCATGGCGCTCCTGGAGGTGGTGGGTGACGTGCGACGCCGGGACATGCGCCAGCCGCACGAGTCGGCTGGCAACGAGGCTATCTCGCCTGATCAGCGGCGATTGTTTTGTTGTCCACCGGGTAATGGGGCAGAGCGCGCGGAATAGCCATCGGCGTCCGCACGCTGAAACGAACAGGCACCCCAGTGGTGCGACGGCATGAACCACAAAGGAGCGGAACCATGGGATTTCTCGGATATCTGTTGCTCGGCCTCATCGCCGGATCGATTGCCAAGGCCATCGTCAAGGACCAGCTCGGCTGGGTGGCCACCCTGGTGGCCGGCGTCGTCGGCGCCATCATCGGCGGCTGGCTGGGTGGGAAGCTTCTCGGCGAGGACGTGATGACACACTTCTTCTCCCTCAAGGCGTGGTTGTTCGCGATCCTCGGATCGATCATCGTCCTGTTGGTCTGGGGCTGGATCACCGGCAGGAGGTCCGCGAAGGCCTGAGCGTCGTCGTCGGGCGGCCTGCGGGCTGCCGCGGCCGTGGTCCCCATTCTCCAGGAGTTGTCGTCCAGCCTGTCGGCCGGGCGGCAGCTCCTTCTCCTTTCCGCGGACCGGTTGCGGCGCCGGGCCCCACGGAGGGCAGGATGGCTGTGCGGGGAGGGTCAGATGAGCGGAATCGACATCGACTGGATCCGGGCGGAGTTTCCCGCTCCGGAGGGCAGCAGCCGCGAGCGCGCGCAGATCGAGGTCATCCTGAGGCTCTGCGACGAGGTGGAACGGCTGTGGGGCGAGGTGCAGTGGCAGGACCTGCGCGGGGCCGTGGTCGGCGGAATGGTCTCGGGCATGGTCGACGGCAAGCAGGCCAGGATCGATGCCCTCGACGCCGCGGGCCGGTCGCTGGCACGCGAACTCGTGCGCGAGATCCACGCCCGTCGCGGTGACCGGGACCGGGCAGCTCTCGCCGAGATCTCGGGGGCGGAATTCGGGTCCTCGGGTGGTCAGGGCGCGGTGGGTGTCGTCGCGGATCTGGGCGCGGCCCACCTGGGGCTGGACATCGACGTCGACGGCGCGCCGTGCGGCAGGCTCCTGGGCATCTCGGCCGCGGGATCCGATCCGTCACGGGATGCCGGACCCGTGCACCTGAGCACCGAGCGCGCCGAACTCGATGTCGGCCTGCTGACGCCCTGCACGATCACGGGCCCCCGGGGCTGAGCCCGGGTCAGTCCTTCGACTTGCCGGTGAGCTTGTCCACGGCAGCCCGAAGCCTGCTCTTCTTCGCCGGGCGGCAGCACGGCGGCACCCAGCCGTCCTTGACGTGCGGCTGCTCCTCGTAACCGGAGACGCTCTGCTCCTTGGTCTGGCCTTCTGCCATGAGAACTCCCTCGACCGCTCGGATCACGTGTCTTGTGAGGCAATCCTAAGCAGGATCCGGAGAGGCCGGCCGGCGGGGTCGTGTGGGGTG
>JBAQVA010000207.1:0-18684 GCA_049297835.1 Propionibacterium sp.
GACCAGCACGCCGGCGCGCTCCCCGGCGGCCCGGGCGGTCTCGATCGCCAGGTCGAGCGCCGCCGGGACGTCGGCGGCGGTGCGCACCCGCTCGGCGCCGAAGATCCCGGAGGCGAGATCGGCGATCTCCTCGACGGGCATCGCCCTGGGATTGTCGGAGACCTTCGTGACGACGACCGAGTCCATCGACTCCTCGAAGATCCGCAGCACGGCGTCCACCTGCTTGTCCGACATCATCGCCACCACGCCGACCAGCGGTGCGATGTCGAAGGCCTCCCGCAGGGCCAGCATGCTCGCCGTCGCGCCCTGGGGGTTGTGACAGGTGTCGAGGACGACGGTGGGATCGCGGCGAACGGTCTCCAGACGTGCCGGTGCCTTCACCTGGGCGAAGCCGCTCTCGATCACCTTCGGGTCAAGTCCCTTGCCACCCAGGAAGGCCTCGACCGCCGCCACCGAGACGGCTGCGTTGTGCGCCATGTGGGCGCCGTGCAGCGGAAGGTGCAGGTCGCCCACCGGGCCGGAGGCCGTCTGCAGGCGGAGCAGCTGCCCGCCGACCGCCAGCTGACGGTCGAGCAGGCCGAAGTCGACGCCCTCGCGCACCATCGGTGCGCCGACGTCCACACAGCGCTGCTGGAGGACCCTCGCCGCATCCGCTTCCTGACCGGCGAGCACCGCCACCGAACCGGACTTGATGATCCCGGACTTCTCGGTGGCGATCTCCTCGACCGTGTCGCCGAGGTACTGCATGTGGTCCAGTCCCACCGGGCCGACGACCGCCACGGCCGCGTCCCCGACGTTGGTTGCGTCCCAGCGACCGCCCATCCCGACCTCCATGACCATCACGTCGACCGGGGAGTCGGCGAAAGCCGCATAGGCCAGCCCGGTCATCACCTCGAAGAAGGTCATCCCGATGCCACCCAGACGGCGCTCGTCGACCATCGCGACCATCGGTTCGATCTGGGTCCAGACCTCGTCGAAACGGGACGCGTCGATCGGCTGGCCGTCGATGCAGATGCGCTCGCTGATGTCCTGGAGGTGCGGCGAGGTGAAACGCCCGGTGCGCAGGCCCATCGCGCGCAACAGCGCATCGATGATGATCGCCGTGCTCCCCTTGCCGTTCGTGCCGGTGATCTGGATGATCGGGGCGCTGCTCTGCGGGGATCCCAGCAGCTCGCACAGCGCCGCGATACGTTCCAGCGAGGGGCCTGGGTGGTGCTCGGGCCAGCGGCTGCTGATGACTTCGACGATCCGGCGGTGGCTCTCGGACGAGGCGGGGAGTGAGTGGGAGGCGGTCACGGGCGTGCGCAAGGTGGACACCCCGACAAGCCTAGCCAGCAGGAGCGCCCCGGCACGGCGGTTCCCCGAGGATGTTGAATGATAAACAAAAACCTGGTCGACTAGAATCAGGTGACCTGTGCCCCGGACGTGTCCTCCCGGTGCAGGTCCAGACAGTCCAGTCCGCCGCGACGAACAGCTCACAGGCATGCTGCCCGCGTCGCCGGACTACAAGCCGGAAGGTTGGCCATGGCCTCGAAGAAGGCTCCGAACAACAGCACCGGAAGCAAGGCCTCTGCCAGCAGACGTGAGGCACTGCGCCGGGCCCAGCTGGAGGCGGCCGCGCGTCAGCGCCGGATTCGAACCATCGTCATCGTCATCGCAGCCGTCGTCGCGGCCGCCATCGTCACGCTGGTGGCGCTGGGCGCGACCGGTGTCATCGGAGGCTCGAAGTCCAAGGCCGGGTCCACCACGACCGGTGCCCAGGTCGTGCCCCCCAACGCGACCACCGACAAGACCGGGATCCTCTCGACGCTCGCCACCAACAAGCAGGCCCCCCTGCTGGTGACCGTCGAGGACTTCCAGTGCCCGGTGTGCAAGCAGTACGAAACGCTCTACGGGCCGATCTTCGAGTCCCTCGAGAAGCAGGGCAAGCTCCAGGTGGAGTTCCGGATGCGCTACTTCCTCGACCAGAACTTCAGCAACGACTCCTCGGTGCGGGCGGCCAGGGGCTCGGCCTGCGCCGACACGGTGGGCAAGTTCTCCCAGTACCACGACGCGGTCTACTCCAACCAGCCCGCGACCGAGGGCAAGGGATACACCGAGGAGCAGCTGCGCAGCACGATCCCGCAGCAGGCCGGCATCACCGGTGACCAGCTCACCAGCTACCAGTCGTGCTTCGACCAGAACCAGACCGCGGACTTCTCCACGGGTGTCGACAACAAGGCGTCCGCCGCCGGGTACAACTCCACGCCCACCTTCGTGGTGAACGGGAAGACCATCAAGTTCACCCAGCAGAGCCCCACCGAGGACTACGTGATGTCGGTGATCAACGCCGCCTGAGCCCCTCCGCCGCGCGGGAGCGCAGCGTTGGCCTTCGCGATGTGCGGGCACGATACGCGGGGAATTGCGCTCCCACGCCGGTCGATAGGATGAGGGCCATGACTCTCGCACCTTCATCGAATCCCGTCCCTGCGTCCTCCTCGGGATGGCAGGTACCGGGGAAGCCGGTGCTGGAGGGTCTGGAGGACAAGTGGTCCCAGCGCTGGGAGGACGAGCAGCTCTACGCCTTCCGGCGCCCCGAGACCAGGCCCCAGGTGTTCAGCATCGACACTCCCCCGCCCACCGTCTCGGGCTCGCTGCACGTCGGGCACGTCTTCAGCTACACGCACACCGATGTCATCGCGCGGTACCAGCGGATGCTCGGCAAGCAGATCTTCTACCCGATGGGCTGGGACGACAACGGCCTGCCGACCGAGCGTCGCGTCCAGAATTTCTACGGGGTCCGCTGTGACCCGTCGATCCCCTACGACCCCGACTTCACCCCGCCCGCCAAGCCCAATCCGAAGAAGCAGGTCTCGATCAGCCGCCGCAACTTCGTGGATCTGTGCCACGAACTGACCAAGGTGGACGAGAAGGCCTTCGAGCACCTGTGGCGTCAGGTCGGGCTGTCGGTGGACTGGTCGCAGCTGTACACGACGATCGGCGCCGAGACCCAGCGGATCTCCCAGCTCGCCTTCCTGCACAATCTCGAGCGCGGTGAGGCCTACATGAGCGAGGCCCCCACGATGTGGGACGTGACCTTCCAGACCGCGGTCGCCCAGGCCGAGCTGGAGGCGCGCGACTACCCCGGCGCCTACCACCGGCTGGCCTTCCACCGTCCCGACGGCCAGGACGTCTTCATCGAGACCACCCGCCCCGAGCTGCTGGTGAGTTGTTGCGCGCTCATCGCCCATCCCGACGACGAGCGCTACAAGCCGCTGTTCGGCACCACCGTGAAGACCCCGGTGTTCGGGGTCGAGGTGCCCGTGCTGGCCCATCCGGCGGCCGAGATGGACAAGGGCGCCGGCATCGCGATGTGCTGCACCTTCGGCGACCTCACCGACGTCCAGTGGTGGCGCGAGCTGCGCCTGCCCACCCGCACAGTGATCGGGCGCGACGGCCGGCTGCTGCGCGAGGCACCGTCGTGGCTGCCCGATGCCTCGTGGTACCTGGAGAACCTGGCCGGCCGGACCACCTTCTCGGCCCGCAAGGCGATGGTCGAGCAGCTGCGCGAGACGGGCGAGATGGAGGGCGAGCCGAAGCCCACCGAGCGGAAGGCGAACTTCTACGAGAAGGGCGACAAGCCGCTGGAGATCGTCTCGACCCGCCAGTGGTACATCCGCAACGGCGGGCGTGACGATGACCTCAAGAAGGCCCTGCTGCAGCGCGGTGAACAGCTCGACTTCATCCCCGAACACATGCGTTACCGCTACTCAAACTGGGTGGAGGGCCTCAACGGCGACTGGCTGATCAGCCGTCAGCGCTTCTTCGGGATCCCCTTCCCGCTGTGGTACCCGTTGGACGGGTCGGGCGAGCCCGACCATGCCCACCCCCTGGTCGCCGACCGCGCGAGCCTGCCGATCGACCCGAGCACCGACTGCCCCGCCGGCTACCGTCCCGAGCAGCGCGGCGTGCCGGGCGGGTTCATGGCCGACCCCGATGTCATGGACACCTGGGCGACCAGCTCGCTGAGCCCGGAGATCGTGTGCGGCTGGGAGCGCGATCCGGAGCTTTTCGGCCTGACCTTCCCGATGGACCTCGCACCCCAGGCCCACGACATCATCCGCACCTGGCTGTTCAGCCGGGTCGTGCGCGCCCACTTCGAGTTCGACGAGCTGCCCTGGAAGCGCGCCACCATCTCGGGCTTCGTCACCGACCCGGACCGCAAGAAGATGAGCAAGTCGAAGGGCAATGTCGTGGTGCCCACCGACATCCTCGAACGCTACGGCGCCGATGCGGTGCGCTGGCGGGCCGCGATGGCACGGCCGGGGATGGACTCGCCCTTCGACGAGCGGCAGATGAAGGTGGGTCGCCGGCTGGCGATGAAGGTGCTCAATGCCAGCAAGTTCGTGCTGGGCATGGGTGCCCCCACCGGACCCGAGGCGGTGACCGAGGCGGTGGACCTGGCCGAGCTGGCCGCGCTGCGCCAGGTGGTCACGCATGCCACCGAGGCTCTCGACCACTACGACTACACGAGCGCCCTGGAAGCCACCGAGGAGTTCTTCTGGAGCTTCTGCGACGACTACCTCGAGCTGGTCAAGGAGCGGGCCTACGGTGCCGACGGCCCGGCGGCCGCCGCCTCCGCGAACGCCTGCCTGCAACTGGCCATCTCCGTGCTGCTGCGTCTGCTGGCGCCCTTCCTGCCCTTCGTCACCGAAGAGGTGTGGAGCTGGTGGCACGAGGGCTCGGTGCACACGGCGAGCTGGCCGACGGCCGATGAGCTGCCCGACAGCGGCGACGCCGGGCTGATCGGCGACGTGGCGGCCGCGCTGATCCTGGTGCGCGGCGCGAAGTCCGACGCCAAGGTCTCCATGAAGACCCCGGTCGACGCCATCACGGTGCACGGCCCCCAGTCGGCGATCGACCACCTGCGGGCGGTCGAGGCCGATCTTCGTGCGGTCGGGCACATCAGCGTGGCCGTGAGGTGGGTCCCCGACACCGAGCAGATCACCGCCGAGATCACCCTGGGCGAGGCGCCGGTCAAGTCACGGCACTGATCGCTCTGCCACTGCGTCCACACGTGATGGACTGCGATCCACCGGTGAGTACATCGGCAGATCGCAGTCCATCACGGTTTTCTGGCCGACTGATCCTTCAGCGACCGGGGACCGGCTCCACCTCGATCTGGTCGAGGCTGGTGACCCGTGCCGGGGAGCCGGCACCGGCGTCTGCGGCATCGTCGCCGATGCCCCGCCGGTCCAGCCACACGGACTGCAGACCTGCCTGCGCACCGCCCTCCGCGTCCCGCCGCAGGTCGTCGACATAGCCCACGTCAGCGGGCCCGATGCCCAGGGAGCGGCATGCCGAGAGATATGCCTGGGGGTCGGGTTTGCCCGCGGCCAGCTGGTCGCACGACAGCACCGCCACGAAGCGTCCCTCCAGGCCGAGCCGGCGCACCTTCATCCGGGTCATCCGCTCGGCCGAGTTCGACAGCACTCCGAGCGGCACCCCCGCTGTCGCGGCACGCCGGATGAGACGCAGCGCATCCTCGTGGACGCGGCAGCTCTGCTCGAAGACCTCGCGGTAGGTGCGCTCGAAACGCAGGAAGCCGAGCTCGTCGACCTCGCCCCCGAGCACGCGTGAGAGCTCGGTGAGGCGTCCCCTGCGCATCGTCGGGAAATCGATGCTCCCGGTGGAGAAGCGTTCGAACCAGCCGGCGTCGTCGCGGATGTATCCGCTGACCGCCTCGGAGAGGCGCTCCGGGGACAGCTCGGGCCACATCGTCGCCACGGCCGCGTGCAGGCCGGCGTCCATGGCCTCGCTGGTGCGATTGACGGTGTCGTCCATGTCGAGGACGAAGGCCCGCACCTGCAGGTGCAGACTCCGCCCGCCAGCCGTGTCCCGGGGCTTCGTGTGCTCAGTCACCCTGTGCTCAGTCGCCGAAACCGGTACCGACCTCCTTGGCCGCCCGGATCCACGGGTGGTCGATCGGCACATAGCGGATCTTGCCCGCGACCTGCTCCAGCGGAACCGGCTCGGCGCCCTCACCACGGCTGGCGACCATGACACCGAAGACGCCCTTGGCGACCAGATCCGCACCGGCCGCCCCCAGCACCGTGGCGAGCTGACGGTCACGGCCGGACGGGGTGCCGCCACGCTGGACGTACCCGAGGATCGTCACGCGGGACTCCAGCCCGGTCGCCTGCTCCAGCTCGCTGGCCAGGGTGAAGGTGTGCGCCCGGTGGGAGGCCTCGACATTGGCGCGGTGCTTCTTCGCCGCATCCCGTGCTTCCGGCGATCCGGCCTCGCGGACGAGCGCGTCGGCGGCGGCCAGCTCTGCCGCGTCGCGCTGGTCGCGTGCGCCCTCCGCCACCGCGATGACCGAGAAGTTGCTGCCGTGCGAGCGGCGCCGCTTGATGGTCTCGGCGATCGAGTCGACGGTGTACGGCATCTCGGGAAGCAGGATGACGTCGGCTCCGCCGGCGATGCCGGCGCCCAGGGCGAGCCAGCCGGCCCGATGCCCCATGATCTCGGTCAGGATGATGCGGTGGTGGCTGTGGGCCGTGGAGTGCAGTCGGTCGATCGCCTCGGTCGCGATCTCCAGCGCGGTCGCGAAGCCGAAGGTCTGGTCGGTGCCCACCAGATCGTTGTCGATGGTCTTCGGCAGCGTGATGACGTTCATCCCCGCGTCGGACAACCGCTTGGCGTTCTTCGCCGTGCCGCCGCCGCCGAGACAGACGAGCGCGTCGAGTCGGTCCTTCTCGTAGTTCTTCTTGATGGTGGGGATCATGTCCTTCTGCACGCCGTCCACGACCATCTTGTGCACCTTGTCGCGGCTCGTACCGAGGATCGTGCCGCCCACGGTGAGGATTCCCGAGAGGGCCAGTGAGTCCAGCGGGATGTAGCGGTTCTCGGCCAGCCCGCGCATGCCGTCGCGGAAGCCGATCAGCTCCATGCCGTAGGTGCTGATCGCCGCCTTGCCGAAGCCACGGATCGCGGCGTTCAGGCCGGGACTGTCACCACCGGCGGTGAGGATTCCGACTCGGGTGCTCATGAGTTGCCTCCTGGTGTGTTCGCTGACAGTTCGGTGCCGGCCCTGCCCGAATGCTGGGCGGCCCGCTTCACCAAGCTCTTGAGCGCATCGACGTCGGCGTCGAGCGTGACGGTGTGGCGCGGCGCGTCCTCGATGCCGGCGAATCGCGCCGGGATCGGCGGCAGGATGCCGGTCGCCTCCCGAATCGTCTGGGCGAACTTGACCGGAAGGGCCGTCTCGAGCACGATGGTCGGCTCGTCGTCGAGGTACTGCTCGGCCACGTGCACGGCGTCGGCGGTGTGGGGGTCGATGAGGACGCCGTGGTCCCGCCACAGCCGCCCGATCGTCGCCACCCGGTCGGTGTGGTGCGAATGACCCGAGACGAAGCCGTAGTGCTCACGGATCTGTGCGAACTCCGGTGTGCCCGAGATGTCGAAGCTGCCGCTCGTGGAGACCTCGCCGAACAACTCCCGCACCCTGTCCCCGTCGCGTCCGTAGAGGTCGGCGATGAAGCGCTCGAAGTTGGAGGCCTTCGAGATGTCCATCGACGGGCTCGAGGTCGCCAATGTCTCCGCGGCGGAGCGCACCCGGTAGACGCCGGTGTGCAGGAACTCGTCGAGCACGTCGTTCTCGTTCGTGGCGAGGATGAGCCGGCGGATCGGCAACCCCATGCTCCTGGCGATGTGGCCGGCGCAGATGTTGCCGAAGTTCCCGGTGGGCACCGCGAAACTCACCTGCTGACCGGGGCCGGTGGTCACCCGGAGCCAGCAGGCCACGTAGTAGACGACCTGGGCGACGAGCCGGGCCCAGTTGATCGAGTTGACCGCGCCGATGTGCCAGCTCTGCTTGAACTCGGCATCGGCGTTGACCGCCTTGACGAGGTCCTGACAGTCGTCGAAGACGCCGTCGACCTCGACATTGACGATGTTCAGGTCGTCGAGGCCGAACATCTGCGCCTGCTGGAAGGGAGTCATCCGCCCTGCCGGGGTGAGCATGACGACGCTCAGCCGCTTGCGCCCGCGCAGCGCGTATTCCGCCGAGCTGCCGGTGTCCCCGCTGGTGGCGCCGAGAATGGTCAGCCAGCTGTCACGGCGGTGGAGTTCGTACTCGAAGAGCTCGCCGAGCAGCTGCATCGCCATGTCCTTGAACGCGGCGGTCGGGCCGTTCGACAGATGACCGATCCACATCGGGCCGTCACCGACGTGGGTGACGGGGACGATCTGCGGATCGCCGAACTTCTCGGTGGTGTAGGCCCGGGCACAGATCTGGCGGAGATCGGCCGCAGGAATGTCGTCGATGAACAGCTCCAGGACGCGGGCTGCCAGGGCCGCATAGCCTTCCTCGGCGAGCACCGCCCGCCACTGCTCGAGGGTCTGCGGACCGACCTGCGGATAGTTCACCGGGAGGAAGAGCCCACCGTCGGGTGCCAGCCCCTCGAGCAGGATGTCGCAGAACGACTCCGTGCTCGTGGCGGACCCGGCGCGGGTGGAGGTGTAGCGCACCCCTTCAGGCTACAGGCCTGTGTCGCGAGCCGTGACCACGGCGATGCCGACGGCTTGGCCGGCGCCGCCGTACGGGCGAGGATGGCGCCATGCCATCATTTCGTGTCCGATTCGCCGTCACTGCGCTGAGAGCCGGGCACCGCCCCGAGGAGGTGCTCCCGGCGGCGCGGCGTGCGGTACCTGGGACGGCTCACTGCGACGACGTGCGCCTGGACGTGCTGCAGATGCGTCCGGTGATCACCGTGCGGTTCACCATCGCCGGCTCCCACGACGACGACGAGGACGCCCGGGCCTGGGCCTGCGGTCGCCTGATCCGGGAGTCGATGGGCGAACTCGCAGCACTGTCAGCGCCCGTGGTGCTGCGCCGGACCGGCCAGACCTGGACGCCACTGGCTGCGGACCTGTGGCGGACCGGCAGTGGCCCGACCGGCGGTGGCGCCGGCGGGCACTGACCGACTCAGGCGGACAGCTGGCGGCGCTCCGCGATCTCGGCGCGGGTGACCATCACCGGTGGTTCCTCGCCCTTGACCAGCTCCGAGGTGACGATCACCTGCGCGATGTCGTCGTGGCTGGGCACCTCGAACATCACGTCGAGGAGTGTCTCCTCGAGGATGGCGCGCAGTCCGCGGGCTCCGGTTCCCCTGGTGATGGCTCGTTCCGCGATGGCGGCAACGGCGTCAGGAGTGAACTCCAGGGAGACCCCGTCGAGCTCGAAGAGCTTCGCGAACTGCTTGACCAGCGCATTGCGGGGCTCGGTGAGGATCCGGCGCAGCGCCTGCTCGTCCAGCTTCGGGACCGTTGCCACGACCGGGACGCGGCCGATGAACTCGGGGATGAGGCCGAACTTGTGCAGGTCCTCGGGGCGCACCCCGGCGAACGGGTCGAGGCTCACCGTCTCGCGCCTGGTCCCGTCATTGGTGAAGCCGAGCGAGTGCTTGCCCACCCGCTCACCGATGATGTCCTCGAGCCCGGAGAACGCTCCCCCGACGATGAACAGGATGTTCGTCGTGTCGATCTGGATGAACTCCTGGTGGGGATGCTTGCGGCCGCCCTGGGGCGGCACCGAGGCGACGGTGCCCTCGAGGATCTTCAGCAGGGCCTGCTGGACACCCTCTCCGGAGACGTCCCGGGTGATCGACGGGTTCTCCGACTTGCGGGCCACCTTGTCGATCTCGTCGATGTAGATGATCCCGGTCTCGGCCTTCTTGACGTCGTAGTCGGCGGCCTGGATGAGCTTGAGCAGGATGTTCTCGACATCCTCACCGACATAGCCGGCCTCTGTGAGCGCCGTGGCATCCGCCATCGCGAAGGGCACCTTCAGCATCTTCGCCAAGGTCTGCGCGAGATAGGTCTTGCCGCAGCCGGTCGGGCCGATGAGCAGGATGTTCGACTTGCCGAGCTCGACCTCGTCGTCGTGCTTCGCAGTGGCTTCCGAACGCGCCTGGACGCGCTTGTAGTGGTTGTAGACGGCAACCGCCAGCGTCTTCTTCGCCGTGTCCTGGCCGATGATGTAGCTGTCCAGGAAGGTCTGGATCTCCGCGGGCTTGGGCAGCTCGCTGGGCGTGTCGGTGTCAGAGCCCTCCGAGAACTCTTCCTCGATGATCTCGTTGCACAGGTCAATGCACTCGTCACAGATGTACACACCCGGACCCGCAATGAGCTTCTTCACCTGCTTCTGGCTCTTGCCGCAGAAGGAACACTTGAACAGGTCGCCGCTCTCTCCTATGCGTGGCATCTCCGCCTCCTCTCCGTGACTCCAGCCTAACCTGGTTGGGTGCGTCGGAACGGTGTCCCACGCACCCAACCAGGGCTTGCCTGAACTGTCAGCGATCCTTCAACGACGTGAGGATGTCGTCGACGATCCCGTACTCCACCGCCTGCTCGGCGGTGAGGAACTTGTCGCGTTCCACGTCGGCGGTGATCTGCTCGACGGGACGCCCGGTGTTGTCGGCCAGCATCTGCTCCATCAGCGTGCGGATGCGCAGGATCTCCTTCGCCTGGATCTCCAGGTCGGAGGACTGCCCGTAGCTGCCCTCCCCGCCGATCGCCGGCTGGTGGATGAGGATCCGGCTGTTGGGCAGGGCCAGACGCTGGCCCTTCGTGCCCGCGGCGAGGATGACGGCTGCCGCCGACGCGGCCTGCCCCAGGCAGATCGTCTGCACGGTGGGCTTGATGTAGCGCATCGTGTCGTAGATCGCGGTGAGCGCGGTGAACGATCCGCCCGGGCTGTTAATGTAGATCGAGATCGGCCGGTCGGCGTCCATCGACTGCAGACACAGCAGCTGGGCCATGACGGCATTGGCGATGTCGTCGTTGATGGGGGTGCCGAGGAAGATGATGCGGTCCTCGAACAGCTTCGTGTAGGGGTCGACACGGCGCACCCCGTAGCTGGTGCGCTCCTCCCACTGGGGGATGTAGTACTCGGCGCTCGGCGAAGTCGTCAGCCCACCGGGGGCCAGCGGGGAACCGCTGCCGGGTGCATTGTCGAAGTCTTTTCTCATGGCGGTCCTCACTGGTTCGGCGCGTCGGCGGGAATCTTCGACGCGCGCTCGTAGACGTGATCGATGAAGCCGTACTCGAGGGCCTCCTGGGCCGTGAACCAGCGGTCCCGGTCGGAGTCCTTCTCGATCTGCTCCACCGTCTGGCCGGTGTGGCTGGCAATCAGGGCAGCCATCTCGTGCTTGAGGTGGATGCTCTGCTCGGCCTGGATCTTGATGTCGGAGGCCGTGCCGCCGATGCCGCCGGACGGCTGGTGCATGAGGATGCGCGCGTGCGGCAACGCATAGCGCTTGCCGGGGGTGCCACCGGAGAGCAGGAACTGCCCCATCGAGGCGGCCAGCCCGATGGCCACCGTGGCGACGTCGTTGCTGATCCAGTGGATCGTGTCGTAGATGGCCATGCCGGAGTCGATGGAGCCTCCGGGACTGTTGATGTACAGGTAGATGTCCTTGTGCGGGTCCTCCGCGTTGAGCAGCAGCATCTGCGCACAGATCGCGTTCGCGTTCTCGTCCTTCACCTCACTGCCGAGGAAGACGATGCGATTGGCCAGCAGGGACTGGTAGACGTTGTCGCTGAGGCCGAAGCCGCCTGCTCCGGCGGCTGCCGCCCGAGGCAGCACGGGGTTATTGACCATGTCGTTCACATTCATGAACCTACCCGGCCCCACTGACAAAGCGGAGGGCGCCCACGGCTGTTCGCTTGCGGCGTGCCAACTTGAGCGGCACACGCTCATGTCGCTCGTGGGCCGCACGGTCACTCAGGTCTGCGGATCGGCGTCGCGCAGATCGGGTTCGGTGGCGAAGAAGGCATTGACCCAGCGCGACTTCGGGTCGGCGTCGATCACCAGCGACTTCACGAGCTGGGTGGCCGGCAGCGCGATGATCGCGCCCAGCGGCCCGAAGACCCAGGCCCAGAACAGCAGGGACAGGAAGGAGACCGTGATGTTGACCCCCACTGCATTGCCGGTGACCTTCGGCTGGAAGTAACCCTGGACGACCCAGGTGGTGATGAAGTACACGACCATCAGCCACAGCGCGTTCTGCCATCCGTTCACCAGCAGGGCCACCAGCACCGGGGGGACCATGGCGAAGAAGAAGCCAACCGTCGGGACATAGGTGGTGATGAAGGTGAGGATCATCCACACCCCCATCAGTGGCACGCCGAAGATCTTGAGCGCAATCCCGTTCAGTGCCGCCATGATGAGCCCGAAGAGGGTGGAGGCGAGCCAGTAGCGGCGGGTCCCCCGGGCGAAGCCGACCATGGCATGGGCGACCCGCGGATGGCTGTCGGTGGCCATCTTCATGCGATCACTCCAGCCCATGGAGTCGATGAGCACCATGAGCATCATGGTGAAGGTCACCGTGGCCGCCCCCACCGTGCCCGAGATGGAACCGACCAGCCCGCTCAGCACCGAGATGATGTGCGCGGAGTCGAAGTAGTTGGACGCCGAGCTCATCGGATCGGCATTGATGTGGTGCTCGGCCAGCACCCGTCGAAGCTCCTCGTAGAGGGCGGCGAAGCGGGGCACGTAGCCGGGGACGGCGTTCACCAGGGTGCTGATCGCCCAGACCATCGCGAGACCGAGAAGCGCCATCGCGGCGATCAGCGCCAGGCCCATCACCAGCCCCGCGAGCCAGGAGGGCAGGTGGCGGCGGGTCAGGAAGGCGTAGATCGGATAGGCAGCGATGACGAGGTTGACGCCGAAGAAGGCCGGGGCGAGCAGCCAGGAGAGCTGCTGGAAGGTCCACAGGGTGCCCGCCACGCCGGCCATCGCGAACATGATGACGGTCAGTCGCGGCAACCAGTGGGGCTGACCCCGGAAAGGCCCCTGGGGGACGGGGCCCTCACCCTGCGGACGGGTCTGCACCGGACGCGCGGGGGCCACCGGCTCCGTCGGCCGGCCCGACTCCGCGTCGGCCTGTTCTGCATCCTTCGCCATGACGTCCTCCTGTGTGCTCACCTGCGATTGTCCGTCCCTGATCCCGACATGTCCCTGCGGCAGGGCCCATCGGTCACCGCTCACGGCACCGTCAGCTCGGGGCAGGGCTCTCCCCGGCATCCGCCGGGTCGCTGGCGAGCAGCGAGTTCACCCAGCGGGCGCGCGGATCGGTGTCGATGACCAGGGCCTTGACGAGCAGTGTCATGGGCAGCGCCAGCAAGGTACCCAGGCCGCCGAGGACGAATCCCCAGACCAGCAGCGAGATGAAGGAGACGGTGGGCGTCACGCCGACCGACTGGCCCGTGAAGCGGGGCTGGATCAGGGACTGCACGACGAAGTTGAGGACGCAGTACAGCGCCACCACGATCAGCGCCTGCTGCCAGCCGACGGCCACCAGCGCGACGAGTGCGGGCGGGACCAGACCGACGACGAAGCCGACATTGGGGATGTAGTTGGTGATGAAGCTGAGCAGTCCCCAGACGATCGGCAGGGGCACCCCGATGATCGCCACGGCGATGGTGTCGAGGACGGCGACGATGAGTCCGAAGATGGTCGTGACGATCCAGTAACGGCGCACTCCCCGGCTGAACGAGGTGAGGCCCACCATGGTGCGCGAGTGGCCGTTCTCCGCGATCTTCAGCCGGGCGGCGAAGCCTGGGGTGTCCATCGCCATGAAGAAGATGGCGGTGACGACGATCGCCATCATCCCCAGCGCACCGGAGGCACCGGAGAGCAGCGAGGTGGCCGCCGACATGACGCTGTTCGGATCGATGCTCTTCAGCGCCGAGAGGAGCCTGTTCTCGTCGAAGCCCAGGCGAGCCGCGAGGTCGATCAGCTGGTGGTACATCGAGCTGAACTCGTCGTTGTAGGAGGGCAGCAGGTTCACCGTCTCGTTCACCGCCCAGGCGATGCCTGCGAAGAAGGCGAAGAGGACCACGAGCACGACGAGCGCCACCACGCTCGCCGAGATCGGGGAGGGGCAGTGCTTCCTCACGAGCCAGGTGTGCAGCGGATAGGCCGTGACCATGAGATTGAGCGCGAGGAAGATCGGCGCGAAGGTGCTCGCGAATTCCCGGAGCAGCAGCAGCGCTGCCAGGGTGAGCACGATCCCCAGGCTCACCTGCAGGAAGCGTGGGAAGCCTGCGCCGGCCGGGGCGGGAGGCGCCTGCGGGGTGGCGGACGCTGGCTGCGTCGAGTCGGACACCTGGTCGGCGTCCGATCCGGGGGTTCGCGTCATCGGTGCTTCCTTCCCGTCACCTGGGCATGGACCGGAGTGAGCATGGTGACAGGTCATGACAGTACCGGGCATTCATCGCCGGGAGGCGAACTCGCCGAGGACGATGTGAGGCCGCCCCCTTGCGGGAGCGGCCTCACATCGATGCTTTTGCACCGGATCTCACGTCGTCAGAGGTGATCGGAGGCGGCCTGCGCCGCCCGATTCCCCGCTGACGGATCAGCGTCTACTTGTCGTCTGACGACTTCTTCTCGGCCTTCGCCGCGTCCTTCTTCTCGGCCTTGGCCGCGCTGGGCTTCTTCTCGGCCTTGTCCTCGCCGGAGGTCTTCTTGGCCGGCTTCTTGGTGGTCTTCTTCGCCGGCTTCGCCGCCGCGGTCTCAGAGGCGTCGGCCTTCGCGGTCTCGGTCTTCGCGGTCTCGGCCTTCGCGGTCTCGGCGGGCTTCTCCTCGGCCTTCGGCTCGGCGGCATCGGATGCCGCGTCCTCGTCGGTGCCGGGCTCCTCGGTCGATGCCTCGGCGGGCTCGTCAGGCGTGGCGATGGTGCCGTCGGACTGCAGATTCTTCAGCTCGACCACATTGCCTTCGGAGTCGGCGATGCTCGCCTCGTCGACGATCAGACCCAGGGCCTTGCTGCGGCGAACCTCGCCCATCCATTCGGCCATGTGGTTGTGCTCGCTCATGTGCTGGACTTCTTGCTCGGGCGAGGTGCCGTTCTGCTGGGCCTTCTGCAGGAGCAGCTGGGTGAACTCCTCCTGGCTGACCGGGATCTGACGCTCCTCGGCGAGCTTGTCGAGGACCAGCTGGGCGCGCAGCGCCTGCTCGGCGCGGTCGTCGACGTCCTTCCAGAACTCCTCGGGAGTGTTCGCCTCCTCGTCCTCGTTGTCCTGGAGGTACTGCTCGACGGTGAGGCCCGCCTGCTTGAGCTGGTTGCCGATCTGGTCGTGGTAGGCCTTCACCTCCTGCTCGAGGACGCCGGCCGGAAGCTCGAACTCGATCTTCTCGAGCACCTTCTCCAGCACCTTGTCCCGGGCCGAGTTCGCCTGGCCGATGCGGGCCATCCGCTCGAGGTTGTCGCGCAGGTCGGCGAGCATCTCCTCGGAGGTGTCGAACTCAGAGACCAGCTGGGCGAAGTCGTCGTCGAGCGCGGGCAGCTCCTGGAGGTTCACCTTCTTGACGGTGACCTGGATGTCGGCGTCCTCACCCTTGTGCGGGCCGCCTGCCAGCGCGCTCACGAAGGACTTCGTCTCGCCGACCGACATACCGGTGAGGGCCTCGTCGAGACCGTCCACCATGCCGCCGGCACCGATGCGGTACTGCATGTCGCTCGCCTCGGCATCGGGGACGGGCTTGCCGTCCTGGGTGGCCGACAGGTCGAAGACCACGACGTCGCCCTCGGCGGCGGGACGATCGACCTCGGTGAGGGTGGCGAAACGCTGGCGCAGCAACTCGACGCGCTCGTTGACCTCGTCATCGCTGACCTGGACCGGCTCCACCTCGACGGAAATGTCGGTCAGCTCCGGAATCTCGAAGTCGGGACGCACATCGACCTCGGCGCTGAACTCGACGGCGTCGCCGTCCTCGAGCTTGGTCACCTCGATCTCGGGCTGGCCCATCGGCGCGACCTCGTGCTCCTGGACGGCCTGCGCGTACGCCTCGGGGATCGCGTCGTTGATGGCTTCCTGGAGAACCGCGCCACGCCCGAAGCGCTGGTCGATCAGTCGAGGAGGCACCTTGCCCTGACGGAAGCCGGGCAGATTCACTTGCTCGGAGATCCGCTTGTAGGCTCCGTCGATCTTCGGCTGAAGGTCGGCGAAAGGCAATTCGATGGTGAGCTTCACCCGGGTGGGATTGAGCTGCTCGACGCTGCTGGGCACTAGGACTCCTGGTTGTCGGACATTGCGCGAGAGCGCGCAGATAACGCCCGCCAATCCTAGCGAGCACAACGGGCATCGACCAAGGCACCGCCCGGGAGCTGGCCCCACGGACCCGCGATGCAGTCTGCCCAACGGGCCGGCGGCCTGCGACAGCCCTTGTGGGAGGGCCATGTCGCAGACTTCCCCGGGACAACACCGGCCGGGGAACAACAGCCGCGCACGACCTCCGACAGGTGGGATCGCATCCCCTGCACGCCCCGTCACTGGCGAGGACCGAAGACAGGTGACACCAGACAGGTGCGGCCGCAGCGTCGGTGATGGACCCCGGCCGGTGCACTTGATCGGTGTGGAGGGGATGGCGGCGCGAGCACTGCGCCGGGAGTGACTGGAGCGAACGACGGGAATCGAACCCGCGTAGCCAGTTTGGAAGACTGGGGCTCTACCATTGAGCTACGTTCGCGTGCTGTGAGCAGGCCCAAGACTATACGACCTGCCCCGCGCGGTCATGTCCGCATTGCTGCACGCGTCGATTCGGACACGACTCCCCCGCTGCGATAGCCTGCCCGGTGTCCTGCACCATGGTGTGCGGGCGGGGTGTGGCGCAGTTGGTAGCGCGCCTGCTTTGGGAGCAGGAGGCCGCCGGTTCGAGTCCGGTCACCCCGACCATCGACGAAGTCAACCGTGGAGGCTCTTGCGCCTTCGCCGTGCTTTTTCTACCCGAAGTCGGCCAGGACCGCGGCTCACGAACCGAAACGGTGATCGAGCGTCACTTTCGGCACGGCCCGGGCCCTCGTTGACGCCGGCACCCATCCGGGCAGGCCAAGCCGGCAGTGAACGGTGCTGCGCCGCGCCCCGCACGGGACCATGATGGAAACGTCAACTCTGTGAACCCATGCAGACCGACCTCAAGGAGGAGAACCATGGCCATTGATCCTGAACACCCGGCGACCAACGAGAACGGCTCACCGGCAGCAAGCGAGGAACATTCGCTCACGGTGGGCAACGACGGACCGATCGTTCTCCACGACGTCCATCTGGTCGAGACGCTTGCGCACTTCAACCGCGAGCGTGTCCCGGAGCGCAGCCCCCACGCCAAGGGCTCCGGCGCCTTCGGCGAACTGGAGATCACCGGAGATGTCAGCGCGTGGACCAAGGCCGACTTCCTGCAGCCTGGCCGTCACACCCCGATGCTGGCGCGCTTCAGCACCGTCGCCGGCGAGCAGGGCTCGCCCGACACGTGGCGCGATGTCCGCGGTTTCGCGCTGAAGTTCTACACCCAGCAGGGCAACTTCGACGTGGTCGGCAACAACACCCCCGTCTTCTTCGTGCGCGACCCCATCAAGTTCCCGCACTTCATCCGCTCGCAGAAGCGTCTGCCGGATTCCGGGCTCCGCAGCCCCAACATGCAGTGGGACTTCTGGACGCTGTCCCCCGAGTCGGCCCACCAGGTGTCCTATCTCATGGGGCCGCGAGGGCTGCCCCGCGACTGGCGGCACATGAACGGCTTCTCCTCCCACACCTACTCGTGGATCAACGAGGAGGGCAAGCTCTCGTGGGTGAAGTACCACTTCATCAGCGACCAGGGGGTGGAGAACATCTCCCGCGACGAGGCTGCGCGGATCGTCGGCGAGAATGCCGACTACCACCGTCAGGATCTCTTCCAGGCGATCGAGGAGGGCAACTACCCGAGCTGGAGCGTCAAGGTGCAGATCATGGCCTACGAGGACGCCAAGACCTACCGCTTCAATCCCTTCGACCTCACCAAGGTCTGGCCCCACAAGGACTACCCGCTGATCGACGTGGGCCGGTTCACCCTCACCAGGAACCCGGAGAACTTCTTCGCCCAGATCGAGCAGGCGGCCTTCTCTCCGTCCAACACGGTGCCCGGCACCGGCTTCTCGCCGGACAAGATGCTGCTCGGCCGCGTCTTCGCCTACAACGACGCCGCCCGTACGCGCATCGGGCCGAACTTCGAGCAGTTGGAGGTGAACCGTCCGGTCGTGCCGACGAACACTTACACCTTCGACGGCCACATGCGGGTGGAGCACTCCGGCGCCGCCCCTGTCTACGCGCCCAACTCCTACGGCCGCCCGTGGGCAGAGGACGAAGGCAAGGCCGAGGACTCCTGGGAGAACGACGGTGAGCTGGTGCGCAGCGCCGCGACGCTGCACTCCGAGGACGACGACTTCGGCCAGGCCCACGCCCTCGTGCGGGGTGTCTTCAGCCAGCAGGAGCGCGACGATCTGGTGGACACGATCGTGGACCAGATCACCAACACCGACGTGGTCGAGCCGGTGAAGTCGCACATCGTCGATTACTGGACGAAGATCGACGCCGAGGTGGGCTCCGCCATCGGCAAGCGCGTCTGAGGGCCCTCCCCTGAGCTCTCGCCGCAGTTGCCCTGCGGCCAAGGCGTTGGCGGGGATCGGCTGATGGTGGGTCGGGTCATCCGGCCCACCATCAGTGCCCCCGCGGGCCGTCACGCAGTGGTGGGAAGCAGGCACCCCACACGACCCCGCCGGCCGGCCTCTCCGGATCCTGCTTAGGATTGCCTCACAAGACACGTGATCCGAGCGGTCGAGGGAGTTCTCATGGCAGAAGGCCAGACCAAGGAGCAGAGCGTCTCCG
>JBAQVA010000208.1:0-5389 GCA_049297835.1 Propionibacterium sp.
CTGCGGCGCCGTCGGTGGACAGCGTCCCGAGGTTGACCAGGAGCGAGTCGGCGACCCGGGTCATCGCCGGGGCCTCGGTCTCGGTCTCGGTCATCATGGGTCGTGCACCGGCCGAGAGCAGACCGTCCGCGACGATCTCCATCGAGACGGTTGCGGTGAGGCAGTGCACGAGCGGGGCGTCCTCCCGGACCCGCGCGGCGACCTCGGCCCATGTCGCCGTCATGCCGTCACCGCCCGGGCGACGTCGTCGAGATCGGCGTCGATCTCGCGGGGTGTGAGCGCCGGCCCGAGCGCGGCGCCCACGATGAGCAGGGTGCCGCCAAGGACGATGAGTGCCATCACCGATGTCTGGCGCCCCAGCGAGCGCTGGAGCACCGGCAGGTAGAAGGGGTAGAGCGCCGGGATGATGAGGGACAGGCTGTAGCCCATTCCGTAGCCGGTCGACCTGACCGCGGTGACGAAGCGCTCGGAAAGATAGGCCGAGATGGGCCCGTACGCGGCCACCGTGACGACTTGGAGGAGCGCTGCCAGCCCTGCGGCCGCGGCCAGTCCGGTGCTGTGCACGAGCCCCCACCACACCACCGGCCCGAGGATGGCGGACGAGAATCCCCAGCCGACCAGCACGCGGCGGCGTCCCCACCTGGTCGAGAGGTGACCGGCCAGCGCCATGAACAGGGCCTGGGCGACCGAGGCCGTTCCGGTCGCCAGCGCCGAGTCGGATGCGGTGAGACCCACATCGGCGGTGAGCCGGCCCGGGAGCACCAGGACGGTCATGTTGGTGAGCAGCCACAGGCCGCTCATGAGGGTGAAGACCTGCCAGAAGGCCCGGCGGTGACTGCCCGTCAGCATCTCGCGGACGCTGGTCCGCGCATGCGGCTGACCGGCGCTGCGGTGGAAGATCGGCGCGTCGGCGACCCGGCTGCGGTAGTAGATGAGCATGCCGAGCGAGGCCAGCGCACCGCACAGGAAGAGGACCCGCCAGCCCCACGTCGCGTAGCGGTGCGCGCCGAGCCAGACGAGCAGAGCCGCCGTGGCGAACGAGATCACCCCTTGTGCTCACGGTGCCATCGACAGGATGAGGCCCGAGAACAGCCCACGGCGGCGCGGGGCCGACCACTCCATGGCCAGCGGAATCGCGGCGGAGTACTCGCCCGCGACGAAGATCCCGCCGGCGAAGCGCAGCGCGAGGATCAGGATGATGGTGGCGGCCCCGATGGCCACGTAGGTCGGCATGACTGCGATCGCGAGGGCGCACAGCGCCGTCCCACTGATCGCGATACTCGTGGTCCGGGTGCGGCCGAGCCGGTCGCTGAGCTGGCCGAAGACCACGCCGCCGATCGGGCGGCCGAGCAGCATCGCGATGACCACCAGGGCTCCCGAGCTCGACGCCGCACTCGGCCCGGCGACGCTCGCGAGCGCGGGCACCAGGGCGAATGCGGGCAGGAAGACGTGGACATTGTCGATGAAGTTACCCACCACCCCGGCGCGTAGTGCTGCGCGACCGGCGTGCGGCAGTCTCGCAGCGGTGTCCCGGTCCTTCTCCTCGGTGTCAGCCGTGCTGGTCATTGAGGACATCCCTTCGCTAGTTCGAGCTAGATCAGGTTCCACGAGTGTGATCTCAGCGCCTGCGGGCGCACCCCGTGTCCGAGCGGACATTCTGCCAGCCTGCGGCGACGGCCCGGTACGCAGGTCGGTGGTGAGCCTGCGGCGAGCTGCCCCGCTTCCTCCGTGGCTTCGTCCGGCGGCGACGGTCCACCGGCCGGGTTGGTCGCGTGCTGCCCCCGGGGAGGCCCCGGACGACCCACCTGAACAGTGTTCAGGCCCGGGCCTAGACTGCTGCCGTCGGCCGAGGGGGAGTCTGTGGACGAATCATCCAGGAGCGTGGGCGCGGTGGCCCGCCGGCGGGCGCCCGGTCGCGGGGGACGCGTCAGTGTCTGATGTCGACGCGGCGGGAGCACACCCGCTGGATCTCGCGTCAGTGATGCTGCTCGACGCGACGCCGGATGCCGTCGAGCAGTTCTGGCGGGTCCACCGGGCCCATGGGCTCATCGGTCTGCGCACCTCCGGGACGACGACGGGTGCGGCAAGGATCATCGTGCGGACCACCGACTCGTGGGTGGACAGCTTCGATGCGACCGCGCGCCACTGCGGGCTCGCCGCCGGCGATCGGATCTGGATCCCCGGGCCGATGAGCGCCACCATGAATCTGTTCGCCGCCTGCCTGGCTCAGCATGCCGGGGCGAGCTGGACGGCCAGCGACCCACTGGATGCGGACATCGCCCAGGTGACCCCGGCCGGGCTCGTCCGGCTGCTCGACCGCGAGCCCTCGGATCGACAGCAGTTCCGCGCGGCGATCGTCGCCGGAGACGCGCTGTCCGGGCCGCTTGCGCGCAGAGCCGCTGACGAGGGAATTCGGGTGAGCCACTACTACGGTGCCGCGGAGCTGTCCATGGTTGCGATGGGCACCAGCGCGGACGACCTGTACCCCTTCGAGAGCGTCGAGATCTCGGTGCGCGACGGGCGGATCTGGGTGCGTTCGCCCTGGCTGTGCACGGCGGTGGTCGACGGCGGGGTCGTCCGCGAGCTGGCGCGTGACGCCGAGGGATTCGCCACGGTGGGTGACCGTGGCCGCCTCGAGGCGGGTCGGGTGCAGGTGCAGGGCCGCGAGGGTGCGGTCACCACCGCCGGGGAGACGGTGCCCCTCGCCCCGCTGCTCGCCCGGATGAGGCGTCTCGCGCACGGCGAGGTCTTCCTCGTCGGGTGCCCCGATGCGCGGATCGGGCAGGTCCTCACCGCTGTCGTGACCGAGAGCGGGGACATCGACGTGCTGAGGCGCTGGGCGCGGACCGAGCTGGTCGGTGCCCAGCGTCCACGGCGGTGGGCATGCGTGCCCCGGCCGCCCGTGACGCCCGCCGGCAAGACAGACCTCCGGGCGCTCGTCGAGCAGCTCGTCACGGGTACACGAGGGCAGGACGAAGGGAAGTTCATCCGATGAGCACGATCGAGCGGATCCCCGATGACGATCGCAGCCCGGTGATCATCGAGGCGCTGCGCACTCCCATCGGCAACCGGGCCGGCATCTTCCGCGGGCTGGACACGAGCGGCCTGGCGGCACCCGTGCTGCGCAGGCTGGCGGACGGCCTGCCCGCGGATCTGGTGCCCGACGAGGTGGTGCTCGGCAACGTTCGGGGGCCGGGTGGGAACCCGGCCAGGCTCGCGGCGCTGGCCGCCGGACTCGACCTGGGCGTTTCGGCGCTGAGCGTCGACCGGCAGTGCGGCTCCGGGATGGCCGCCGTCGAATACGCGTGGCACCGCTGCCGCAGCCTTCCGGGAGTGGTCCTGGCAGGCGGCGTCCAGTCGGTGTCGACCCAGCCGCTCACCTCGTGGCCGGCCACCGCGGACGCCCCGGAGCGTGCCTTCGAGCGTGCACCCTTCGCCCCGCCGCCCTGGCTGGACATCGAGATGGGCCTGGCCGCCGACCTGCTCGCGCAGGAGTGCGGAATCGGCCGCGAACGCCAGGACTGCTACGCCCTTCGCTCCCACCAGCGCGCCGTCGGGAACCGGGATGCCGGTGGCTTCGACGCCGAGATCGTCGACGTCGCCGGGCAGCACCTCGACGAGCGCCCACGCTCCGGTTTCACCGCGGCGAGGCTGGCGCGCTTTCCCGCGCAGTTCCGGGAGGGAGGCACCGTCACCGCGGCGAGTTCCTGCGGGATCAGCGACGGGGCTGCCGCGGTGACCATGGTCGATGCACGGACGCACCGCAGCCTCGGCGTGCCGGGTCTGCGGGTCGTGGGTTGCGCAACGTTGGGATGCGACCCCGACCGTCCCGGGTGGGGGATCGTGCCCGCGGTCCGGGCCGTGGTGGACCAGACCGGCGTCGGGCTCGACGAGATCTCGGCGGTCGAGTTCAACGAGGCATTCGCGGGGCAGGTTCTCGCCTGCGCGGACGCGCTCGGGGTGGACGAACGCACGATCTGTCCGCAGGGTGGCGCGATCGGGCTCGGTCACCCCTGGGCAGCCTCCGGCGCGATCCTGCTGGTGCGCCTGTTCAGCGAACTCGTGCGCTCCGGGCAGGGCGGCTTCGGCCTGGCTGCGATCGCCATCGGGGGCGGGCAGGGCTCGGCCGTCCTCGTCGAGGCGTGCTGACGGCGGCCGCCGTCCGCTGCGGCGGGGTGACCACGGGCCCGGGCTCGCGCCGTGCTGCGCACCGCGGGGCCACCTGCCGACAGGCTGGGTGAGGGGGACCCTAGTCGGGGGCTACTGGTCGTCCGGGCGGACGACCCGCACGCCCGCGCTGGTGAGGGCCTTCTGCAGGTCTGCCGGCGGGGCCGCATCGGTGACGAGGATGTCTGCCGATTCCAGACCGGCGATGTGGGCGAAGGCGGTCTGGCCGAACTTCGACGCGTCGGCGACCACGATCACGGTCTCCGAGCGGTCGATCATCTCGCGCGCCAGCTTGGCCTCCTGGACATTGGTGGTGAGGAACCCCCGGTCGCTCGAGACTCCGCTCACCCCGATGATGGCGAGATCGCTGTGCGGATCGAACTGCTCCCCGTTCTCCACTCCGAGACCTGAGGTCACCGGCCCCGTCGTGCCCTGGGCGTGGAGCCGCACCAGCCCGCCCACGACATATATCTCGGAGATCGCCTCGGGATTCACCGTGGACGGCAGCAGGAGGCTGTTCGTGATGATCCGCAGTCCCAGGCCGGGACGGAAATTCCTGGCAACCGCCAGCGCGGTCGTCCCGCTGTTCATGAAGAGGGACGTGCTCTCGTGCACGAGCCCTGCCGCGAGCGCCCCGATCGAGTCCTTCTCCTGGGAATTGAGGCGGGTGCGGATGTCGAACCCGGGCTCCACCTTCGGCATGCGTTCGGGGCTCATCGCGCCGCCATAGGTGCGGATCACCGCGCCCGATTCATGCAGTTCGTCGAGGTCCCGGCGAATGGTGTCCTGGGAGACGCCGAATCTGGTCGCCAGTGCCGCGACCGACAGCTCGCCGGACTTCGCCACGACGGCAGCGACCTCGGCCCGGCGGCTCGCCGGCAGGATCGCACTGCTCGGGTCCCCTGACGGTGACGTGGACATGACTGCCTCCTGCCGATGCTGGGGTGCACGGACTCGGGCCAAGCATCCCACGGCGGCCGCCCGGGAATGCCCCACGCACGTCCGCCCCGACCGGTCCGGGCGGCGCCGGGAGTGCCGGCGCCGAGCTCATCGCGGGGTGGTGCGCCGGCGCCGGACGCTCTGCCCGGGAGCACGAGCGTCATCGGGGTCCCGTGACTCTGCGATCTTGTACGGGAAAAAGATTGCAGTCGTGCGAAATCTGGCATACGCTGGCAAACATCAGCAAAGAACAGCAACCAGATCCGCAGACGGACGGTTGTAC
>JBAQVA010000209.1:0-8995 GCA_049297835.1 Propionibacterium sp.
GCCGGGACCCATCATCGGGGGGCCGCCGGTGGTCGGGCCGCCGCTCCCGGACGCCTGCGGGGCGATGCCACCCGCGGGCGCGGCGGGCCGTCCGAATCCCCACGCCGCGAAAGCTACCGACGCGACCAGGAGCAGGCCGGCGACGGCCAGCACCGCCCAGGCCAGCCACCGGGGGCCGGCCTGGGTCAGACGCTTCCTGGTCATCGGCGTTCCTTACGAGCGGATGCCAGCGCGGCACGCTGGGCCTGGTAGGTCTCCAGGTCGATCTCGCCGCGGGCGAAGCGGCGGTCCAGGATCTCCTCGGGAGTTTCCTGCGGCGGCTGCGGGGAGCCGCCCTCCACCCGGCGCGCAGGCAGGAGCCGGGTCACCGCCCACGCGATGAGCGCGATCAGGACAATCCAGACCAGCACCATCCCGATCATGGCGCCCCATCCCATACCGCCCCAACCGCCGTATCCCATCATGGTGATCCTCCTGGTGTCAGGGGGCGATCACTTTGACCGCCCCATGCATTCAGCCTCGCAGCGCCCGGTAATGATCGTGGTGGGGGCAAAGTAAAGATTTCCCACAGCCCCTGACACCGCCCATCGAGGCCCGTTGGCCACGGGGCCGGGGGTGCGGCGCCGGTGAGGGTGGCAGGACTTCGTCTCGATCGGGCTGCGGAGTGGGCGCCGGATCGGGAATGGGCGAGCACACCCCGGGACGCCACGTACGGCAGTCCCGGGGTGTGCGCGCTTGACCGACGTGCGATCAGGCTGCACGCCGGTCCGGTCGGGCTGTGTCCTGCGGTCCGAGGTAGGGCATGCCCGCGGTCGGGTCGATGCCCTGGTCGCGGACGGTACGCAGGGTCGCCACGCGCTCCTGGTAGTCCTCCGGGGTGATCTCGCCGGAAGCCAGACGTGCAGCGAGCGCGCTCATGGCCTCATCCTCCGGGCTCGTTGCGGCGCCCTGCCCGGCGCGATACGACGCCCGCGCGGCGGTATGGCTGTCCCGACCGCCCTCGGAAAGCTTCGTGATCAGCGGGGTCCCGTGGTTGACGCGCCGATACAGGTAGACGATCGCGGCGATGACGAGAAGGGCGAGGATGAACAAGGCGAAGCCTGCGAACATGCCGCCCCATCCCGCGCCGCCATAACCTGCGCCGCGGTATCCCGCGCCGCCCCATCCCATTCCGCCCCATCCCATCATGGTGATCCTCCTGGTTTCAGGGGCGATCACCTTGATCGCCCGATGTCTTCCAGCCTCCCAGCGGCCGGTAAGGATCGAGGTGGGGGCAAAGTAAAGATTTCCCACACCCTCACACCCCCGGCTGGCTGACCTACCGGCGGGGGCGTGCCGCCTGTGCAGGTGGCAGGATTCTCCTTCCAGCCGGGGATGGGTCGACCAGGCCAGTCAGTGGTCGAGGGCGCCTCAGCGGCTGGCCGGTGTGCCGGTGCCGCCGGTGCACTCGCCGCGGGGTTCGGGTGCCTTGCGCGCGTCGGCGTACGTGTTGATGAACGTCTTGAGCTGGGGGTCGGTCGCGTCCTGCAGTTTGAGCTGGACGCCCCAGGCGGTCGCGACGACGGGGGAGGGTAGTCCCGGGTAGGGGCTGAGCAGGGCGTAGGGCTGGCCGGTGACGTCAGCCTGCAAAGCGGCGACCTGGTCCGCGGCCAGGTCGGGGCGGTAGGTGATCCAGAACGCGCCGTGTTCGAGGGAATGCACGGCGTTCTCGTTGGGGACCGGGTTGGTGTAGATCCCGCAGTTCTGCCAGACCGAGGCGTGGGGGCCGCCGGCCGGGGGCGTCTGCTGGTAGGTGACCGGGCCGGACACGTGGTCGCGGGACAGGCTGGGGTAGGTGAGCGCGCCGCTGGTCGCCGTGGGCTGACTCGGCGTACGGGTCACGGCCCAGGTGATGAGGAGAGCGATGACGACCAGGGCGACCGCGCCCGCACCGGCGCCGATGAGGCGTCGGCGGCGGGCGTGGGCGGCGTCCTGCTTGCGGATCGCGTCGAGCTTGGCCCGTGCGTTGCTACTAGTCATGGGTGGGAGTTCTCTGTTCGGTGAAGGGTCGGGACGGGGGCAGACTGCTGGCGGTGCGCCGATAGCCCCCGGCCGCCGGACCCTGGGTGTCGGCAGGGCGGGAGCTTGGGGCGGATCGGCGGCCGGATCGGTGAGCGCTGTCATGGGCGTGATCGGGGGAGCAGGATCTCGAAGGTGGCTCCTTGCCCGGGGCCCTCACTGTGGGCGGTGATGGTGCCACCGTGGGCGTCGATGATCGCCTTGCTGATGGTCAGGCCGATACCGGACCCGGAGCGGTCCCGGTCGCGGGCGGTGTCGCCGCGGTAGAAGCGTTCGAAGACATGGGGCAGCTGGGACGCCAGGAGCCCTTCGCCGGTGTCACTGACGATGATGGCGACCTCGTCGGATGCCGACCGTGCGCTGAGGGTGACGCGTCCGCCAGCGGGGGTGTGGCGCAGCGCGTTGGTGAGCAGATTGCCGAGGACCTGGCCGATGCGGTTGGGGTCGACGTCGACGGCCGCTCCGGCCCCGTCGGCGGTGGCGGTGGCGAGTTCGACGTGCTTGTCGTCGTAGCGGGCCCGGGCGCTGTCGGCTGCCATGGCGATCAGGTCCGCGACCTGGTAGGGCTGGCGGTCCAGGTGGAGACGGCCTTCTTCTGCCCGGGAGACGTCGTTGATGTCCTGGGCGAGGCGGGCCAGCCGGTCGGTCTGGGCGGTGAGGACGGTTCGGGTGTCGGCGTCGAGGTCGGTGACTCCATCGAAGAGTCCCTCGTGGTAGGCGCTGAGGGTGGCGATGGGGGTGCGTAGCTCATGGGCGAGGTCGGAGAGCAGGCGGCGGCGGGTGGCCTCGACGTCCTCCAGTCGGCCGGCCATGGAGTTGAACGCGGTGGCGAAGGTGTCCAGCTCGGATCCACCTCCGACCGCCGGGACCCGGCGGGCGTAGTGGCCGCGAGACAACTCGCGGGCGGCGTCGGTCAGTTCATGCAGGGACCGGCGCAGTCGGCGACTGACCAACCAGGACACCAGGACCGCGCAGACCAGTGAGATGAGCAGGGCGACCCCCAGGGCCAGGGCGCTGGCTTCCCGGTAGGCCTGTTCGATGTGGCCCAGCTCAGGAGAGTTGGCGGTATGCCCGGACTGGAGGAGGTGGTCATGGAAGATCTGGGGGCCCACCATCGAGGCGACCAGGCCGGCGGTCAGGACGCTGGCCAGCAGGACGATCGTCTGGCCGGCCATGAGCCTGCCGGCCAGGGTTTCGCGCGCCCATCGCAGGGGTTTCATCCCAGGCCCATGCGGTAGCCGACGCCCCGGACGGTGCGGACGTAGCGGGGTGCGGTCGAGTCGTCGCCGAGTTTGTGTCGCAGGTGGGCGACGTGGACGTCGACGACGTGGTCGTCGCCGACCCAGCTCTCGCCCCAGACCTCATCGAGGATCTGGCGCCGGGAGAAGGCGAGCTTGGGCCGGGAGGCCAGGGTGGCGAGGATGTCGAACTCGGTGGGGGTCAGGTCGATCAGGAACCCGCCCACGTGGACCTCACGGCCGGCGACATCGACCCGAAGGTCCCCGAAGACGCGGGCCGGCTCTTCCACCCGGGGCGTGGTTCCGGTGGGGGTGCGGGGCCGACGTAGCACGGTCTGTACCCGGGCGACGAGTTCGCGCATGCTGAGCGGCTTGGTCAGGTAGTCATCTGCCCCCACCGACAGGCCGATGAGCTTGTCGACCTCGTCGGTGCGGGCGGTCACCATGATGATGTAGCAGTCGCTGAAGGTGCGGATCCTGCGGCAGACCTCCACCCCGTCCATGCCGGGCAGGCCGAGGTCGAGGACCACGACGTCGGGTGCATCCTCCTGCGCGGCAGCGACCGCCTCGGGACCGGTGTGGGCCAGGCGGGTCTGGTAGCCCTCGCGGGAGAGGTAGGCGGCGATCATCCCGGCCAACGGTTTCTCGTCGTCGACCACCAGGACCTGGATCGCCGGTTCGGCGTCTGCTGGGTTCACACGCCCAGTGTGCGCCGCGCGCTGCCGGCTCTCCTGACCGCGGATGCCTCCTGGTCGCCATCTTGATCGAACCTGAACGAACCTGTGACGAGTTCCCTATGTGGGCGGGCGAGAGTCGACAGTGAGCGCTCGTACGACCAGGAAAGGAGAGCACGGTGGACGGGATGAGTGGATTGCCCGGTTGGGGCATGTGGGTCGTCATGATCGTCGGCACCGCAGCTTTCTGGGCCGCCGTCTTCCTGGCGGTACGTGCGTTGTACAGCGGTCGGGACACGGCCGGTTCCCCGGACCCTGCGGCTCCCTGGGCGGCTGATCGGTTGGGGGAGCGGTTGGCTCGAGGGGAGATCACGGTCCAGGAGTATGAGTACCTGCGTGCCGAGAGCGATGCCGTCCCCGTTCGGCCTCCGTCCCGACCACCTCACCGCTGAGATAGAGGAAAGGCATCACCATGCAACGACTCTCACGTCGGGCCGTCCTGATCGGAGGCCTCGGCCTGGGCGCCGGAGCCCTGACCGCCTGCTCCACCCGAGGGGGCAGGGGATCAGGATCTGCGGCACTCGGACCCGTCTCCGCAGCGACTCCCTCGCCAGGACAGACGGTGGTGGAGAAGGCGCTGTCGGCCAAGCCGGCGACGATCGACCTGGGCGGCCCGAAGGTCGCGACCTGGGCCTACGGCGACACGCTGCCCGGACCCCTGATCCGCGCCACGGCCGGCGACTTCCTGCGCCTGACGCTGGACAACCAACTCCCGGACGACACGAGCATCCACTGGCACGGCATCCGGCTGCACAACGCCGCCGACGGCGTGCCCGGGATGACGCAGGATCCCGTCAAGCCCGGACAGAAATTCGTGTACGAGTTCACCGCACCCGACCCCGGCACCTACTTCTTCCACCCGCACGTGGGCGTCCAACTCGACCGCGGGCTGTACGCGCCGTTGATCATCGACGACCCGCGCGAGCCGGGCGGTTATGACGCCGAGTGGGTGGTCGTGCTCGATGACTGGGTCGACGGGACGGGCCGTACCCCCGATGAGGTGCTCAAGCAGCTCATCGCTGCAGGCGGGTCGGCCTCCTCGTCCTCGAGCGGCGGCATGGGCGGGATGGGAGGGATGGGTGGGATGGACCACGGTGCGATGGGCTCCTCGACGGGTGCTCAGCCGTGGGGGGATGCCGGTGACGTGACCTACCCGTACTTCCTGCTGAACGGCAAGGTGCCGGCCGCACCCGAGACGCTCAGCGCCAAGCCGGGGCAGAAGGTGCGCCTGCGCATCATCAACGCCGCCTCGGACACGATCTTCACCGTCGCGCTGGGCGGACACAAGATGACCATCACCCATACCGACGGCCATCCGGTGGTCCCCCAGGAGGTCTCCGCGCTCTACATGGGGATGGGTGAGCGCTACGACGCCGTCGTCACCCTGGGTGAGGGGGTCTTCCCGCTGGTCGCCCGACCGTTCGCCAAGACCTCGGGCGGTCAGGCCCTGGGCCTGATCCGCACCGGCGCCGGCACCGCCCCGGGCCCCGACGTCACCCCGGCCGAACTGGGCGGGCAGGTGCTGATCGGCTCCCAATTGCAGCCCGCGGAGTCGGCCAAGCTGCCGGCCAAGTCACCCGATGCCACCGTCCAGCTGAACCTGGAGGGCTCCATGCAGCCCTACCATTGGGCCATCAACGGCGCGCCGTTCGGGAGGAACACGCCCCTGACCGTGAAGGCCGGCCAGCGGCTGCGCATCAACGTGATGAACATGACGATGATGACCCACCCCCTGCACCTGCACGGCCACACCTTCGCCCTGCCCTCGGGGCTGCGCAAGGACACCGTCCTGCTCGGGCCGATGGAACAGCTGCCGATCGACCTGGACGCCGACAATGCCGGCAAGTGGGCCGTCCACTGCCACAACATCTACCACGCCGAGGCCGGGATGATGATCGGCCTCAACTACGTCAGCTAGCCGGTCCCCCACCCATCTGCCTGCACCACCGGCCAGCGACCCCCTCGTCGCCCCGGTGGTGCAGGCTTGACAAGACCTTGACCGCTCCGATCACAGGCCACCACTTTCGTGCGCGATTCTCGAAGGACAAGCAGTCCATCGCACCAAGGAGCGATCATGGATCCCGATTTCCCGTACAGCGATCCCAACTTCCCCTACAGCCCCGGTACCCAGACCGACCCCGACAGGTACGCCGCCCGCAGCCTCACCCCTCCCACCGACCTTCCCCGACCTGTCAACCCCCCGCAGGCCGGGACCGAAACCGCCCCCGGACACCACGCGGGTAAGCACGGTAACCACTGGATGCATCTGTTGATGTGCGCCCCGATGGTCCTGGTCGTGGGCTATCTGGTGCTGGCCGGCAAAGCCGGCGGAGGCGCGATCCTCTACGCGGTGGGCTGCCTGGCGATGATGGGCGTGATGATGGCCATGATGAACCACGGCTCAGGCGACAACACCTCGGATGCGCACAGCTCGGGCAACCATCCCTCGGGACATCGGCACTGAACCTCGGGGCCTGATCTTCCGAACCTGAGGCCTGCGGCCATCCCATTCGGATTCCGTTCGGTGGGCACCACCCGGCGGCGGGGACGTCGCCAAGAAACGAGGAGAACATGACGCCTGAGGAATCCCCGACACTAACGCGGACGACCGTCCTGGAGGTGGGTGGTCTGCACTGGGCCACTTCGGAACGCGCCGTCGAACGCACCCTTGGTTCCCGTTCGGGCGTGGTCGGCGTTGAGGCCAACGCGCTCTCCCAGACCGCGACGGTCACCTTCGACCCGACGCGTACGAGTATCGGCGACCTGCAGGGGTGGATCCGTGAATGTGGCTACCACTGTGCTGGGGAGTCCCTCCCGACACATGTGTGCGTCCCCGATATGGAACCCGAACCCCGCGGCCACCAGGCCCACGGCGCGCACCAGGCCCACGGCGCCCACCACCCGGTTCCCTCCCTGCAGCGGGAGGTCCCGGTGGTGGTCGAGCCGGACCACACTGAACATGCCGGTCACCCGGCCCCGGCGATGTCGCCGCATGAGGCGATGGATCACGGCTCGCATGAGGCGATGGAGCACGGTGGGCATGCCGGGAAGGCCGCTCCGGCGATGTCTCCGCATGACGCGATGGGCCATGGTGGGCACGCCGGCATGTCGATGGCCGCGATGGTGGCCGATATGCGCAACAGGTTCCTTACCGCGGCCGTCCTGTCGGTGCCGATCACGCTGTACTCCCCGATGGGCCGGGGCATGTTGGGCTTCAGCCTGGCGGCGCCGTTCGGGCTGCGCGACGATGTCGTCGCCCTGATCCTGTCGCTGCCGGTGGTCTTCTACGCCGGCTGGATCTTCTTCGACGGTGCGGTCCGCGCCCTGCGCAACAAGACCCTGGACATGATGGTGCTGGTCGCCATCGCGATCGGGGCGGGCTGGCTCTACAGCCTGTTCGTGACGCTCACCGGTGGCGGTGAGGTGTTCTACGAGGCCGCGGCTGTGCTGACCACATTCGTCCTGCTCGGCCATTGGTTCGAGATGCGGGCCCGCGGCGGCGCGAACGACGCGATCCGTACGCTCCTCGACCTGGCCCCGCCCAGGGCCATCGTGATCCGCGAGGGCGTCGAGGTCGAGGTTCCGACCAGCGAGGTCCTGGTCGGCGACCTGGTGCTGGTGCGGCCGGGCGCGAAGATCCCGGTCGACGGGCTGGTCCGGGAGGGACAGTCGGAGGTGGATGAGTCGATGGTGACCGGCGAGTCGTTGCCGGTCGCCAAGGGCCCGGGTTCGGAGGTGATCGGAGCCTCCATCAACACCACCGGCACCCTGCGGGTGGAGGCCACGAAGGTGGGCGCCGACAGCGCACTGGCCCAGATCGTCGCCCTTGTCCAGCAGGCGCAGAACTCGAAGGCGCCCGGGCAGCGCCTCGCCGATCGGGCCGCGTTCTGGCTCGTCCTGGTCGCCATCATCGGTGGCCTGGCGACGTTCGTGGTCTGGTGGCTGATCGGACCGTCGGTGCAGGTGGCGCTGTTGTTCGCGATCACCGTGGTCGTGATCACCTGCCCCGATGCGCTGGGGCTGGCCACCCCGACGGCGATCATGGTCGGCACCGGTCTGGGCGCCAAGCGTGGCGTGTTGTTCAAGAACGCGACCGCGCTGGAGACCTCGGCACGTATCGACACCGTGGTGATGGACAAGACCGGCACCCTGACCAAGGGCGAACCCGAGGTGACCCAGGTCGTGTCTGTCGGTACCGATCCACGTCTGGACCTGATCGCTGCCGTGGAGCGGGAGTCGGAGCACCCCCTGGCCGCGGCAGTGGTGGCGTACGCCGCAGCGCAAGGCATCCCGGCCCGCTCCGCGAGCGAGTTCCGCAACGTCCCGGGCCATGGCGCCACCGCCGCGGTCGAGGGGCATCGGATGGCCGTCGGCAACCGGCGCCTGATGGAATCCCTCGGCATCGACCTGGCCACGGCAGGCCCGATCCGTGACCGGATCGCCGAGGCAGGCCAGACCGCCGTGTTCGCTGCAGTGGACGGGCAGGTGGCGGCTGTCATCGGGCTGGCCGACGCACCCCGGGAGACCTCCGCGCAGGCGGTGCGGGCGTTGCACGAGCAGGACGTACGTGTGGTGATGCTGACCGGTGACAACCGTGCCACCGCCGACCGGATCGCCGATCACCTCGGCATCGACACCGTCATCGCCGACGTCCTGCCCGGCGACAAGGCCGCCCAGATCACCCGCCTGCAGGCTGAAGGCCGAAGCGTGGCCATGGTCGGTGACGGCGTCAACGATGCCCCCGCCCTCGCCCAGGCCGACCTGGGGATCGCCATCGGGGCTGGCACCGACGTCGCGATCGAGACCGCCGACCTGGTGCTGATGCGCTCCGACCCGCTCGACGTTCCGACCGCGCTGACGATCGGGCGCGGAACCCTGCACAAGATGCACCAGAACCTCGGCTGGGCCGTCGGCTACAACACCATCGCCCTGCCCATCGCCGCCGGCGTGTTCGCCGCCTGGGGA
>JBAQVA010000210.1:0-1687 GCA_049297835.1 Propionibacterium sp.
GCTCCAGACGGTCGAGCCGCGCATGGACGCCGCGATCCCCGACGTCGGCACCGGGCAGCAGCACCCGCGCGCACATCAGCTCCAGGTGGAGCCGCGGCGCCGTGGTGCCGCGCATCTGGGTGAGGCCGGTGGCGATGACCTCCGCGGCGCGGGTCAGTTCCCCGGCGCCCAGCCCCGCCGCCTGGTGCTCGAAGCGCTCGGCCTGGTCAGCCGGGGCATCGATGAGGCCGGACGAGATGGCGTCCGGCACCTGGGCGACGATCACCAGGTCGCGCAGTCGCTGCAGGAAGTCCTCGGCGAAGCGGCGTGGCTCCTGGCCTGTCTCTATGACCTTGTCGACGGTGCCGAAGACGCCCTTGGCGTCGCCCGCGACGACGGCGTCGACCATCTCGTCGAGCAGCGCCTCGGGGGTGAAGCCGAGCAGCGCGGTGGCCTGCGCATAGCTGACCCCGTTGTCACCGGCGGCTCCGAGCAGCTGGTCGAGGACCGACATCGAGTCACGAACCGAGCCCGCACCCGCTCGCACGACGAGCGGCAGCACGCCCGGCTCGACCCGCACCTGCTCACGCCGGCAGATGTCGTCCAGATAGTTTCCGAGCACCTTCGGCGGGACGAGCCGGAAGGGGTAGTGATGGGTGCGCGAGCGGATGGTGCCGATCACCTTGTCCGGCTCCGTGGTCGCGAAGATGAACTTCACGTGCGGCGGCGGCTCCTCGACCACCTTGAGCAGGGCGTTGAAGCCCTCCTTGGTGACCATGTGCGCCTCGTCGATGATGTACACCTTGAAGCGCGCATAGGCCGGCGCGAAGTACACGCCCTCGCGCAGCTCGCGGGCGTCGTCCACCCGGCCGTGCGAGGCGGCGTCGATCTCGATGACGTCGATGCTCCCCGAGCCCCCGGTGGCCAGCTCCCGGCAGCTGCGGCAGTGCCCGCACGGCGTCGGGGTGGGGCCTTCCTCGCAGTTGAGGCAACGAGCCAGGATGCGTGCGCTGGTGGTCTTGCCACAGCCTCGCGGGCCGCTGAACAGATAGGCGTGGTTGACCCGGTTGTTCGCGATCGCGCGCTGCAGCGGGACGGTGACGTGCTCCTGCCCGATCACCTGCTCGAAGGTGTCAGGACGGTAGCGGCGGTACAGGGCCAGCGGCCCCTCCGAGGACTCACCCGGCGACGCAGGAGCGGGCGCCACAGGAGCAGCACCGCCGTCAGCCCGGGCACCCGGGGTGGGAGCCTCGGATGTGTGGCCCGAGTTGTCGGCCCGGCCGGCACCGCCGGGGGCGTCGTGTGCAGTTGGCGTGGTGACGGCCGAGGTCACCGGCTCGTCGTCGAACAGACCCGGGCCCTCCTGCTCGACAACGTCGGGCTCGGCCCCATCGCGCCCGACAGCATCGTCGGGCCCACTGCCCTCGCTCCCCAGATCGACATCCACCCCCACAGACTATGCGTGGGGTCTGACAGAACGCACCGCGCCGGTGGACGGCCCGCACGTGACCACGAGGGGTGTAGCGACGGCATTTGCCCACCCGCCCCATCCCGCGGATAGACTTGGCGAAGGTCCTCCGCGCGGCGGTACCTCGCCCAACTCCCCCAGGGTCGGAAGGCAGCAAGGGTAAGTGAGCTCTTCCGGGTGCGCGGGGGGCCGCCTATGTTTCGCGTCCACCTGTTGTTTCGCGTCCACCTGCCGCGGCCG
>JBAQVA010000211.1:0-1987 GCA_049297835.1 Propionibacterium sp.
GCCCCTGCCCGATGTACCGATGAAGCCGATGTACCGATGAAGCCGACATGTCCTGCGACGACGGGTCCGACCGGAGGCTGGTCCCCCGACTCAGGCCGCCAGCGACAGATGTGCCGCGACCGAGGACACGAAGTCCGCGTGGATGCGCCGATCCGGGGTGAGTTCCGGATGGAAGGCAAGCGCCGTGATGGCTCCCTGTCGCACGCCGACGACCCGGTCGTCGACCTGCGCGATCACCTCGACGCCGGTGCCGACCTGTTCAATGACCGGTGCACGGATGAACACGGCCTCGACGTCCTCCCCGACCCCCTTCACCGACAATGAGGTCTCGAAGGACGCCAGCTGACGTCCGAAGGCATTGCGTCGGGCGCGCACGCGCAGCACCTGGAGGGTCTGTTGCCCGGGTGCCGCATCGGTCAGCTCGTCGCTGAGGAGCAGCAGTCCGGCACACGTGGCCAGCGTGGGAAGCCCACCCGCCACGGACGCCTTCAGGGGTGCGGCCAGGCCGAAGGCCCGCGACAGCTTGTCGAGCACGCTCGACTCCCCCCCGGGCACGACGATGCCGTCCAGTCCCCCGAGCTCCTCGGGGCGGCGCACGAGGCGGGTGCGCGCCCCGGACTCCTGGAGGGCGGCGACGTGTTCAGAGACCCCGCCCTGGAGGGAGACGACCCCGATCAGTGGGGCCCCGGTCACTACTGGGGAATCAGCCATCGGCTCACCAGCCCCGGTCGGCCAGGTGGTGGGGTGCCGGCAGATCGGCCACGTTGATGCCGACCATGGCCTCGCCGAGGTCGTGGGAGACCTCCGCGATCGCCTTGGGATCGTCATAGAGCGTGGTGGCCTTCACGATCGCTGCGGCGCGCTTCGCCGGATTCCCCGACTTGAAGATGCCCGAACCCACGAACACCCCTTCGGCACCCAGCTGCATCACGAGCGCGGCGTCGGCCGGCGTCGCCACTCCGCCCGCCACGAAGAGCACCACCGGCAGCTTGCCGGTCTCTGCCACCTCGCGCACCAGGTCGTAGGGCGCCTGCAGTTCCTTGGCGGCCACATACAGCTCGTCGTGGGTCAGGGAGTGGAGCCGGTTGATCTCATCGCGGATCGTGCGGATGTGCTTGACGGCCTCGGAGACGTCGCCGGTGCCGGCCTCGCCCTTGGAGCGGATCATCGCAGCGCCCTCGGTGATGCGCCGCAGGGCCTCACCCAGGTTGGTGGCACCACAGACGAAGGGGACGTCGAAGTTCCACTTGTCGATGTGGTTGGCGTAGTCAGCGGGCGACAGCACCTCGGACTCGTCCACATAGTCCACGTTGAGGGCCTGCAGCACCTGGGCCTCGACGAAGTGGCCGATGCGCGCCTTGGCCATCACCGGAATCGAGACGGCGGCCTGGATCTGCTCGATCAGTCCGGGATCGCTCATGCGGGCCACGCCGCCCTGCGCACGGATGTCGGCGGGTACGCGTTCCAGGGCCATCACGGCGCTGGCGCCGGCCTCCTCGGCGATCCTGGCCTGCTCGGCGGTGACCACGTCCATGATCACACCGCCCTTGAGCATGTCGGCGAGGCCGCGCTTCACGCGGGTGGTGGCTGTCGTCTCTTGTGTCATGGACGCCATTCCACCGCGACAAGCGGACCATTACAAGATCCACATGCAGCCAGTTCGAATGGACCACTTTCACCGGACGGTGCAAGACTTGCCCCATGCGCGGTCAACTCGTGATCGACCTTCCCCTGCACCTGGACACCTCCGGCGACCTCGGCCTGACGGCCCAATTGGTGGTCGGGCTGCGCGGGTTGATCGACCAGGGGCGGCTGCACCACGACGACGAGTTGCCCTCGACGCGGGCGCTGGCCGCGAGCCTGTCCGTCGCGCGGGGGACGGTGGTCGCGGCCTACGACCAGCTCCAGGCCGAGGGATATCTCACCTCCAGGCCTGGCTCGGGCACCCGCGTGGCCCCAGTGGACGCCCGCCGGCCGGTGGCAGGCC
>JBAQVA010000212.1:0-25908 GCA_049297835.1 Propionibacterium sp.
GCGCGGACCGGGCGGCCCAGCGCTGTTGCCGGTCCAGCAGGGCCAGTCCGGTGTCGGTCACCCGCTCGTCGGCGTCCCGGCGCGCCGAGGGGGACTCGAGCCGGACGCGCGGCCCGGTGACGATCCAGGCCCCCTCGGGGAGAGGCAGCAATTTGCGCAGGCTCGCGACCCGGATGTCCGCGGGAAGCTCGGGGCGCGGCACCAGCAGGTCGTCCAGGAGACTGTGGGTCGCGTCCTCCACGACGACGTGGCCGGCCTCGCGGGCGGAGCCGAGAATCTGCGCGAGACCTGGTGGGGCCTCCAGGCCGCCCACCCGGCAGACCAGGACAAGCACCGGTGAGGACATCCCCGCCAGCAGTCTCGCGAGCTCCCCGGGGGAGCTCTGCAGCCGCGCGTCCACCGCTGTGGTGCGCACGGTCATCGCCTCGAGCCAGAACGGCAGGGCCATCGTCTCGCAGTGGTAACGGGGCAGCACGGCAGTGGTGATACCCCGGGAGCGGCACCAGCGGGCCACCAGGGCCAGTGCCTGGCGCCCCGATCCCAGGCATTCGGCCGCGCGCCACGGCCCCCACCGGGGCGACGTCGGTGCCGGATCCATGGCCGTCACGCTAGCCCGCAGGCGCGGTCGCCGGCGGGCGCCGTGCAGTCCGGCCGGCGCAGGGCCCCGCCGGTCGGTCCGCAGGTCCACCCCGTGCCGGACGTGCGAACATGGCGACATGGACAGCGAGCTGAACCGCGAGCACACGAATCCTGACTTCCGCGCCATGGGGGCCGCCCTGCGCGACGAACTCATCGCCCTGCGCCGGGAACTGCACCAGATCCCCGAGGTCGGTTTCGAGTTGCCGAAGACCCAGCAGCGGGTGCTTTCCGCGCTGAAGGGACTTCCGCTCGAGATCCACGAACTCGACGGAGCTAGTGGCTTCTGGGCGCTGCTGCGCGGCGGACGCCCCGGCCCCACCGTGCTGGTCCGCGGCGACATGGACGCGCTGCCGGTGCGCGAGCAGTCCGGCGAGGAGTTCGCCTCCACGAATGGCGCCATGCACGCCTGCGGGCACGACCTGCACATGTCGGGGCTGGTCGGTGCAGTGAAGATCCTCGCGCAGCTGCGCGAGCAGATCGCCGGCACCGTGCTGTTCATGTTCCAGCCCTCCGAGGAGACCGCGGGCGGGGCCCGCGTGATGCTCGAGCAGGGCATCCTGGATGCCACCGGAGAACGCCCGGCGGTCGCCTGGGGGCTCCACGAGATGCCCTATCCGGCGGGCACCGTGCACATCAGCCGAGGCGCCCAGATGGCCAGCAACTGCCAGCTCACGGCCACCTTCACCGGCGCGGGCGGGCACGGCTCGGCCCCGCACACGGCGATCGACCCGGTACCGGCCGTGCTCGACCTGGGCCAGCAGCTGCAGACCCTGGTGACCAGGGAGTTCAGCGTCTTCGACCCGGTCGTGTGCACGGTCACCCAGCTGCGGGCCGGGGAGGCCATCAATGTCATCCACGACACCGCCTACCTGGGCGCGACCTTCCGCGCGGTCTCCCGGGAGACCACCGAGCACTTCGCCCGGCGTGGGGTCGAGATCGCCGAGTCGATCGCGGCGACCCATCGCTGCACGGTGGACGCCCAGTTCGCCGTGAACTGCCCCACGACGATCAACGATCCGGTCGCTGCGCAGGTGGCGCTCGACACCGCCACCGCGCTGTTCGGCCCCGAGCGGGTCGTCGACATGGACCATCCGGTGATGGCCAGCGAGGACTTCAGCTATGTGCTGGAGCAGGTGCCCGGCGCCTTCTTCTTCTTCGGGGCGCTGCCCGCGGGGCTCGACCCGGCCACCGCCCCCCAGCTCCACTCGCCGCTGGCCCGCTACGACGACGGCGTGCTGGGCGACCAGGCCGCCCTGCTGGCAGCCGTGGTCCTCTCCGGCGCCCTGCCCGACAAGCACTGAGCCCGACAAGCACTGAGCTCGGCAAGCACTGATCGGCGAGGGCCGGGGATGCACCGGCCCTGTCGCCCGGCCTGCGTGGGCCCGTGGCCGACGCGGTGATCAGGACTGCTGGTCGTCGCGCGTCCTGCTGGCGAGCGGGGGCTCGGCCGACCAGGGAAAGACGATCCAGCGGTCGGTGCGCCGCCACAGGTAGTCCGGCAGGATGACCGTGGTGGGCTTGGCGTAGAGCACCGCGCTGCGCACCTCGACCCCGAATCCGCGCAGCTGCTTCATGACCAGCTGCATGGTGCGCCCCGAGTCCACCACGTCGTCGACCACCAGCAGCCGCTTGCCGGACATGGAACTGGTGTCGAGCAGGGGAGCGAGCAGCACCGGGTCGGGCAGGGTGAGGCCCACACCGGTGTAGAACTCGACATTCATGGCATCGCTGAGCTTCACGTCGAGGGCATAGCTGAGCGCCCCGGCCGGGATGAGCCCACCGCGGGCCACCGCGATGATGATGTCGGGCCGGAAGTCCGAGGCGGCGATCTGCGCGGCCAGTTCCCGCTCGGCGCGTCCGAACAGCTCCCAGCTCAGCACCTCCTTGCCGGCGAGCTCCCCGGCCTCCGGATTGGCCACCCGGACCGACGGTGCGCCGGGCGGCAGTTCCTCGTCGCCGGGGGCCTCGCGCCCGTCCAGCTGCTTGACGAGGAAGGCGACGTCGAGCCAGCGTCCGAACTTGTGGCCCAGCTCGGTGAAGACGCCCTGCTCCACGAAACCGAGTCCTTGGTGGAAGCTGCGGCTGGCTGCATTGGCGGCATCGACGACGCCGACCATGGTGTGGAATCCCTGGAGTCGTGCCCGGGCGATGAGCTCGGTCATCAGCGCCTGTCCGACGCCCCGGTGCTCCCAGCCGGGGGCGACGTAGACGCTGTGCTCGACGGTGCGGTCGTACCCCTCCTCGGGCCGGAACGGACCGTAGCTGGCGAAACCCACGACCGAGTCGTCCACGCTGGCCACCAGCACCGGCAGCTCGGCGTCCAGCTGGGCGGCCAGCCAGTTCGACCGCTCGGCGGGTGTGCCGGGCCGTCGCCGGTAGCTCGCCGTGCGCGCCACGCCTTGGTCGTTGTGGATGTCGGCGATTCTCGGGGCATCAGTGGGGAGGGCATCACGGACCGCAACTGGGGCACTCACCCGGGACAGGCTACGCGCGTGGCTACGATGGTCGCGAAGTCTCGCCGATGAGCAGTTCACGGCGCGAATGCACTGGAGGATGTTGCGTTGAGTGAATTCACTTGGTCTGAACTTGATCGGCGTGCGGTGGACGTGGCCCGGATCCTTGCGGCCGATGCGGTACAGAAGACCGGAAATGGCCATCCGGGCACGCCGATCTCGTTGGCGGCTGCCGCCTATCTTCTCTACCAGCGCGTGCTGGCCGTGGATCCTCAGGATCCGCACTGGCTGGGGCGCGACCGGTTCGTGCTGTCGGCCGGGCATGCGTCGATGCTTCAGTACGCGCAGTTGTACCTCGGCGGTCTGGGTCTCGAGCTGGAGGACATCGAGTCGCTGCGTACCGCGGGTTCGCTGACCCCCGGTCATCCTGAGTACGGGCACACGAGGTTCGTGGAGGCCACCACCGGGCCGCTGGGTGCCGGCATCTCGATGGCGGTGGGCATGGCCATGGCCGCCCGCCGCGAGAGGGCGCTGTACGATCCCGAGGCCGCTCCCGGGCAGAGCGTCTTCGACCACACGATCTACTCGATCGCCGGCGACGGCTGCCTGCAGGAGGGCGTCGCCTCCGAGGCGGCCTCGCTGGCGGGCACCCAGGAGCTCGGTAATCTCGTCCTCATCTACGACGACAACCGGATCACCATCGAGGGTGGCACCAAGATCTCCTTCACCGAGGACGTCGAGGCGCGCTTCGCTGCCTACGGCTGGGACGTCCAGCACGTCGATTGGACGCACGGCGGCACCGAGTACCACGAGGACGTCGACGCTCTCTTCGGGGCGATCGAGGCTGCCAAGGCGCAGACCCGCAAGCCCAGCATCATCCGCCTGACGACGGTCATCGGGTGGCCGCTGCCGACTCTGCAGGGATCGGCCAAGGTGCACGGTTCGGCGCTGGGCGCCGACGAGGTCGCCGGCCTGAAGAAGGAGCTCGGGCTTCCTCCCGAGCCCTTCGCCTTCGACCACTCGGTCGTCGAGCACACCCGGGAGTCGCTCGCCGCTCGCGGTGCTGCCCTGCGCAAGGCCTGGGACGAGCGTTTCGACGCATGGCGCGCGGCCAATCCTGAGTCCGAGGCGCTGCTCAACCGTGTCCTGGCACGTCGTCTGCCCGAGGGTGTCGACTTCCCGATCTTCGAGCCGGGCAAGATGAGCACCCGTAAGGCGTCCGGCGCGGTGCTCACCGCGCTGGGCGACCAGCTGCCGGAGCTGTGGGGTGGGTCGGCTGATCTGGCCGGTTCGAACAACACGACGATGGCCGGTCAGGCGAGCTTCCTGCCGGCGGACCGGGTGACCAAGGAATGGCCGGGGGATCGCGACGGGCGGATCCTGCACTTCGGGATTCGGGAACATGCCATGGGCGGCGCCGTCAATGGCATCAACCTCTCGGGGCTGACCCGCGCCTATGGCGGCACCTTCTTCGTCTTCAGCGACTACATGCGTCCGGCCGTCCGGCTGGCTGCCCTGATGGGCATCCCCTCGGTCTTCGTGTGGACCCACGACTCGGTGGGTGTTGGCGAGGACGGGCCGACGCACCAGCCGGTGGAGCACCTGGCCGCCTGCCGGGCCATTCCCGGTCTGGACGTCGTGCGTCCCGGCGATGCGAACGAGACCGCGGTGGTCTGGCGCGAGATCCTGCGTCACACCGATCGTCCGGCCGGTCTGGTGCTCTCGCGCCAGGACCTGGTGACCCTGGACCGCGAGGCGGACGGCTTCGCCTCCGCCGGCGGGGCCGCGCGCGGCGCCTATGTCCTGCGCGACTCCGTCGGGGGCGTGCCCCAGGTGATCCTCGTCGCCACGGGCTCGGAGGTCGGGGTCGCCGTGGGCGCCCAGGAGCTGCTGGACCAGCAGGGAATCGCCTCCCGGGTCGTCTCGATGCCCTGCCAGGAGTGGTTCGAGGAGCAGGACCAGGCATACAAGGACGAGGTGCTGCCGCCCCAGATCACGGCCAGGGTGAGTGTGGAGGCCGGGATCGAGATGGGCTGGCATCGCTACATCGGCGATCGGGGAGTCGCCGTCTCGCTCGAGCACTTCGGCGCCTCGGCGAAAGGCAGCCTGCTCATGACCGAGTACGGCTTCACCCCCGAGAATGTCGCTGCAGCGGCCCAGAGCGTCCTGTCCCAGGACTGATCCGGTCCGGGCTCGCGCCCACCGGCCGTACCGTGCTCCGCCCGGCACCGTTGTCCCGGTGCCGGGCGGAGCCGTGTCCGGAGGCGGTCGTCCGGCCCGAGCCGTGCGCGGACGGCGCCTCGCCCGGGGGCATGCCGGGGTCATCCGGGCAGGGCCACGGCCGGCAGATGGTTCACTTGTCTAATGAGTTAGACTAATTAACTGTGTTAACGAATGATCGGCCGTCGGGGCAATCGGCTCCCGGAACCGGGGCGGACGGCGGGCAGGAGCTCAGCGTCCTGGCGAACGACCTGCGCCGTGCCTGCCAGCATGTGGCGCGCCGGGTGCGCTTCGAGAGCACCAGCGAACTGCCGCCGCACCAGATGAGCGTGCTCATGTGGCTCAACCACGAGGGCCCGAAGACGCCCACCCAGATCGCCGAGCGCGAGCGGGTGAGCACCCCCAGCGTCACCAGGACGCTGAACTGCCTGGCGGAGCAGGGCTGCGTGGTGCGCAGCCCGCACCCGGACGACCGCCGTCAGATCCTGGTCAGCGCGACGGCGCGGGGGACCGAACTGGTGGAACGCACCATCGCCGAGCGCGACACCTGGATGCTGCGACGGCTGGGGGAGCTGGACGACGAGGACCTCGCCCTGGCTCGCGCGGCAGCAGATCTGCTGTCCCGGCTGGCGGATTCCTCGGTGAGCCGATGACGGCCACTACGGCCGCGCCCGGTCCGTCCCCCGTCGGTGGCAGCTCGCGCACCTTCGCCTCCTTCGCCGAGCGCAACTACCGGCGCTACTTCAGCGGCGCGCTGGTCTCCAACACCGGCACCTGGATGCAGCGCACCAGCCAGGACTGGCTGGTGCTCACCCAGCTCACCGACCACTCGATGAGCGCACTGGGCATCGTCTCGGCGCTGCAGTTCCTCGCGATGCCCTTCCTGGCGCCGGTCGCCGGGGCCGTCACCGATCGCTTCCCCAAGCGCCGGCTGCTCCTGATCACCCAGGCCCTGCTCGGGCTGAACTGCCTGCTCATGTGGCTGCTCGTGGTGAGTGGCAGCGTGCAGCTGTGGCATGTCTACGTCTTCGCCTTCACCCAGGGGGTCGTCGCCAGCTTCGACAATCCTGCCCGCCAGGCCTTCGTCTCCGAGATGGTGCCCGACTCGCTGATCGCCAACGCGGTGGGGCTCAACTCGATGTCCTTCAATGCTGCCCGGCTCATCGGCCCCGGGGCGGCCGGGCTGCTCATCGCGGCGCTGGGAGTGGCGCCGGGGATGCTCATCAACACCCTGAGCTTCCTCGCCATGCTGCTTGCCCTGGTCTCGATGAATCCCCAGCTGCTGCACCCCGCGGCACCACGGCGCGGGCGCGGCTCGGCGCGCGAGGGGATCTCCTACATCCTTCACCGGCCCGATCTCGTCATGGTGATGACCATGGTCTTCATGCTGGGCACCTTCGGCATCAACTACCAGATCACCAATGCCGCGATGGCGACCAAGGTCTTCGGCAGGGGCCCGGCCGGATACGGCATCCTGGGCACGATCATGGCCGTCGGGACGCTGACGGCGGCCCTCATCGCGGCCCGGCGCCGTCGACCACGGCTGTCCACCCTCATCATCGGGATGACCGGTTTCACCGTCTCCACGGTGCTGTCCGCGCTGGCGCCCAGCTATGCGATCTTCGCCGTCCTGCTGATACCCGCCGGGTTGTTCGGGATCACCACCATGACATGTGCGAACTCGATGGTCCAGATGGGCACGGAGCCGTCCAAACGTGGACGCGTGATGGCTGTCTACATGGCGATCGTCATGGGTGGCACACCCATCGGTGCCCCGATCATCGGCTGGGTGGGCGACGTCCTCGGCCCCCGGCAGATGGTTCTCGTCGGCCCGCTCGCCACCGGTCTGACGACGGTGGGAGTGCTCATCTTCCTGATGGTCCACCAGGGACTGCGGATGCGTCTCGACCACGGCTGGCCGCCGCACCTGCACGTGTGGACCGAGCCGGAGATCGCCGCCGCCCAGCAGGCGGCCGATCCGGAAGGCTGAGGCATCCGGTCCGGACGCGGTGAGGGGCCAGGGGAATCATTCCCCTGGCCCCTCACCGTTCGTGCACCATGCGTGAGCAGCCCCGCTCAGTCCTTCGCGGGACTGTCAGGCCGCTCAGTCCTTCGCGGCAGACGGATGGGTCATGTCCGCCGGGACGACCCACTGGTCGAACTCGTCGGCGGTCAGGAAGCCGAGCTCCAAGGCCGACTCGCGGAGGCTGCTGCCCTTGTGGTGGGCATTCTTGGCGATCTTCGAGGCCTTGTCGTAGCCGATGTGGCGGTTGAGCGCGGTGACCTGCATGAGGTTGATCGAGAGGTCGTGGTCGATCTTCGCGCGGTTCGGCTCGATGCCGTAGGCACAGTGCTTGTCGAAGCTCTCACAGGTGTCGCCGAGCAGCTGGATGGACTCGAGCACGCACCACGCCATCACGGGCTTGAAGACGTTGAGCTGGAAGTTGCCCTGGCTGCCGGCGAAGCCGACCGTCGCGTCATTGCCGAAGACCTTGGTCGCCACCATGGTCATGGCCTCGCACTGGGTCGGGTTCACCTTCCCGGGCATGATCGAGCTTCCCGGCTCGTTCTCCGGGATGAGCAGCTCGCCGAGCCCGTCGCGGGGGCCCGAGGCGTACCAGCGGACGTCGTTGGCGATCTTCATCAGCGCATCGGCGAGCACGCGCAGCGAGCCGGAGACCAGCACCAGCGCGTCATGGGCGCTCAGCGCGGCGAACAAGTTCTTGGCCTGGGTGAACTTGATGCCGGTCTGCTCGCTGATCTTCTCGGCGGTCAGCGGCCCGAAGTCAGGATGGGCATTGAGGCCGGTGCCCACCGCGGTGCCGCCGATGGCCAGCTCGCGGGCCCGGGAATCGGCATAGCGGATCGCGTCCAGCGCGAAGTCGATCTGGGCGACCCAGCCGCTGATCACCTGGCCGAGACGGATCGGGGTGGCGTCCTGCAGGTGCGTGCGCCCCGGCATGATGACGTCGTCGTATTCCTTGGCCTTGGCGTCGAGGGTGTCGCGAAGCCGGGTGATGCGCGGGTACATCGCGGCCAGCTCGCTGACCACGGCGATGTGCATGGCGGTCGGGAAGGTGTCATTGCTCGACTGGCCGCGGTTGACGTGGTCGTTGGGGTGGACCGGGGTCTTCGAGCCGATCGTGCCGCCGGCGAGCTCGATGGCGCGGTTGGCGATGACCTCGTTGGTGTTCATGTTGGACTGGGTGCCCGAGCCGGTCTGGAAGACGACCAGTGGGAACTCGGCGTCGAGCTTGCCGTCGATGACCTCGTCGGCCGCCTTCACGATGAGATCGGAGATCTCGGTCGGCAGCTCACCGAGCTGGCCATTCGCCTGGGCGGCAGCCTTCTTCAGGGTGCCGAGCGCCTTGATCATCGGACGGCCCCAGACGAAGGTCGTGCGGCCGATGTCGAAGTTGTGCAGACTGCGCTCCGTCTGCGCGCCCCAGTAGTGATCTGCGGGGACGTCAATGGTGCCCATCGAGTCGGATTCCGTGCGCGTCAGCGCGCCGCTGTTCTCAGCCATGGGGCCAGACTAGCGGTCGGCCCCGGGATCTCCGGAGGCGGCTACCGGCTCAGAATCCGGCCACCGGGGTGAGCGCCGGATGCCCGTCGAGGACGCTGGCCACGTTGTCCGCGGCGAGCTGGGTCATCGCCGTGCGGGTCTCCACATTGGCCGAGCCCAGGTGGGGCAGGAGGACCACGTTCTCAAGCTCGAACAGGCCCGCGCTGATCGTCGGCTCGTCCTCGTAGACGTCCAGTCCGGCACCGGCCAGCGGGCCCGAGCGCAGCGCCTCGACCAGGGCGGCCTCGTCGATGCAGGCACCGCGGGCGGTGTTGACGAGATAGGAGCCGGGCTTCATCGAGGCGAGCCGGGTGGCGTCCAGGATGTGGTGGGTCCGTGGTGTCAGCGGGCAGTGCAGGCTCACCACGTCGCAGCTGGCGACCAGCTCGTCCACGGGCAGGCCGACCGCCTGCAGTTCGCTGCGCGCCGGCTCCTTCATGGGGTGCTCCTGGGCGTAGAAGATCGACATGCCGAAGGCCTTGCAGCGCCGCGCCATCGCGGTGCCGATCTGGCCGGCCCCGATCAGCCCGATCGACTTGCCCTCGATCGAATGGCCGAGCATGAAGGTGGTGCGGTAGCGCCAGGGCGTGCCGGCCCGCACCAGTCGTTCGGCCTCGCCGAAGCGTCGGGTGACGGTGAGCAGCAGGCCGAAGGCGGTGTCCGCCGTGGCGTCGAAGAGGACCCCGGGAGTGGTGGTGGGGGTGACGTGGTGACGCCGGCAGGCGTCGAGGTCGATGTTGTTGAAGCCCGCGGCCACGTTGGCCACCACCTTGAGCTGCGGGCCGGCGGCGGTGAGGAATTCCTCGTCGACCGCGTCGGAGAGCACGCTGAGCACGCCCTGCGCACCGTGCACGTGCTCGAGCAGCTCGCTGCGGCTGGGAACCTCGGCACCCGTCCAGCGCACCACCTCGTGACCGGCGGCGACGAGTCTCGCGAGACCCTCCTGTGGCACCGCGTCGGTGATGCAGATCCTTGCCATCCGAGCCTCCTGGTCAGCCGTTCCGGTTCGCTGGTGCAGACCTTATCGCGCGCGCCCGGCAACCCAGGCCGCGCTGCCCGCGCCGCACGCTCACGTCCGGGCTCCCGGACGCCTCCCGGTGCGGAGCCGGCCCTGTCCGCTGCTGCTCCGCGGCTCGGGAGGGCGTTCTGGCCAGGCATTCACCGTTGTATTGTGGCCTCAGCGCTGGCTCGTGCCGGCGACCAGCAACCCCCATTCGTATCCAGGAGTGGCCATGACCTATGTCATTGCTCAGCCGTGTGTCGATGTCAAGGACAAGGCATGCGTCGAGGAGTGCCCCGTCGACTGCATCTACGAGGGCCCGCGCACGCTGTACATCAACGCCGACGAGTGCGTGGACTGCGGAGCATGCGAGCCGGTGTGCCCGACCGAGGCGATCTTCTACGAGGACGACCTGCCGGACGAGTTCGCATCGTGGAAGGACGTCAACAACAACTTCTTCAGCGAGATCGGTGATCCCGGTGGCGCCGCCCGGCTCGGCCCCCAGGAGACCGACGAGCCGACCGTCGCCGCCCTGCCCCCGCAGGCGTGAAACTCTCCGAGGCCCTTCCCGACTTTCCCTGGGACTCGCTGTCGGCCGCGAAGGCCCGGGCAGCGGCGCATCCCGGCGGAATCGTCGACCTCTCGGTGGGCACCCCCGTCGACCCGACGCCCGACTTCGTCTGTCAGGCGCTCGCCGCCGCTGCACAGGCTCCGGGCTACCCAGCCGTGTGGGGCACCCCGCAGCTGCGCCGGGCCGTCATCGACTACATGCAGCGACGCTGGCATGCCGGCGCGCTCGACGAGCACTGCGTGACCACAGCCGTCGGCACCAAGGAGTTCGTCGGCTGGCTGCCCACGCTGCTCGCCCTGGACTCGCGGCACACGGTGGTGATCCCCGAGATCGCGTACCCCACCTACGAGGTGGGAGCGCTGATGGCCCATGCCGGCATCGAGCGTTGCGACGACCCCGACCGGGTCAGCTCCCGGCCGGCGCTGATCTGGATCAACAGCCCCGCCAACCCGCACGGCGCGATCGCCAGCCTCGAGCTGCTGCGCCGCTGGGTGGCCTTCGCGCGCAGCACGGGCGCGGTGCTTGCGGCCGACGAGTGCTACGCCGAGTTCGCCTATGACGCGCCCGCCTACAGCGTGCTCGACCCGCAGGTCAACGACGGCTCCGTCGACGGGCTGATCGCGGTGCACTCGCTGTCCAAGCGCTCCAACATGGCGGGTTACCGCGCCGGTTTCATCGTCGGCGATCCCTCGCTGACCGGTGAGCTGCTGGCGGTGCGCAAGCATCTCGGCATGATCGTGCCGGCGCCGGTGCAGGCCGCCATGGTCGCGGCCCTCGGCGACGACGAGCACGTGGTGGCGCAGAAGGCGCGGTACGCGGCCCGTCGCGCACTGCTCCGCCCGGCACTGGAGGCCGCCGGCTTCCGCATCGACCACTCGGAGGGCTCGCTGTACCTGTGGGCGAGCCAGGGCACCGACGGGCGGGCAAGCGTCGACTGGCTCGCCGAGCGCGGAATCCTCGTCGCCCCCGGCGACTTCTACGGACCCGGGTCCACCGACCACGTGCGCATCTCGCTGACCGCCAGTGACGAACGGATCGCCGCCGCCGCCCAGCGCCTGGAGGCCTCGGCGTCCTGAGCCGGGGAGCCGATCAGGGGAGTCCGTGCACCCTGGCCCGGCCCGCGCTCCAGGAGTTGCGCGGTGCAGGAGGTGCACGGCCCGGAGTTGCAGGTTCAGGAAGCCCGCGTCTCAGGAAGCCCGCACGGTGACCGTCACCTGCGTCGCGGAGGCATCGTCGGTGCCCTGCCACGAGGCCCTCGACGAGCCACTGTTCGTCCAGGTCATCGGGCCGACCCCAAGGCTCACCAGACCGGCCGCCGGGCCGCGGCACAGCAGGACCTGGGCCAGCGCCCAGGCCGTCGTGTGGTCGGCTGCGCTGAGATCGAGGCCGTTGTCGGTGAGGGTGACCGTCACCGACCCGGGCCAGACCCGGACCACGAAGTCCCGCAACGCCTCGGGATCGCCCGTGGCGTTGCTGCGGTCCACCCCGGTGACCGTGGCGGGATCGTGCCCCGTGGTGGCGCTCGCCCACGCCCGCCCCACCGACTCGTGCTCGCTGTACCCGTCGGGCACACCGGAGCGCTGCACCTCTTGGGCGATGTCATTGATCGACTCGTCGGCCCAGCCGCTCACCTCGACCAGCGCCTCGTAGAACTTGCCCGCCGCATACCAGGGGTCCATGATCTGGGCCACCGTTCCCCAGCCCTGGCTGGGACGCTGCTGGAAGAGGCCGACGGAGTCGAGGTCACCGTGGTCCAGGTTGTACAGCTTCGACTCCTGGATGGCGGTGACGATCGCGATCGTCGCCGCACGCGGAGGCAGGCCGCGACGGACGGACTCGCCGACGATGATCGCCAGATTGGCCGCCTGCTGCTCGTCGCGCAGGTCGTGCACGCCGTTGGCGTTCACCAGGGCGCCCTGCGAGGGCGGGATACTGCTGGCCACCGTCGAGCAGCCGGCCGTTCCGAGGCTGGCACCCAGCAGACCGGCGCCGCCCGCGAACAGGAGACCGCGCCGACTGAGCCGTCCAGCGTGGGCCACGGTCAGTTCCGGTGCAGTGCTGCGTTGAGCTCGATCTGCTTGTTCCTGCGGGCCAGCACGCGGACTGCGCCGCTCACCGAGTCGCGGATGAACAGCATGTTCGAGCCGCCCGAGAGCTCGCGGGCCTTGGTCACCTGGCCGTCAGGCATGGTGACCTTGGTGCCGGCGGTGATGTACAGGCCGGCCTCGATGACGCAGTTGTCGCCCAGCGCGATCCCGCAGCCGGACTCCGCGCCGAGCAGGCAGCCCTTGCCGATCCGCACGCGCTCCTTGCCGCCGCCCGAGAGCGTGCCCATCGTCGAGGCGCCGCCGCCGATGTCGGAACCGACATCGACGATCACTCCCTGGCTGATCCGCCCCTCCACCATCGAGGCGCCGAGGGTGCCGGCATTGAAGTTGCAGAAGCCCTCGTGCATGACGGTGGTGCCATCCGCCAGGTGGGCGCCGAGCCGCACCCGGTCGGCGTCGCCGATGCGGACGCCGGAGGGCACGACGTAGTCGACCATCCGCGGGAACTTGTCGACGCTGGTGACCACCAGCGAGCCGCGGGCCCGCTGCAGCGGGACGCGGATCTCGTTGAAGTCCTCGGGCGAACAGGGGCCGGCGCTGGTCCAGACCACGGTGGGCAGCACCCCGAAGATGCCGTCGAGATTGATCGTGTTCGGCTGGGCGAGCCGGTGGCTCAGCAGGTGCAGCCGCAGGTATCCGTCGGGCGTGTCGGCGGGAGCCGCATCGAGGTCGACCACGACCCGGCGCGACTCGGTGCGGACATGGCGCAGGGCGTCGGTGCCCACGCCGGAGGCCACCGAGGCCGGCTGCGGCGAGTCGTCCGGGGCACCGATCCTGGGCTCGGGGAACCAGCTGTCGAGCACCTGGCCCGAGTCGTGGACAGTCACCAGGCCCCAGCCCCATGCCGTACGGGAAGTCGTCTCGCCGTTTGTCTGCGTCATGGCAGCAAGCCTAGCGGCGGAGGCTGGCGCAGCTCGCTGCCCGCCGGCTGCGCCGGGAGGCCCCGATAGGCTGGCGTCATGTCCCTGAACACGCGCGAACTGCACGGCCTGTTCCGCCAGGTCGTCGACATCGAATCGGTGAGCAGGCACGAGAAGGAGCTTGCCGATGAGGTGGGGCGTGCACTGGGAGAGATGCCCTGGCTGCACGTGGACCGGCTGGGCAACAGTCTCGTCGCGCGAACCGCGACGGGACGCGACACCCGGGTGATCGTCGCCGGGCACCTGGACACCGTGCCGGTCAAGGACAACCTTCCGGCCCGGATGGACCGGCACGACGGCGAGCAGGTGCTCGTCGGCCGGGGTGCCGCCGACATGAAGGGCGGTGTCGCGGTGATGCTGCACCTGGCCGGCCAGCTCGACCGGCCGCGCCATGACATCACCTGGGTCTTCTACGAGTGCGAGGAGATCGAGGCCGAGGCGAACGGCATCACCCGGATCGCGGCGGAGCACCCCGACTGGCTGACGGGCGACTTCGCGGTGCTCATGGAGCCCACCTCGGCGAAGGTCGAGGGCGGCTGCCAGGGTTCGATCCGCTTCCGGCTCACCAGCCACGGAAAGGCCGCCCACAGCGCGCGGAGTTGGCTGGGACACAACGCCATCCATGACATGACCGCCGCCCTGGACGTGGTCGCCGCCTTCGAACCGCGCGAGGTCGAGGTCGACGGCCTGCTCTACCGGGAAGGGCTCAATGCCACCACGATCCGGGCAGGCATCGCTGGGAATGTGGTGCCGGACCACTGCGAGCTGACCGTCAACTACCGTTTCGCACCCGATCTGGACGCCGACGATGCGCTCGGCGCCATGCGGACCCTCTTCGACCTGCCGGGCATCGACTTCGAGCTGCAGGATCTCTCGCCGGGCGCACGTCCCGGGCTCGACCGCCCTGCGGCGAAGGAATTCTGCGCCGCGGTGGGCGGCACACCCGGGCCCAAGTACGGCTGGACCGATGTCGCGCGTTTCGGCTCGCTGGGCGTCCCGGCGGTCAACTTCGGGCCGGGGGACGCCGGAACGGCGCATGCCGACGACGAGCGCTGCCGGCTGGTCGAGCTCGACGTCTGCGCGCAGGCGCTCACCGACTGGCTCACGACACCGGGGGTGACCCGTTGATGGCCGGCACCGAGGATGACCGCGAGGGGGACGCAGTCCGGCGCGCGCGCGAGCAACCCGAGGACAATGTGCAGGCGCCACGCGGGGACCAGGCGGTCTCCGGGGCGGTGGTCCGCCGCGGCCGGCAGATCACCCGGCGCACGAAGGACGAACAGCTCATCGAGGGCCGCCGCGGTGCCGAGTGGATGCACACCGATCCGTGGCGCGTGCTGCGGATCCAGGCGGAGTTCATCGCCGGCTTCGACGCCTTGGAGGAACTCGGGCCGGCGGTCGCGATCTTCGGCTCTGCCCGGGTGCCGGCGGGCAGCCAGGAGTACGAGCAGGCCCACCGGATCGGGCGCCAGCTCGCCGAGGCCGGCCGTGCCGTCATCACCGGCGGCGGACCCGGGGCCATGGAGGCGGCGAACCTCGGCGCGACCGAGGCCCACGGGGTGTCGGTGGGGCTGGGCATCGAACTGCCCTTCGAGGCGGCCTTCAACGACTACGTCGGCCTGGGCGTGAACTTCCGCTACTTCTTCGTGCGCAAGGTGATGTTCCTCAAGTACGCGCAGGGTTTCGTCGTGATGCCCGGTGGCATGGGCACCTTCGACGAACTCTTCGAGGCGCTCACTCTCGTCCAGACGGGAAAGGTGAAGCACTTCCCGCTCGTGCTCTTCGGCCGGGACTACTGGTCGGGCCTGCGGGACTGGCTTGCCGAGCAGACCGCCCGGAGGGGATACATCGCCGAGGGGGATCTCGAACTGTTCACCATCACCGACGACGTGGACGAGGCCGTCGCGGTGGCGACCGGCGGTCCCGACGAGTAGGGGCTGCAAGGATCGCCCCCTACCATGGTCGGGTGATGTGGTCCATCGGAATACTCATCGTCGCCGTCATCGCGTTGGGCGTCTACGCGGCACGCGGCCGGCTGGGCCAGCTGGGCCCCGACGTCCCCGACCGTCCGGGCCCCGACCTGGGCGATGGCCCGCTGACGGGCAGCGAGCTGCGCGAGGTGCACTTCGCCGTCGTGACCCGGGGATACGAGATGGGCCAGGTCGACGCCGTGATGGCCCGGCTCGCGTCCCAGCTCGAGGCCGCCGCGAGCCTGCACGGAGCTCTGCGCACGGACGCCGTCGGCTCCTCGACGAGCAGAGGCGGCACCCCGGACTCTGCGTCCCCCCGGCAATTGGGGGATAATGGGGGTACCGGCGTCAGCGACGGCGTGCATGACGATGAGAAGCGAGGATCGAATGGCAGCAATGAAGCCCCGAACCGGTGACGGCCCGATGGAAGTGGTCAAGGAGGGTCGTGGAATTGTGATGCGGGTGCCCGTCGACGGTGGAGGCCGACTCGTCGTCGAACTCAATGCGAGCGAGGCGAGCGAGCTGCTCGGGTGCCTCAAGGGCGTCGTCGGCTGACACGCCCCACCTGTACTTCACACACGACGACGTCCGGCGTCCCCCACATCTGGGGAGCGCCGGACGTCGTTGCGTCAGGGGTCGGGCTCAGGCCCGGTGCTGCTCGTGGTACTGCTGGGCGGCCCGGTAGACCGCGACCGTCTGCGAGGCGATCGCCTCCCAGCTGAAGTGCTCGATGCACCGCCGGCGCCCGGCGCGCCCGAAGTCCGCGGCCCGGGCGCTGTCTCTGGTGAGGGTGTTGACCTTCTCGGCGAAGCGGTGCTCGAAGTCGGCGACATAGGCCGGCTCGTCGGCACGACGCGGGTCGTAGTCCACGAGCAGTCCGGTCACCCCCTCGTCCACCACTTCGGGGATGCCGCCCACCGCCGAGGCCACGACCGCGGACTCGCACGCCATCGCCTCGAGGTTGACGATGCCGAGCGGCTCGTAGATCGAGGGACAGGCGAAGACCGTGGCATGCGTGTAGACCTGACGGACTGCCTCCCGGGGTGCCATCTCCTCCACCCAGATGACGTCGGAGCCTCGCTCGCGGCGGAGCGCCTCGAGGCTCTCGGAGAACTCCTCGGCGATCTCCGGGGTGTCGGGAGAGCTCGCCAGCAGCAGGATCTGGGTGCCCTTGTCGAACTCGCGGGCGGCGCGCACCAGGTGGACGAGGCCCTTCTGCCGGGTGATGCGCCCGACGAAGCAGACCGACGGGCGGTCGGGATCCAGGCCGATCTTGTCGAGATAGTCGCGGGAGCGGTCCGGGTAGAACTCCTCGGTGTCGATCCCGTTGCGCACGACGTGGACCTTCTCGGGGTCCAGGTCCGGATAGCAGCGCAGGATGTCGGCGGCCATCGCGCTGCTCACGCCGATGATGCCCGAGGCGCCCTGGTAGGCGGTGTGCTCGGCCCAGCTGGACAGCTCGTAGCCGCCGCCCAGCTGCTCGCGCTTCCAGGGCCGCAGGGGTTCGAGGGAGTGGGCGGTGACCACGTGCGGGACCGAGCGGAACAGTCCGGCCAGGTGGCCGGCCATGTTCGCGTACCAGGTGTGGGAGTGCACCAGGTCGAGCTCGTCGGGCAGTGCGGCAACCATGGACAGGTCGGTGCCGAGGACGCGCAGGGCGGCGTTCGCGCCGGGCGGGAAGTCCTCGGCATGCGCTGTGGCGCCGTCGCGCGGTGAGCCCATGCACTGCACGTCGACATCGACGTGCTCACGAAGTCTGGGCACCAGCTGGGCCACGTGCACACCGGCGCCGCCGTAGACCGAGGGAGGGTATTCACGGGTGAGGATGGAGACGTGCATGGCCCGATGCTCCCACATCGGACGGGGGTTCCGCCGGGCACTGCGGGCAATTCCTCGAAGTGCTTGTCGGGCTCCGTCGCGGGGCCCTAAGTTGTCGTCATGGCCAATCCCAATGTTCTTTCCATTGTCCTTGCGGGGGGTGAGGGAAAGCGGCTGATGCCACTCACTGCCGATCGCGCAAAGCCAGCCGTCCCCTTCGGTGGCACGTACCGACTGATCGATTTCGTGCTCTCCAACCTCGCCAACTCGAACCTGCTCCAGATCGCGGTGCTGACCCAGTACAAGTCCCATTCGCTCGACCGCCACATCTCGATCAAGTGGCGGATGTCCACGATGCTCAACAACTTCGTGACACCGGTGCCGGCCCAGCAACGTCGCGGGCCGCACTGGTACCAGGGCAGCGCAGACGCGATCTACCAGTCGATGAACCTCATCAACGACGCCGACCCCGACTACATCGTCGTCTTCGGGGCGGACAACATCTACCGGATGGACGTACGCCAGATGCTGGAGGCGCACATCGACTCGGGCGTCGACGCGACGGTCGCCGGGATCCGGGTGCCGCGCTCGGAGGCCTCCGGTTTCGGGATCATCGATGCGGCCCCCGGAGGAAAGATCAGGGGCTTCCTGGAGAAGCCGGAGGATCCGCCGGGGCTGCCTGACGCGCCGGACCGCTCGCTGGCCTCGATGGGCAACTACATCTTCACCCGCAAGGCGCTCGTCGAGGTCCTCGAGCAGGACGCGAGAGAGGCCGAGTCCAAGCACGACATGGGTGGGAACATCGTGCCCTCCTTCGTGAGCGCCTCGGATGCACTGGTCTACGACTTCAAGGACAACGAGGTGCCCGGCGCCACCGAGCAGGACCGTGACTACTGGCGCGACGTCGGGACGCTGGACGCCTTCCACGAGGCGCACATGGACCTGGTGAAGGTGGTTCCGGAGTTCAACCTCTACAACGAGCGCTGGCCCATCTGGGCCGACACCGTCCAGGCGCCCGGCGCCAAGTTCACCCTGCACGGCACCGCCGAGAGCTCCCTGGTGGCTGCCGGCTGCGTCATCTCGGGAGGGGACGTGGACCACTCCGTGCTCAGCCCCAAGGTGCGGGTGGAGAAGGGCTCCTCGCTGGACCGCTGTGTGCTCATGCACAATGCCTCGGTCGGGCAGAACTGCACGCTGCGCGATGTCATCCTCGACAAGGGCGCCGTGGTCGCCGACGGGGTCTCGATCGGCGTCGACCACGAGGAGGACCGTCAGCGCGGTCTCACGGTGAGCGCGGGTGGCGTGACGGCCGTGCCGAAGGACTTCCTGGTGACCGCCGAGACTTCCGCCAAGAAGCCGAACATCGGGCCGACCACCTTCTGAAGGCGTCGGGAACGGCGGGCTCCCGCCGTTCCCGACGACCCGCCGGACGGGGAGCTCCGGGCCGCCGGGGCCCGGGAGGTCACTGCCGGACTGCGACCAGAATTCCTTCGCCGAGCGGGACCAGCGCGCTGGTGAATTCTTCGGTGTCGAGCACCGACTGCAGGGCCTCGCGAATGATGACGGTCTCGTCGTCCTCGTTCGCCGGATCGGCGACCTCATTGCGCCACAGCGCATTGTTGAGGACCACCAGGCCGCCGTGGCGCAGCAGCCTGAGTGCCTGGGCAAGATACTCGACGAATTCCAGCTTGTCGCCGTTGATGAAGACGATGTCGTAGGCGCCGTCGCGCAGATTGTTGAGGATGTCGAGGGGACTGCCCGGGATGAGCCGGAAGCGCCGGGTCGGGATCGACTGGGCGAGGAAGGCCTTGCGGGCCTCCAACTGCCACTGGGCCTGGGAGTCGATCGAGGTCAGGACGCCCTCAGCGCCCATGCCCTCGAAGAAGGCCAGCCCGGACTCCCCGGTGCCGGTACCGACCTCGACCACCGCGTTCGCCCGGATCGCCCTGCTCAGCAGGGTGAGCACCGCGGCGGTGCCGCCGCTGATCGCCGGCGCCTGCAGCACGACTGCCTGCTCGCGCGCCTCGCGCACGGCCTCGGAGCTCACGATGAAGTCCTCGGCGAATGCCAGGGATCGAGCATCCAGGACCTCAACAGGTGCATTCTTGGGGCTGCGCGGCGTTGTCACGTGCCAAGCCTAGCCTTCCCGGTCTCTACGATGGTGCGAGTAGTGGACGGCACACACAGGGAGAGAATCATGGGCAAGCCGGTTTTCGGGCGAATGTTGACGGCGATGGTCACGCCCTTCGACGAGCAGGGCAAGCTGGACCTTCCCACTGTTCGCAGGTTGGCGGCACATCTGGTGGACGACCTGGGCAATGACGGCCTGGTCATCTCGGGGACCACCGGGGAGTCGCCCACCACGAGCGATGCGGAGAAGCGCGAGCTGCTGGGCGCCGTCGTCTCCGAGGTGGGGGACCGCGCGAACATCGTGGCGGGCGTCGGCACCAACGACACCGCGCACAGCATCGAGCTGGCCCGTCAGGCCGAGCAGGCCGGCGCGGACGGCCTGCTGGTCGTGACGCCGTACTACTCGTTGCCGCCCCAGCAGGGCATCGTCGACCACTTCGTGGCGGTGGCCGATGCCACCCAGCTGCCGGTCGCGCTCTACGACATCCCGCACCGCACCGGACGCGCCATCGACACCGCCTCGCTGCTGACGCTGGCCCAGCATCCCCGGATCCGGGCCGTCAAGGATGCCAAGAAGGACCTGGACGCCTCCTCGCAGGTGATGGCGGCGACCGATCTCGACTTCTATTCCGGCGACGACGCGATCACCCTGCCGCTGCTGGCGATCGGCGGCGTCGGCGTGGTGGGCACCTCGACGCACTTCACCGGCCGCCCGGTGAAGCGGATGATCGAGGCCTTCCTCGCCGGGAACAATGCCGAGGCGCTGCGTCTGCACCGCGCGCTGCTCCCCGTCTTCACCGGCGTCTTCGCCACCCAGGGCTGTCTCATGGTGAAGGCGGGACTGGCCCACCAGGGCCTGCCGGTCGGTCACTGCCGGGCCCCGCTCAGCGCGGCACCGACCGAGCTGGCCGAGGAATTCGCCACGATCCTGGACGCCGCAGATCTCAGCTGACGCGGCCACTGCGCAGGTCACTTCGGGATCGGGGGTCCGGGCGGCTAGCCTTGAGCCGTGGTTCCCCTGATATTCGGCATCAACGCTGGAGAGTTCATCATCCTCGTGGCGCTGGCCGTGGTCATGTTCGGACCCGAGCGCATTCCCGAGTTCAGCCGCAAGGCGGCTCGGGTCGTCTACTACCTGCGCCGGGTCGCGAACGACGCGACGCACCAGCTCAAGGACGAGCTGGGTCCGGAGTACCAGGACCTCACCCTGCAGGACCTCAATCCGAGGACCTTTGTGCAGAAACACGTGATCGACGGCTTCCAGGAGGACATCAACGACATCGAGCGCGAGCTCGACACCGTGAAGTCCGATCTCAACGCGGCCACCCAGGATGCCGAGGTGGCCACCCAGGGTCTCAACCAGAGCGCGCGGACCCCGCTGGACGAACAGGATCAGCCCGTCACCGCATCGGCAGTGATGCGGAAGCGCTACGGCGTCTGCTTCGACCTGGACGCCACCTGAGCCGATCGGCCGGTGCGCCGCCTCGGCGCACGTCCCGTCGGAGTGCAGGGGAACCCGGACACACCGAACCCGTGGACGCACAGAGCCCCTGTGCGGACACCGGGTCATCGCCTCGAGCCCGGGCAGGGGCGAGCCCCGGACGAGGACGACCGTGCGTGCCGGTGACGCCCCCGCCCTCAGCCGTCAGCCGACGGACAGGTTGAGTGAGCGTCCGGCCAGGCCACGCGGGGTGGCGGCCAGCTGCTGGGCGAGCTCGATGATGGCCTTGGCGCTGGGGTGCTCAGGGGCGGCAAGCACGATCGGGTCGCCGTTCTCCCCACCGGAGCTCACTGCCGCGTCCATCGGGATCTGCGCCATCAGGGGCACCCGGCGGCCGATCCGCTCGCTGAGCTTGGCGGAGGTCTGTGCGCCGCCACCGGCGCCGAAGAACTCCACCCGGTGCGAATGGCCGCACTCGGGGCAGTCGGTCTCCAGCCAGCTCATGTTCTCCACGACCCCGATGACATGCTGGTGCAGCATGTTCGCCATGGTGCCGGCCCGCTCGCTCACCTCGGCGACATTGGCCTGCGGCGTGGTGACGACGATGACATCGGCGTCGGGCAGCTTCTGGCCCAGGGACATCGCGACGTCGCCGGTGCCGGGCGGCAGGTCGACGAGGAACCAGTCGAGATCGCCCCAGTAGACGTCGGCCAGCAACTGGGTGAGCGCCCGGTCGAGGATCGGACCGCGCCAGGCGATCACCTGGTCGCGGGACTCCTTGAGCATGCCCATCGAGATGACGCTGATCCCGAGGGTCGGGACCGGCATGATCATGTCGTCGACCATCGTCGGATGGGCATCCTCGAGACCGAGCATGTCGGGCACCGAGTGGCCGTAGATGTCCGCGTCGAGCAGCCCGACGGACAGACCCTGCTGCGCCAGCGCGAGCGCCAGGTTGACGGTGACCGAGCTCTTGCCCACCCCACCCTTGCCGGAGGCGATGGCGAGGACATGGGTGAGATTGCCCGGCTGGGCGAAGGAGATCTGGTGCTCGGGCTCGCCGCCGCGCAGGCTCATGCGCATCGCCTCGCGCTGCTCGTCGGTCATCACACCCAGCTCGACGACGACACCGGTGACGCCGTCCACCTGGCCCAGGGCCCGCTCCACGTCCGCCCGGATCGTGGTGTGCAGGGGGCAGCCGGCGACGGTGAGAAGGATCTTCACCGTGGCGATTCCCTCGCTGTCGAGGCTGATTCGGTCGACCATCCCCAGGTCGGTGATCGGCCTGCGGATCTCCGGATCCTGGACGGTGTGCAGTGCCGTCCGGATGGCAGGCAGCAGGGGATTCTCGGCTTCGCTCATGGCACCGTGTTTACGTCACCGCGGGACCAGATTTCAAGTCCGTCTCATCGCCGCCGCGACGGACCCGTCCGCACCCCGATCTTGCGGGGTTCAGACCTTGGTCGGCGTCTGCGTCTGTTCCTTGTCGTCGCCGTCGCCACCGTGCTCGAGCTCGATGAACAGCTCCTCGAGCTGGTCGCGCAGCTCGGAGCGGACGAAGTCGCGGGTGGCGACCTCGCCGACGCTGGCCCGCAGCGATGCGACCTCGCGCGCCAGGAAGTCCATGTCGGCGCGTGACTGGGCGGCGACCCGGCGGTCGTCCTCGAGGCTCAACTTGTCGCGGGCCTCCTGGCGGTTCTGGGCCAGCAGGATCAGCGGCGCCGAGTAGGAGGCCTGTGTCGAGAACGCCAGGTTGAGCAGGATGAAGGGGTAGGGATCCCAGTGGTTCCAGTTGCCGATCACGTTGAGGGTGATCCAGGTCACCACGAAGACCGTCATCCACAGGATGAAGATGGGGGAGCCCATGAACCGCGCGATGTACTCCGCGAACTGCCCGAAGCTCTCCCGGTTCACGGTGACGTGCGGGAGGTGGGACAGGCGCGAGCGCTTCCCGGGAGTGCTGAGCCTCTCCTCGGCCCGAGTGTTGTCCACGATCAGCGCACCTCCTGCGTCTTGGTTGGCTGTGCGGGGGCCGCCGAGGGACTGGCCTGCAGCGTGTGCGTGCCGTCCGCAGCCTGGTCGATCCCGTCCATCTGGTCGCCGCGCCAGTCATCGGGCAGCATGTGGTCCAGGACGTCGTCGACGGTCACCGCGCCGATGAGCTGGCCAGCGCTGTTGACGACCGGTGCGATGACGAGGTTGTAGGTGGCGAAGAAGCGGCTGACCCTGGACAGGTCGTCCTCGGGGTTCAGGGTGGGCAGCGTCGTGTCGATCACCGTGGCGGCCATCACGCTGGGCGGTTCGCGCAGCAGCCGCTGGATGTGCACAGCGCCCAGATAACGCCCCGACGGCGTGTCGGTGGGCGTGCGGGTGATGAAGACCATCGAGGCGGTGGAGGGCGTCACATCGGGATTGCAGACCTTCGCCAGCGCATCGGCGATCGTCGCATCGGGGGCGAGGATCACCGGCTCGGGGGTCATCATGCCGCCCGCGGTGAGTTCCTCGTACTGCATCAGGCTCCGCACGTCGGCGGCGTCCTCCGGTTCCATCCGCTGCAGGAGGTCCTCGGCGATCTCCTCGGGCAGGTCGCCGATGAGATCGGCGGCGTCGTCGGGGTCCATCTCCTCCAGCACATCGGCCGCGCGCTCCACCTCCAGGGAGGACAGCAGTGAGACCTGCTCGTCCTCCGGCAGCTCCTGGAAGGCATCGGCGAGCTGCTCGTCGGCGAGTGCCTGGGCCACCTCGGCGCGCCGGTCGGGCTCCATGTCGTGCAGCTCGCGGGCGACATCGGCGGGGCGCATGTCGACCAGCTGGGCGACCTTCTGGTCGGTGGCCTGTTCGGCGGCGGCCACCGATGCGGCGATCTGCGACCAGTGGACGGTGTGCACCGCTCCCTTGCGGGAGGTGAAGCTGAACGGGCGCTTGGGCAGCGACTCGCGCAGCGCCACCTCGTGGATCTCCCACTGACGCACGTGCACCTGGCGCATGGCGACGTCGAAGATGGTCGCCGGCTTGCCGTCGGGCGCGGTCACCGCCCGGTCGAAGAGGTCGTCGTAGACCAGGGTCTCGGTATCGCGCTGCACGAATCTGCGGGCGTCGATGACTCCCGAAAGGCTCACCTGGTTGGCGTCGAGGCTGTACACCCGAGCCATCGGGACGAAGATGCGCCGGGCTGCCAACAGCTCGACGACAACGCCCTTCACCTTCGGCGATCGTCCCGGTACGCGGATCTGACTGACGAAGTCACGGACCTTGCCGACCTGGTCGCCCGAGGCGTCGAGAACGGGTAGTCCCTGGAGCCGGGAGAGGAAGACTGAAGGGGAATTGGGACTCACGTGCAAAGACTACCTGTGGGGAGCTGCCCCGACGCGCAGCCTGCGCGGGGCACTAGCGTGGGGGCATGAGTCTGCGTCCCCGTCGATCCGTGCTGTACATGCCTGCCGCGAATTCCCGGGCCCTGGCGAAGGCCAGGACCCTGGACTGCGACGGCGTGATCCTCGACCTGGAGGACGCCGTGGCGCCCGATGCGAAGGCCGCCGCCCGGGCATCGGCCTGCGATGCCGTGAAGGCCGGCGGCTACGGCCACCGCGAGGTCGCCGTGCGGGTGAACTCGGTGGGCACGAGCTGGCACGACGACGACTTGGCCGCGGTCTGCGCGGCCGGTCCCGACGCCGTCGTGGTGCCGAAGGTGGACAGCGCGCAGCAGGTCCGCGCGCTGTCGGCCCGGATGGAGGAGCTCGGCGCCCCCTCGGCCACCAGGCTGTGGGCGATGCTGGAGACTCCCCGGGCGATCCTCGACGCGGACCAGATCTGTGCTGCCTCGCCGCGGCTCGAGGTCGTGGTGCTGGGCACCAACGACCTGCTCGCCGAGCTGCGGGCGCGCCCGGTCGCCGGACGCGGGCCGCTGACCTTCGCGCTGTCCGCGGCCCTGTGCGCCGCGCGCGCCCATGACAAGGTCGTGCTCGACGGCGTCTACAACGACGTCCACGATCCGCAGGGCTTCGAGCAGGAGTGCCTGTCCGGACGCGATCTCGGGTTCGACGGGAAGACCCTCATCCACCCCAATCAGGTGGACGTCGCGAATCGGATCTGGGCGCCCACGGACAGTGAGGTCGAGCAGGCGCGCGAGCTGATCGACACCTTCGACGCGGCGCTGGCCCGCCACGAGGGTGTGGTCACCTTCCACGGGAAGATGATCGAGAACCTGCACGTGGAGACGGCCCGGCGCACGCTCGCCTTCCATGAGGCGATCAGTTCACGCTGAGAGTGATCTGTGGACGGGGTGTCTGCGGGGCCGGTTAGGCTTGAGGCGATGATCGCATGTGCGATCTTCCGTTCGGCCACAGGAGCGTGCCATGTCTTTCTTCGGTCCCCAGGGCAGCGCGCAAGCCGGGCGCGCTGCACAGCGCTTCAGCCTGCACCAACCCGTGTCCATCGCGATCTACGACTCCTACGACGACGCCCAGCACGCCGTCGACTACCTCGCCGACCAGCGATTCCCGGTGAACAATCTGTCGATCGTCGGCACCGACCTGAAGAGCATCGAGCGCATCACCGGTGGCCTGAACTGGGCGAAGGTGATCCTCACCGCCGTCATGAGCGGAGTCACCTGGGGAGTTCTGGCGGCCCTGTTCGTGAAGCTGCTGGTCCCCTCGGTGAGCCTCTCGCTCGCACTGTTCGGGGCGGTCGCCATCTTCATCCTCGCCAACCTGATCACCTCCTCGATCGGCTACGCCATGACCGGGGGGCGTCGTGACTTCACCTCCGCCACCCAGGTGATGGCCACCCGCTACGAGATCCTCGGTGAGGCACCGGTGGCCAGCCAGGCACGTGCCCTGCTGTCCGGCGGTGGTGGCCGGCGCGGTGACGAGCGCCGTGCGGCGCGCCCGGATCCCGCAGCTGCCCAGGCATCGCAGCACCCGGGCTGGGAGCAGCCCCACCAGGAGCGTCCGGCTTCCGGTGAGGTCGATCCGTCGGCATTCCCGCCGCCGGCCTGGCCGGCGCAGCCCGGACACGACCGGGCGGACCAGTCTGCCTCAGGCGGGCACGACGAACCGAGCCGCAGGGCAGATC